>WHTG01000044.1 GCA_009377835.1 Nitriliruptorales bacterium
GGAGGACATCGACGTGCTCGCGAGACCGGACGACATAACCGGAGGGTGGAGGGGCGGAGTGCGGGTGAAGCACGCGCCCTGAGGCCGGTGGCCGGGGCGATCGTCCGCGCGGTCAGGCGAGTGCGATGCGCCGCCGCTACGACTGCGAGACGATGACCGCGCCCACGTCAACGAGGTCGTAGAGCTCGATCACGTCCTTGTTGCTCATCCGTACACACCCGTGGGATGCGTCCGTGCCCAGGCTGTCGATGGCCTGCGTGCCGTGGAAGCGGATGGCCGGCGCGTTCCAGTTCAGCGCCCTGACGCCGAGCGGGTTCTTGGGTCCCGGCGGGATCGAATCGGGCATGTCCTTGCCCCACCCATCCGGCGCGGGGTTGACCCAGGTCGGCATGTAGCGCTTCAGCTCGACGTGGTACTGACCCGGCGGCGTCGGGTAGTCCCCGGTGCCGGTCGCCACGATCCATTGGCTGGCCCTGACACCGTCGAGGAACAGCGTCAGGCGGTGGTCGCTCTGGTCCAGCAGAAGCACCTGCGCGAACGCCTCTTCTAAGACCTCGGGCTGAAGCGTGCGAACCCGTAAGCTCACCGCGCCCCCATCGCCCCGCAGACTGTCCAGCAGGGCATCCACGGCGTTCCGGCGCCGGACCTGGTACCCGACGGCCGACGGGCCGATTGAGATTTCGCGGCCGTCGACCGACATCGTCGCGTCCGTCGGCTCGAGGTCGAGCTCGTCGGCGATGGAGGCGATGAAGCGGCGCACCGCCCGGCGGCGGTAGTCCACGTCGACGACGGCTGAGGTGTCGGCGCGGTCGCCCAACCACCGCAGCCTCGCCCAGTCCTGCCACGTCAGTCCCTGCTGGGACGCGGCGACCTCGGCGATGATGTCACGCGCGTTGGTGTGGGCGCCGAGTTTGCGTGCCTTCGTCTGCCACCGCTGACCCTGCCAGCGCACGACGATCCTGCGACTCAACTGGTCAGACAGCGCATCCTGCACGGTCTCCAGCGCCTCGTCGCCGGTCTGGCCACCGACGTCCAACCCGGCGATCGTCGTGCCGGGCAGCAAGCGGCCGGAGAGGGAGTCCGCGTAGCCGATCGTCGCACCCGCCGCCGCGCCGCCGGCGGTGAACAGCGCGAACAAGACCACGAGTGCGGTGACCAGCGGCCATCGGCGTCGAGCGGTCTTCTTGCAGTTGTCCGCACCGTCAGCAACGTCCGGTGCCGTCTGTTCCTCCGTCACCGGCGTCCTCGGTGCGTCAGTATTCAGGGGGGAGTGACCACGTACGGTAGCCGCAGCCTAACCCGCCGTCTACGAAAATCCCGTGCAGTGATGCCCTCCCGCCGGCACCTGGCCGGGACGCAAGCCCACGCCCGTTGTCACGGCACCTCGGTCGTGGCTTCCGGGTCTAGGCCATAGCGTGCGATCGCATCGGCAACGGTCTCCGTCTTCACGTCGCCGGCCGCCATCAGCTCGGACAGGACGGCGACCACGATGCTCTCGGCGTCGATGCGGAAGTGCCGCCGCAGCGCGGGTCGCGTGTCCGACCGTCCGAAACCGTCGGTCCCCAGGGCCGCGAACCGCCCCGGCACCCACGGCGCGATCAGCCCGGGGACCGCCTTCTGGTAGTCGGTCACGGCGACGACGGGCCCCTCGGTGCCGTCGAGCAGCTGGGCGACGACAGGCTGGCGGACGTCTTCACCCGGATGCAGCCGGTTCCACTCGTCGCAGGCGAGCCCGTCGCGGTGCAGCTGCACCCACCCGGGCACGCTCCACACGTCGCAGGCGACATCCCAATCCTCCCCCAGCATCCGCTGGGCCTCCAGCGCCAGTGGCATCGCAGAACCAGACGACAGGACCTGCGCCCGGTGGCTGCGCTGGTCGTCGTACCGGGCATAGCGGTACATGCCGCGCACGACCTCCTCGTCGTCCACCCCTTCGGGCATCGCGGGCTGGACCACCGGCTCGTTGTAGACGGTGAGGTAGTACATGACGTCCTCGGCGTCCTCACCCATCATGCGCCGGACGCCGTCGCCGACGATGCTCGCAATCTCATAGGCGAACGACGGATCGTACGCCAGCACTGCGGGGTTCGTGGCGGCCAGGAGCAGGGAGTGGCCGTCCTCGTGCTGCAGACCCTCACCGTTGAGTGTCGTGCGTCCTGCCGTCGCGCCCATAAGGAACCCGCGGGCGCGCTGGTCGGCGGCCGCCCAGATCGAGTCCCCCGTGCGCTGGAACCCGAACATCGAATAGAAGACATAGACCGGCAACATCGGCTCACCGAAGGTCGCGTAGCTGCTGCCGGCCGCCGTGAACGAGGCCACCGACCCGACCTCGGTGATGCCCTCGTGCAGGATCTGGCCATCGTTCGCCTCGCGGTACGCCAGCAGCATCTCGCGATCCACCGGGTCGTAGTTCTGGCCGTGTGGGCTGTATATCTTCTGCGACGGGAACAGCGAGTCCATACCGAAGGTGCGGGCCTCGTCGGGGATGATCGGCACGATCCGCTTGCCCAGGTCCTTGGCCTTGAACAGGTCCTTGAGCAGCCGGACGAACGCCATCGTCGTCGCGACCTCGTGCTTGCCCGACCCCTTTTTCAGCTCGTCGTAGAGCTTGGCGTCCGGCAACGGCAACGGCTTCGCGCGGAGCACACGGCGCGGGATCGACCCACCGAGCTCACGTCGCCGTTGCAGCATGTACTGGATCTCGTCGGAATCGACGCCCGGGTGGTAGTACGGCGGCAGGTCGCCTTCCAAATCCTCGTCCGGGATCTCCAGGAACAGCCGGTCGCGGAACTTCTTGAGCGCCTTCTGGGTCAGCTTCTTCATCTGGTGAGTCGCGTTGCGCGCCTCGAAGTCCGGACCCAGCGTCCAGCCCTTGATCGTCTGGGCGAGGATGACCGTCGGCTGTCCCGTGTGCTCGACGGCCGTCTTGAACGCTGCGTACACCTTCCGGTAGTCGTGCCCGCCCCGGTCCAGCACCGGCAGGTCGGAATCGGTGAGGCTGGAGTCCTCGAGGATCCTGCGCAGTCCGGGTGTGTCGAAGAAGTGCTCGATGATGTAGTTGGCGTCGGACACCGAGAAGGTCTGGAACTGGCCGTCCGGGGTGGAGTTCATCTTGTTGACGAGCTCGCCGTCGTGGTCCAGCGCCAGCAGCTCGTCCCACTTGCGCCCCCACACCACCTTGATGACGTTCCACCCGGCGCCGCGGAAGAGGCTCTCCAGTTCCTGGATGATCTTGCCGTTGCCGCGGACCGGCCCGTCGAGACGCTGCAGGTTGCAGTTGACGATCCATGTGAGGTTGTCCAGCTCCTCGCGGGCGGCGACTGTCAGGGCGCCCTGCGCCTCGGGTTCGTCCATCTCACCGTCGCCCAGGAACGCCCACACCCGTGAGTCGGAGGTGTCCGTGATGCCGCGGTTCTGCAGGTACCGGTTGAAGCGCGCCTGATAGATCGAGTTGATCGCGCCCAGCCCCATCGAGACGGTCGGGAACTCCCAGAAGTCCGGCATCAGCCGCGGGTGTGGATACGACGACAGTGCGTCGGGTCGGTTCTCCTGCCGGAACAGGTCGAGCTGCCCCTCTGTGAGCCGCCCTTCGAGGTAGGCGCGGGCGTAGATTCCGGGCGACCCGTGCCCCTGGATGAAGATCTGGTCCCCGGCCCGTGGGTCGTCGTCGCTGCCCTTGCCGCGGAAGAAGTGGTTGAAGCCGACCTCGTACAGCGACGCCGACGACGCGTACGTGGCGATGTGCCCGCCGACACCGACGCCCGGTCGTTGCGCCCTGGTGACCATGACGGCCGCGTTCCAGCGGATGTAGGCGCGGATGCGCCGCTCGATGTGCTCGTCGCCGGGGAACTCCGGCTCGCGGTCGGGCGGGATGGTGTTGATGTAATCGGTGGACGTCAGCGACGGCACCCCGATGCCCGCCTCCCGTGCACGCTCGAGCACCTTGAGCATCAGGAATCGCGCACGTTCCCGGCCGTGGTGCTCGACCACGGCGTCGAGAGAATCGACCCATTCGCGGGTTTCGGCGGGATCGACATCCGGCAGCTGGCTGGGCATGCCGTCGGTGATGATCGGGCGCTGGGTGTCGGTCACCGTGCTCTCTCCCGTGCAGACGTCGGCGTTCGTCTCGCTCCTACCCTATGCGCCGCCGACCCACCGCGTACCCTGCACTTTGTGGTGGGGCGCCGCAGGAGGCACCGCCCTACTCGGAGGCGGGGCCGGTGAAGTTCGGGGGCCGCTTGTCACGGACCGCCGCGACCCCTTCGTGGACGTCTGGCCCGGCGAAACCCATGAACTCAAGAGCCAGGGACGTGTCGAACGTCGGGCCTGCCATCCGCAGCCAGTTGTTCAGCGCGTACTTCGTCCAGCGGATGGCGGATTGGCTGCCCGCCGCCAGCTTGCGAGCGACGGTGTACGCCGTGTCCAGCAGCTCCTCGTCGTCGACACACAGCGAGACCAGCCCGATGCGCTCGGCCTCCTCGCCCGACAGCGGCTCGCACGTCAGCAGGTGGTACTTCGCCTTGGCCATCCCGCACAGCAGCGGCCAGACGATCGCGGCGTGGTCACCCGCCGCGACGCCGAGTTTCGTGTGGCCGTCGATGATGCGCGCGGACTTCGCGGCAACGGACACGTCGGCCAGGAGGCCGACCACCAGCCCCGCGCCCACCGCTGCTCCGTGCATCGCCGAAACCAGCGGTTTGGAGCAGTTGATGACGTTGTAGACGAGGTCGCGCGCCTCCTTCAGGACGCGGATCCGCACGTCGAACTCGTGGGCCATGTCCGTGACAAGGTCGAGGTCGCCCCCCGATGAGAACGCCCGTCCCTCACCGCGGAGGACGACGACGCGAGTCTCGGGGTCCTTGTCGACGGTCAACCAGACGTTGGCGAGGTCGCGGTGCATGTCGTGGCCCGCGGCGTTGAGCTTGCCCGGGGTGGACATCACGATGTCGAGCACCCCGTCCTCCGGACGGTGGAACTGCAGGCTGGGGTACTGGGCGTAGCGCTGGGTCATGCCGGCAGGCTAACCGGGTCGGGCCGGCGCGACGGCCGTCTGCGGCCCGGGGGCTCAGTCCAGCAGCGCAGCGGTGGCGCGCAGGTCGGCGACGAATTGCTCGATGGCCTCGGTGCGCTCGGGGTCCTTCAACCGCAGCAGCGACGAAGGGTGGACGGTGGCCGTCAGCTTCATGCCGTCGCGGTCGACCACCTCGCCGCGCTGCCTGGTCACCTTGAACGACGCCCCCAACAGCGCTTTCGCCGCTGTGGCGCCAAGGGCGACGACGACGGCAGGACCGACAGCGGCCATCTCGCCGTCCAGCCACGGGCGGCAGGCCTTGATCTCCTCGGCGTTGGGCGTGGAATGGATGCGCCGTTTCCCGCGCGGCGTGAACTTGAAGTGCTTCACCGCGTTGGTGAGGTAGACCGTCTGCCGCTCGATGCCCGCCTCGACCAATGCGCGGTCGAGCAGCCGGCCCGCCGGACCGACGAACGGCTCGCCGGCGAGATCCTCCTTGTCGCCGGGCTGCTCCCCCACGATCATCAGGCGGGCGCGTTGCGGCCCCTTCCCGAACACCGTCTGGGTCGCATCCTGATACAGGTGGCAGTTCGTGCAGGTCGACGCCGCGTCGCGCAGCTCCTCAAGGGTCCGGCCTTCGACACCCGCCATCTCGAACAACGGCTGGTCGGGCATGGTTACTCACGTCCTACCGCTTCGCTACCTGAGGACAGGTCACATGTCCTACCGCTTCGCTACCTGAGGACATGTCTTCGGCGTACCCGCTGCGCGCCGGGACACACCGTCAGTCCCAGACGCGGTCCAGCCGCCACGTGTCGTTCTCACAGACCAGCTCGTAGACACCGTCCCGAACGCCACCGCTGCCGCTGCATGAGCGCAGCGCTGTGCCGTTGCGCGCCTCGACGCGCCACAGGTCGCGCTGCGGCACGTCGATACCACCACCGGCCCAATAGGCGGCGTCCTCACGCCAGTGGCCGAGCACCGCCATGACCCGGTAGGTGGACCCCCGCCAGGCGAACGTGAGCGGGCCATCCTCGGTGTGCGCGACGTCGACCAGCTCGCGGTAGCGCTTCGTCACAGCCGCCACGCCAGGGCCATGCTCCCTCTCCTGCTCGCGCACCAGGACCGACGATGCGGGAAGGGACAGAGCAGCCGGGACATGCCTTCCCCACATGTCCCGGCCACCCTGAGCACCGAAGTCGAACATGTGTTCGACTTCCTCGACCACCGTACGACATGGACATGCGCGACGTCAACTCCCCCGTACGGATCGGGCCAGGAATTCTTCGGCAACCTCGGCCGGGTCCTCCCCTGCGGCCACACGCGCGTTGAGTTCCGCCAATGTCGCCGTGTCCAGCAGCGCAGCGACACTCTCGACTGCGGTCGTCAACCTGGGAACCGCCGACATCCGGTCGGTTCGCACCACCGGTGCGACGATGAACGCCGGGAACACCCGAAGGTCGTCGGCCACCAGCACCAGCCCCGCACGCAGCGCCTCACCCGACGTCGCGGTCGCCAGCGCGGCGAAGCACCGGCCCTCGGCGACGCCCGAGATCGCGTGCTCCTCGACCGCCGGGATGGTGAGCTCGGTGAGCCGGTCGACGTCGATCGAGTACGCGCTCGCCAGCGCCTCAAGCCCCCCGGCCCGGGTGATGAACTCCGGATCCGCGCACAGATGCTTCTCGCCCGCGGACAGCACCCCTGCCAACCATCCGAGGCCGCGCGGGCGTTGCGACGGTGGGAGTGCGTCACGCTCCACGAACAGCGCCAGGGTCGCGTTTGCGGCGCTGGGCTCCGCCCAGGTCAACCCGTTGGACTCGTCGCCTCGGGCGACCCGCTGATATGACTCCTCCGGATCCGACGGGGGCGCCTGGTGGCCCATCCCCAGCGCCCACGCCGCGCCCGTGTAGTCCCAGAACACGTCGATGTTCCCGCCGATCGCGGCGCGACGCAGCCCCAACGTCCCGCCGAGGTCGCTACGGACCTCCGGCGCCATCCCGGCCGCCTCCAGCGCGCGCACGCTCAGCGCCGCCAGGACCCGCTGCTCCGTCGTCGACCCGACGCCGACCACCACACGGGGCGCAGCCGATCCTCGATCCTCACAGCCCCCCGAGAGCACCGCCAGCGCCAGCATCGTCACCGCGCACAGCCGTCTCATCCTGCGGACGAGTCTGCCACCGGCGCGGCGCCCCCACGCCGCTGCACTAGCCTGGCGGCATGGATCGACGCTCGTTTCTGAAGGGTTCAGGCGTCGCGCTGGGCGCGGTCGGCCTCGGCGGATTGCTGGCGGCCTGCGCCGACGGGAGCGAACGCGATAGCGCGGACGGCCAGGCCGGCGTCGCCGAAATCCCCAGCGGCGAGGCGACGCTCGCGCCCACCATCGCCACGTTCGAGTTCCTCACGGGATCGCCGCGGAAGGTCCCGTTCGGCGTGCGGACCATGGACAACGTCGAGGTACGCGACGCGGACATCACCGTCTACCTGCGGACGCTGGAGGGCGAGGTCATCGACGGGCCGCTGGGGACCACCTACACCGAAGCGACAGGGCCCGGCCTCGGGCTGTACGTCGTCGAGCTGGGATTCGACGAGGCGGGCACGTTCGAACTCGTGGCGGTCGACGGGGACAGCTACGGCATGGCCGCCGTACCCGTCGTGACGCCCGAGCAGTCAAAGGCCCCGGTCCCGGGCCAGGCCGCGACCGCGGTCGCCACACCGACCGAGGACAACGAGCGCGGATACGACAAGATCTGCACCCAGGACCCGCCGTGCGGCATGCACGACGTGAATCTCGAGGACGCCCTGGCGGGGGGCAAGCCGGTGATGCTGATCTTTGCGACACCCGAGTTCTGCCAGACGGTCGTTTGCGGGCCGGCGGTCGACACGGTCGACACAGTTCGCAAGGACGGCGACTGGGGCGACTCGGTGTGGATCCACACCGAGATCTATGCGCATTACGACCCGAACAACCCCGAGCTCGGCAAGCCGGTGAAGGCGTGGAACCTGCCCACCGAGCCGTGGCTGTTCAGCATCGACCCCGACGGCAAGCTGGTGGACCGGCTCGACGGTCCGATGTTGCCGGACATGGTCGAGGAGATGGCGCAGGCGCTCACCGCCTGAGCTGGGCGGCGAGTTCGGAAACCACCCTGGCAGGGTCGCCGGCCTCGGTGAGGGCACGAACCACCACCAGGCGCGTCGCACCCGCCGCGAGGACCGTCGGGGCGGTATCCGGGCTCATGCCGCCCGTGACGAACCATGGACGGTCCGCGGTCACGGCGGCGTGACGCACAGGACCGAACCCGATCGCGGCACGGCCCTGCTTCGTCGGCGTCGCATGGACCGGCCCGACGGCGAAGTAGTCGCAGTCGACGCCCAACGCCGCGTCGACCTCGGGGATCGAGTGGGTCGACCAGCCGACGATGCGGTCGCGGCCGACCAGCAGGCGAGCCTCTTCGGGGGGCATGTCCCCCTGGCCAACATGCACACCGTCGGCATCGACGTCCACGGCCAGGTGCGGCTCGTCGTTGAGAATGAACAACGCGTCGTGGCCATCAGCCGCAGCGCGGAACACGCCGGCGGCGGAGCGGATCTCGTCCGGTGTCGCCTCCTTGTCGCGCAGCTGCACGATGTCCACGCCGGCACCGAGCACCGCATCGAGGAAGGCCGTGAGGTCACCCTGCGACGCGCGGCGGTCGACGCACAGGTACAGGACACTGTCAGCCAGGCGTGCCCGCCGCTGGTCCGCCCGCACCGCGCCTCAGGCACCCAGGTCGGGCAGCCCGGTGAACGGCGTCGACGCTTCGGCGTACAGGCGCCGCGGGATGCGTCCCGCCCTGTGGGCCAACCGGCCCGCCTCGACCGCCTTGCGCATCGCCTCGGCCATCAGCGCCGGTTGCTGCGCTCGCGTCACCGCACTGGCGAGCAGGACCGCCTCGCAGCCCAGCTCCATCGCGACGGCCGCGTCGCTGGCCGTGCCGACGCCCGCATCGAGGATCACTGGGACACCCGCCTGCTCGACGATGATCCGCAGGTTGTACGGATTTCGAATTCCCGCACCGCTGCCGATCGGGGACCCCAGTGGCATCACCGCTGCGCATCCCACATCCTCGAGCCGGCGCGCGAGCACCGGGTCGTCGGTCGTGTACGGCAGGACGACGAAGCCGTCGTCGACCAGCCGCTCAGCTGCAACGAGCAGCTCGGCGGCATCGGGCAGCAGGGTGCGGTCGTCGCCGATCACCTCGAGCTTCACCCAGTCGGTGGAGAACGCGTCGCGTGCCATCTGCGCCGTCAGCACCGCGTCGTGAGCCGTGAAACACCCCGCGGTGTTGGGCACCACCTTGCACCCGCATCGGGCCAGGACGTCGAGGACGGAACCCTGCCCTGTCGGGTCGACACGGCGCAGGGCCACGGTCGCCAGCTGGCTGCCGGACGCCTGCAGCGCCGCCTCCAGCGCATCCAGGCTCGAGGCGCCGCCCGTGCCCATCACCAGACGTGAGGTGAAGACCTCGCCTGCGATCGTCAGCACGTCGACTGTCGTCTGCTCCCGCGTGTCCATGCCCCTCATCCCCCGCCGACGGCGGTCACGATTTCGACCGCGTCGCTGTTGCGCAGATGGGTCTGGTCCCACGACCGCCGCGGGACTACGGCACCGTTGCGCGCCACCGCGGTACCCGCCTGTGACGGGTCGCGCCCGACGGAGCGCACCAGGTCGGCAACCGTGGCCGTTTCAGGCAGTTGGTGCTCGTGCCCGTTGACGACGACAGTCATCGCCGTGCCGCCGCCGTGCGGAAACGGTCGGGCGAGAACGGCGCCATCAGGTCCGGCAGCGGCCCGTCCAGTCCTGCGACCACTGTCCGCGCGGTGATCGGGGTCAGCAGGATGCCGTTGCGGAAGTGCCCGACGGCCAGGTGCAGACCCTCGATCTCGGTGGGCCCGACCGCCGGTGCGTTGTCCGGCGTCGCCGGGCGCAGCCCGGCGGTCGCCTCCAGCAGTTCCAGCTCGGCAAGACCAGGCAGCAGCTCCCATGCGGCCCGCAACAACTCCATCACGGCGCCGGCGGTCACCGTTGTGTCCATCCCCCGCTCCTCCATGGTCGCCCCGACGACCACGCGGCCGTCGCCACGCGAGACGACGTAGACCTCCAGCCCCCGCACCACACCGAGGCGCGGGCACGCCGCGGGCACGCCGCGCAAGTGCAACAACTGTCCCTTCACCGGACGCAGGGGCGGGACGACTCCTTCGGGCACCCCCGGCAGCGCCGCCGCTCCGACGCCCGCCGCGACGATGACGGTGTCGCCCTGGAGCCGGTGACCGTCCTCGGTCACGACCGCGCGGACGCGTCCGCCGTGGCAATCGATACGCGCCACCCGGCGATGGTCGTACGTGACACCGGCCCGACCTGCCGCCCGGACCAGTGCCTGCACCAGCGCGCGGTTGTCGACCTGATGATCTTCCGACGCGAACACCCCGCCGCGGACCCGCGGCGACAGCGACGGCTCCACGCGGCGCACCTCGGACCCAGTCATCCGCTGCACTGCCAGACCGAGCCCCTGCTGGAAGGCGAACAGCTCGGCCAGCGCCGCCTGGTCGTCGAGATCCCGCGCGACCGTGATGGCGCCGCACCGCCGGTAGCCCGCGTCCATGCCCGACGCCTCGGCGAGTTCGGTGGCGAAGCCGGGCCACTGCTCGGACGCCGCCAGGTTCAGCGCCAGCAGCGGTTCCTCCCCGTAGTGCGCCTCGGTGACCGGCGCGAGCATGCCGGCGGCCGCCCACGAGGCGCCACGTCCCGGGTCCGGATCCACCACGGTGACGTCGTGGCCGGCCTGAGCGGCGCGCCAGGCGGTGGCCAGCCCGATGGCTCCCCCGCCCACGATGGTGATGCTCACAGCGCTCCCTTCGCCGGCATGACCCGGATCAGGTTGTGACGGTCGGCAGATGCCCTCTCAGCCCGCCGCGGCGCGGGCTCCCGTTGCAGCCCTCAATGCTACAGGTGGCTACAGGTGGCGGCAGCTCACAGTGCGGGGTCGGCGAGATCCAGCGCTCCCAGGCGCTGCTCCAGACGCTGCAATTCGACCGCGACCGCCTCGATGTCGCGCGCGATCCTGACGTCGAACTGGGGATACAGGATCTGGAAACTGTGCTCCGCGGCGCCGATCTGCCACCCGACGTTCGAGCAGAACTCACCCAGGTCGAACTCCCAGGTGAACAGCGCTTCGTCACCGTCGTCGTGCACCCATTCGGTCAGGTAACGGTTGGGGCGCCGGGCGTACTGGACGACCCCGCGGCGGTCCCGCTGGTGGGCGGTGAATCCCAGCGAGACCAGCGCGGCGTGGAACTCCTCGTTTGCCATGGGCGGCGAGGATAACGGCGGCTTCACCTCCACGGACTGCAGCGGCGCCCACCCTAGAATCGCGGCGCGCATGAATCCTTCGCCTCCGGCCTCGGCCACCGCCGGCACGGGGCCTATCACCGTCGGCGCCGTACTCGCCGGGCGCTATCGCGTCACGGCGCGAGTCGGCGCGGGCGGGATGGCGACGATCTACCGTGCCACAGACGAGTCGCTGGACCGCGCCGTCGCCGTGAAGGTGCTCCACTCGCACCTCGCCGACGACGCGTCGCTGCATGCGCGATTCCGCGCGGAGGGGCGCGCCGCCGCGGGCCTGCTGCACCCGAACATCGTCAACGTGTTCGACCAGGGAGTCGCCCAGCTGCCCTACATCGTCATGGAGTACGTGGACGGGCCGTCCTTGCGCGAGGTCCTGCTCACCCGCGGGCGGCTGACCCCGCGCGAGGTCCTCGCGATCGCCGAACCCGTGTGCCAGGCGCTGACGCGCGCGCACGCGGCCGGTCTGGTGCACCGGGACATCAAACCCGAGAACGTGCTCATCGCAGCCGACGGAACCGTCAAGGTCGCGGACTTCGGCATCGCGCGCGCGATCGCCGAAACCAGCCACACGGCGACGGGCACACTCGTCGGCAGCGTCCACTACCTCGCACCCGAACTCATGCAGGGCGCCGCCGCCACGGACCGCAGCGACCAGTACGCGCTGGGGGTGGTGCTGTTCGAGCTGCTCACGGGGCGAAAGCCCCTGCCGGCCGAGACGCCGATGGCGGTCGCGATGCGGCACGCGCGTGAACCCATCCCGTCAGTCCGCCAGTTCGTCTCGGACACCCCCAGAGCGGTGGACGCGGTCATCGCGCAGGCGACCGCCGCTGACCCGCGACGGCGGTTCGCGGATCTGGCGTCGCTGATGACGGACCTGCGCAAGGCGGTCCCCGGCGGCCCGGCACCGGTCATCGTCGAAGCCCCGGAGGCGACCGACGGGACCCTCGTCATCCGGGTCGACGCACAGGACACGATCGCCGTCCCGCACACGACGCGCGGCAAACGCCGCCGAGCCCCGAAGCTGCGACGCCGCCGTTGGCCCCTCGCGCTGGCGCTCGCAGTGCTGTTGTCGACCGGCGGCGGGTTCGCAGGATGGAACTGGCTGCTGGCCCCGGTGAACGCGGCCCCCGCGCTGGTCGAACGATCCGAGGAGGACGCGCGAGCCGCCGCCGAGGACGCCGGCTTCGGCTTCGAGGTCGCCGCCGAGCGCCCGAGCGTCACCGTGCCGGAGGGCTTCGTGCTGACGCAGGATCCCGCGGCCGGCGCCCCCCTGCGGCGGCGGCAGCCGGTCGCCGTCGTCCTCTCGTCAGGTCCCGACGACGTCACGCTTCCCGGTGTGGTCGGCGATCGGGCACAGAAAGCGGCGCAGCGTCTCGAGCAGCCGCCGCTGCACCTGCGGGCGAAGCTCGTGGACGTGTTCTCCGACGACGTGCCCAAGGGCCGGGTCGTGTCGCAGAAGCCGGCCGCCGAAGCCACGGTCGCGCAAGGAGGCACGGTGACGCTGCGCGTCTCGCAGGGCATCGAGCAGGTGGAGGTGCCCAAGGTCGTCGGCCTGAACCATCAGGCTGCCGCCGCGAAGATCGAGGCGGCGAGGCTACGATTCACGGTGCAGAACACGTACAGCGACACCTACGCCGAGAAGGGGACGGTGGCGGCCCAGAGTGTCGAAGCGGGTGCGACGGTCGACAAGGGGACGACAGTCACGCTGACCGTGTCCGCCGGGCCCGCGACGGTCACCCTGCCCAACCACGTCGGGCAGGGTCTGGAGCAGGCGCGTGGCGCGCTTGCAGGTCTGGGGCTCAACGTCCGCGTCATCGAACAGCAGCGCCCGCTCATCGGCCCCTTCCGCCGCGGCGAATTCGGCCGGGTCGAGGCACAGTCGCCCACGGCGGGCACCCGGCTGAAGCGCGGCGAGGCAGTCGACCTGTACACCTTCTCCCGCGCTGCGGAGCAGGAGGCGGACGGCTGAGCCCGCGCGGATCGGGGGCCCGCCAGTGGTTGTGGGGCGGCGCCCTGGTAGCGGTGACCGCCGTGTGGGGCGCCACGTTCACCCTGGTGCAGGAAGCGATAGCGAAGCTGCCGCCGTACTCCTTCAATGCCGTGCGGTTCTGGATGGCTGCCGTCGCGCTCGGCGTGGTCGCGCTCCCGCGTGTGCGCGGGTTGAGCCGCCGGGGGTGGCGCCACGGGACGATCCTCGGCGCGATGCTCTTCGCCGGGTACGGCTTCCAAACCGTTGGGCTGCAGTACACGCTGGCGACCAACGCCGGGTTCGTCACCGGGATGTTCGTGGTGTTCACGCCGCTGCTCGCCGCGGTGGTCCTGAGGCGCCCGCCGAGCAGCGGCGCCGTCGTCGGGGTTGTGCTCGCCACGATCGGGTTGACCCTGCTGAGCCTGTTCGGCTCGCTGGCCGGTGCGCCCGGCGCATGGTTCGTGCCGCGCATCGGCGACGTGATCATCATCGGCTGCGCCTTCGCGTTCGCCGGGCACATCGTCGGGCTCGGCGCCTGGTCCGCGCTGCACGACGCGCTGGCGCTGACCGTGGTGCAACTGTTCGTCAGCGCCGTCCTCCACGGGGTATTCGCAGTCACATTCGAGGTCGGCCGGAGGCCCGTGACGTGGGATTCCTCGGTCGTCATGGCGCTCCTGGTCACCGCGCTCCTGGCCAGTGCTGCCGCGTTCTGGATCCAGACCACGGCACAGCGCGTCATTCCACCGACCCGTACCGCGGTGATCCTCACGATGGAGCCCGTGTTCGCGGGCGTGTTCGGATTCCTGCTGCTCGGCGAGAACCTGACACGCCTGGGGTGGCTCGGGTGCGGCCTGATCCTCGCTGGCATGCTGGTCGCCGAACTGCGCGGTGGCGCGCCACCGCCCGCTCCCCCCGAGGACCAGACCGGCAGCCGCGTCGGCGCCGCCGACGCCCTGTCCGACCGGTGACGCTGTACACCATCGGCCACGGCACCAGGTCGACCGAGGAACTGGTCGCCGTCCTGGTCTCGGCTGACGTACGGCGCGTCGCCGACGTCCGGCGCCACCCCGGATCCCGTCGCTGTCCGCACCTCGGCCGCGATGTGCTCAGCATCGACCTGCCCGTGGAAGGGATCGCCTACGAGTGGTGGGGCGAGGCGCTGGGGGGACGCCGCTCCCGTGTCCCCGGCTCCCGCCACCACGCTTGGCGCAACGCCTCGTTCCAGGGCTACGCCGACCACATGGACAGCGACGGGTTCCGCAGCGCGTTCGAGCGCCTGCTCGCGGCCGCGTCGCGGGTCACCACAGTCGTGATGTGCTCTGAGACCGTCTGGTGGCGATGCCACCGGCGGTTGCTCGCCGACGCGGCCGTGCTGCGCGGTGTCGAGGCGGTCCACCTGCTCGCGGCCGACAAGCACGTGGCGCATCTGCTGCACCCGGATGTCCGGGCCGACACCGGGGGGTGGCCCGTTTACGACCGTGGCCAGGAACAACTGCCGGAAGGCCCGCGACAACGGGCCGATTGACCCTGCCGACCTCCACGACGCGCCGTAGCGTGTCGTCGCATGGCTCCCGTCACGGACACCTCTGAGCCGCGCGTGCGCAGACCCGCGTCACCCTTCGCCGACGTCCGCCCGGCGGTCGCGCTGGCGGTGCTGTACGGCGCCGCCGTGGTCGTGTGGCTGGTTGGCGGCCGCGGCCTGCCGGGCAACCGCTGGTTCGCGATCCATCTGTTCACACTCGGGGTGCTCTCCAACGCCGTACTCGCGTTCACGCGGCACTTCGCCGAGACGATGCTGCATCGCCCGTCCCCGGACCACCCACACGCACGTCTCGCGGTCCTCAACGTCGGCGCGCTCGCCGTGCTTGTCGGGCTCCCCAGCGGACAGCGGTTGCTCGTCGGCCTCGGCGCGATGCTGGCTTGCGCCGCGGTCTTCTCGCTGTACCGGGTGCTGCGGCGTCTGCGACGCACGTCGTTGCCGTCGCGGTTCACGTTCGTCGTGCGAACCTACGAGCGCGCGTGCGGCGCCTTCCTCCACGGCGCAGTGCTCGGAGCGCTGCTGGGAACGACGGTCATTCCCGCGTCCTGGTCGGGTGGCGCGCGGCTCGCGCATCTGCACGCCAACGTCCTCGGGTGGGGTGGACTGACCCTGCTTGCGACGCTGGTCGTTTTCGGCCCGACGATCCTGCGGACCAGGATGCGCCCCCGCGCCGATGCGACGGCGGCGCGCTGGCTGCGCTACGGCGCGACCGGTCTGACCGTGGCGGTGCTGGCACTGGTGGTGTCGGCACCCCCCGCTCCCTTGTGGCTGATCTGGCGGACCGTGGCGGCTGCCGGCCTGGTGGTGTACGCGGTTGCCGCGTCGGCGGTCTGCATGTCAGTGCTGTCCGCGGCGCGAACGGCCCGGGCATCGGCCCCCGGATTTTCCATCACGGCGGCGTGCGTCTGGTTCCCGGGCGTGGCGTGGGCGGACGCCGTAGCGGTCGCGACCGGCCGCTGGTGGCTGCTCGACGCCCTCGGCGTCGTGGTGCTGGCCGGGGTGCTCGGGCAGGCGGTCCTCGCGTCAATGGGCTACCTCGCACCGCTGCTTCGCACCAGCGGTGACCTGCGCGACGTCGTGCGCCGCCGCGTGAGTGCGGGGGCACTGCCCCGCGTGGTCCTCCTCAACGCCGGGGTGGCCGCGGTCGCCGCCGCCGTTGCCGGCGTGGCACCGCCCGCCGCGCGTATCGGGTGGGCGGCGGTGGTGACCGCTGTCCTGGTCCAGGGCGCCCTGACCGCGTGGCCGGTCCGCAGGCGGGCTGACTGAGATGGCACAACAACCCGCGTCGAGCGCAGTACGGTGACCGAATGGACGTCATCAAACGACGAGCGCTGTGGGGTTGGGTCGTGGGCCTGCTCGTCCTGGCGGGGATCTTCTTGTGGGCCACAGCGGCGAGGCCGACGGTACCCGGAGCCTCGGCGGGTGCGATAGCGCGCCTGGGGCTGGTGTCGGTGATCGTGCTACTGCCGGCGCTCCTCGCGGCACGCACGATCTCGAAGTTCACGATGGACAACACCGTCGCCGCCGTGCTGCTGCCCATCGCCATGGGCGTCTTCGTCGGCCTGGTGGTCGTCATGATCGGCTTCACGCCGGAAGGCACCAAGTTGTGCAGCGCCTTCGAGCGGCATGGCTTCGAACCCGATCCGGCGTGCTACACGTCGACCGCCACCCGTGTGCAGGAGTTCGCCGAGGGCGTTGCCACGTGGCTCGTGTTCGGACTTGCGTTGCTGGGATCGTTCCGCCTGCGCGAACGGCGGGCGCAACGACTGCACCACGCCCGTTCCCGGGCGTAGCCCGGCCCGGCTACGCCGTCTCCTGGTAGGAGTAGCGCTCCTCGTTCCAGGGGTCGGCTTGGTTGTGGTACCCCCGCTCCTCCCAGAAGCCGCGGCGGTCGCCGACGAGGATTTCGAGGCCGCTGACCCACTTCACCGACTTCCAGGCGTAGCGCTTCGGGACGACCAGTCGCAAGGGCCATCCGTGCTCGGGCGTCAGGTTCTCGCCGTTGCGCTGCCACGCGAAGACGGTGTCGTCGTCGTCGAACACGCCGAGCGGCAGGTTGGTCGTGTAGCCCTCCATGCCCTCGACCATCACGTGCGACGCGGCGGGATCCGATTCGACAAGGCTGAGCACCTCGGCGGGGCGAACGCCGTACCAGTCGTTGTCGAAAACGCTGAACTTCGTCACGCAGTGGAAGTCTGCGTGGATGTCCGCCGTCGGCAGCGAACGGAACTCTTCGAGCGTCAGGATCCGCTGCTGGCGCACGGCGCCGTGTATGCGAAATCGCCACGTCGCCGCGTCGGCCACGGGAACCTCGCCGAAATGCAGCGCCGGCCAGCCATTGGCCTCGTACTGCCCGGGTGGCAGTCGCTCGTCAGGCATGGCGCGGGACGCCGGGGAGCACGGTGCGAAGGACGTCCGCTGCCTGTGTGGCATCCGCCGCGGAGACGTCCGGATGCGTAACCATGCGCACGGTGCGCCCGTCCATCGCGCCGGCCAGTACTCCGTGGCCCGCCAGCGCCTCGACCACCGACGGAGCGTCGACATCCTCGACGTAGACGATGTTGGTCTGCACATGCTCGAGGTCGACGCACTCGGCGGCCACCTCGGCGGCGGCTTCGGCGAGGAGCCGGGCGTTGGCGTGATCCTCGGCGAGGCGGTCGACCCGATCGAGCGCGATCAGCCCCGCCGCGGCCAGAACGCCGGACTGCCGCATGGCACCCCCGTAGCGCCGCCGCCACTGGCGAGCCTCGGCGATCGCATCCGCGTCGCCGACCATGACCGACCCCACGGGTGCCCCCAGGCTCTTCGACATCGAGAACATCAGACCGCTGGCAACCGTGCCGTAGTCCTGAGGTGTCGCTCCCGAGGCCACTGCGGCGTTGAAGATCCGCGCACCGTCGACGTACAGCGGCAGCCCCGCGCTGTCACACACGTCGCGCACCGCATGCAGCTCGTCGAGCCTGTAGTAGGTGCCGCCGCGCCGGTTGTGCGTCTGCTCGAGCCAGATCAACGACGTCGGCGTCAACGGAAAATGGTCACCACGGATCGCCTCCACCACCGCCGCGGCGTCCAGCTGCCCGTGCGCACTGGTGAGCGTCCGGAACTGCACACCGCCGAGCAGTGCGCCGGCGCCGCCCTCGTAGTTCACGACGTGCGAGTCCGCTTCGACGACGACCTCGGTCCCGGGGGCGGCGAGGACCCGCAGCCACAGCTGGTTGCACATCACCCCGCTGGGGCACAGCAGCGCCGCCTCCCGGCCGAACAACGCCGCCGCCCGCTCCTGCAGTGCGCGCACGGTCGGGTCCTCGCCGTAGACGTCGTCGCCCACGTCCGCCGCGGCCATCGCGCGACGCATCTGCGCGGTCGGCCTGGTGACCGTGTCGCTGCGCAAATCGATCATCCTGTCGCCCGCACGCCGTTCACCCAAAGAAGACCTCGGCCACGTCGTACATGGCACGCGGCACCGTCTTGAGTGTCGCCGTCGCCTCCGCGAGCCGCACGGGCACCACGGCGTTGCCGTGCATCCCCACCATGGTCCCCCAGTTCCCGGACGCCATGGCGTCCACCGCCGCGACACCCATGCTGGTGCCCAGCACCCGATCGAACGAGTTGGGCGACCCCCCGCGCTGCACGTGGCCGAGGATCGTCACGCGTGTCGAGAAGCCGGTGCGCTCCTCGATCATCGGCCCGAGGAACGACGCGATGCCGCCCAGGCGCGGGCGGCCGAACTCGTCGCTCTCGGGCTCGGGCAAGGTGATGGTGCCTGCCTCGGGCACGGCCCCCTCGGCGACCACGACGATGGAGAACAGCCGCCCCGTCGCGTGGCGCCGTTTGAGGTGACGGGCCACGCGGTCGATGTCGAACGGGTGCTCCGGGATCAGGATGGCATCCGCACCCCCGGCCAGGCCAGCGTAGGTCGCGATCCAGCCGGTGTGGCGGCCCATGACCTCCAGCAGCATGATCCGGTTGTGGCTCTCGGCGGTGGAATGCAGCCGGTCGACCGCCTCCGTCGCGATCTCCAGGGCCGTGGAGAACCCGATCGTGAACTGCGTGCCGTCCACGTCGTTGTCGATCGTCTTTGGGACCCCCACGACATGCAGCCCGGCCCCGGACAGCGCGGTCGCTGCTGACAGCGTCCCCTCGCCGCCTATGACGAGCAGCCCGTCGAGTTCGTGCATCTCGAGGACCTCGCGGATGCGGTCGACCCCGCCTCCCTTCGCTGCGATGGGATCCACGCGGCTGGTGCCCAGCATCGTGCCGCCAAGGTGGAGAATCCCGCGCGTCGACTCGCGCGTGAGCGGGGTGGCGGTCCCCTCGATGACCCCGGCGAAGCCGTTGCGGAAGCCGATCACATCGATGTTGTGCGCCGTGTCGGCACGGCGGACCGCGGCACGGATGACCGCGTTCAGACCGGGGCAGTCGCCGCCGCCCGTGAGGATGCCGATGCGCCTGACCATCGTGAGGATCCTAACTCCCGGCCGCTCCTACACTCCGCGGCCGAGACGAAAGGGTTCGCCGATGAGCAGGGTTCTCGCGGTCGACGCGGGCACGACGGGGGTGACGGCCCTGGTGATCGACGACTCGGGCGTCGTCGTCGGGCGCGGATGTCTCGGACGGCCGTGGCTCTTCGCCGATCTTGAAGCCGCCTTCGCGGGCCGGCCGCTCCCCAGGCCACCGACCCTCGGCGAGGTCACCGCCACCCTGCGCCGCCACGCCGTGCTGCTCTGCGCGTACATGGGCGCGAGCAAGGGCATCCGGGACATCC
>WHTG01000216.1 GCA_009377835.1 Nitriliruptorales bacterium
CGCGCCAAGCCGGTCTCGAACAAGCCCGGCTGCACCGGCTTGCCTGGCACCGCCAACACCGGCACGATCAACCCATCAAGGACCCCGACGATGTTGGCTAATACAACGCGATCTTGTATCGCAAAGTCAGAAACACGTCACTCGCTGATTTTTGGCCAGTTGAAGAAGCTGCGCGACGCTCCAACCGAAGAGGCCAAGGACCTCGTCCAGCAGGCTGTCATCGCGCTGACGAAACACGCCGTCGCCCGAGGAGCTACACCTGTACCCGCTTGTCAGGGACCGCCTTTCAGACGGAGCCAGGCTCGCGGACGAGGGAATCGCCGGGCTTACCGCTACCGAGGAGATCATGAGGAACCTGGAAGACATGTCCCCCACCGACGAGCGGTTCTGGCCCGCAGTGGGCCAACTGTCCGCCCGGACTGGCCACCACGTCCACGAACAGGAGTTCCACATCTTCCCGGTGCTGCGGCGGACCTGCTCCGACGACGAACTGGTCGAGTTGGGCCGGTTGGCAGACCAAAGCGGCAAGCTGGCACCGACCCGCCCGCACCCCGCCAGCCCACACGAAGGTGCAGCGCTGGCCCTGATCGCGCCGGGAGTTGGCCTGGTTGACCGCATCCGCGACGCCCTGACCGGACGCGGCCGCTAGTGTTGTGAGTCGTTGATTCGGCTGCAGTAGGCGGTGAGGGCGTCGAGGATCTTGGTCAGCGGTTTTGGTCCAGATGAACAGTTTCGGGTCCTTGTTCCACTCGTTGATCCATTTGCGGACATGGGTTTCGAGTTCGGTGATGCTGCGGTGTGCGGATCGGCGTAGCTTGCGGTTGGTCAGCTCGGCGAACCAGCGTTCGACCAGGTTGAGCCAGGAGCTGCTGGTCGGGGGGAAGTGCAGGGGAAACCGCGGGTGGCGGATCAGCCACTGCGTCACCTTCGGAGTCTTGTGGGTGGCGTAGTTGTCCAACACCAGCTACGTGGCCGCGATCGCCCGGTTCGTAGTGGACGGCATCACCGCCGGCGAGCCAGTCGCGGTCGCCGTGCCGAGCGAGAACATGCGCGGCGTCCGTGACCACATCGCGGCGATTGACCAGAGCGTGGCTGACCATGTCCACTGGGTGGATATGGCTGAGGTAGGTCGTAATCCGGGCCGGATCCTCCCCCGACGTGCTGCTCGGGTTCGCCGACCGGCACGACGGTCATCGTGTGCGAATCGTCGGAGAGCCGATATGGCCCGGACGGAGCACTGACGAGTACCCGGCCAGTGTGCAGCACGAGGCGTTGATCAATGATGCCTTTGCCGGACGAATGGCGACGATCCGGTGCCCGTATGACGCGCGGAACCTGCTTCCAGCTGTCCTGACCGACGCCGAGGCAACCCACCCTGTCCTCGTCAGCGGCAAACAGCGGCGGCGCAGCGCGAGGTACGCCCCGAAATCGGTGCTCGATGCTTACAACCAGCCGATGTCGGTAGCGGAAGGTGCGTACATGTTCCAAGTGCGGCCCGTCGACATCGCCGTGGCACGGAGAGGGCCGCCACGTTGGCCCCATCCAAGGCGTCGCTGACGCACCACCCGCCGCAAACGCCACCGCGCCGGTCTGACCCGGAAGTAGCGACTCCGGTTTTCACGAAGGCATCGGCGAAGCTTGCACCGCCATTAGCTTTCACGTGCCGTCGACAATCAGAAGTTCAAGGAAGGCGCGGATTGGCTTCGAGGTGCACCTCGCCGGTCGGATGTACGGTGAGCACTCGGCGGAGGACGGCGGATAGTCCCGATCCTCATGACGCCGGCTACCCCGCACCGCCGGCAGCCACCCCGACCGCCCCGTGCGCTGGTTCTACCACCGCAATGCGTAGAGGTCCGTCCGGGCCGCGAACAGCGCATCAAAAACTCCACCTTGCTCGCGGATGCCGAGCCGGAATGAACCGACCCAGGCGGCGCATCGACCAGACCCGTCTGCACCGGACCCAGTGCAGCCGCCTCCCCGGACGCAGCTCCAGCAACCGCCGCAACCCAGAGTCCTCCGCCCATGGCTGCGCTATTGGCTGTCTACAGCACTGTCCGTCACACTGGTGCAATGAGCAAAGGTGTATCGATCTGCACGGCGAAACCCTCGATACTGGTTTCTGGGCGCCCTTTCCTGTAGTTGTGAGACTAGCGAGAAAGAAAGCTCATCTCGCCTAGATCAGTCGAACCGATCTGAAACCTGTGAGACTGGAGAGGGGATCGAAATCTGACGTACAGCTGAAGCGGTCATCGACCTGGTGCGGAATCTTTCCGAACAGGTCGTAAAGTTCCATCGCCGCCCGTGTGGGCCTGACGTGTCGCCTCTCACGTGTCCATTGCAACAGCTTTGTTCCTTTGGAAATGAATTGTCGCGGCACGGCCTGATAGCGTCGAATCCGAGCTTCGGCGTCGGCGAGTTGCTGCTTGGCACGTTCAACCGAGCGTTCGTGCCATGGTCCGCTGACCGCGAACAGACAGGCCCTGCAAGCGAACACCCTGTCCACGGTGTGGGTGACCGGCCAGCTGGGTATTCAGGCACGGACGACGGTTGCGGCCGACGCCGCGACCTGCCCGGTTGAGCCGGGACGTATCGCACGTCGACGGAGGGCGCGCAGTTGCAGGCGGAGATCACGCTACGGGTCGACGGTCGCAGCCGGACATTCACCGTTGACACCCGGACCACGCTACTGGACGCGCTGCGCGACAGGCTCGGTGTCACGGGCCCGAAAAGGGGCTGCGACCATGGCCTATGCGGCTCATGCACGGTTCTGCTCGCCGGCCGGCGGGCGACCACCTTCCTGACGTTCGCGGTGGCGAACAGCAGCGCGCCCATCGTCACCGCGGAGGGCCTCACTGGGGATGGGCTGCCACACCCGCTCCAGCGTTCGTTCGTCGATCACGACGGCTACGAGTGCGGGTTCTGCACACCGGGCCAGATCTGTTCCGCGGTCGGCATGCTCGACGAGCTGCGCGCGGGCTGGCTCAGCGCGGTGACCCCGGACGTCGCCGAGCCGGCTGAGCCGAGCGACGCGGAGATCCGCGAGCGGATGAGCGGGCACCCCTGCCGGTGCGGCGCCTACGTTAACATCGTCGCGGCGGTCCGGGATGACCGATGATGACGGACGAGGACCGTGGTGGCCGCCGTGCCGACGGCAACCTGATCGTGGGCCTGCTCTGCGATCCCGATCTACCCGACCATATCGCCCACCAGCTGGCGGACGAACTGCCGGAGTTGCTGTCCTGCAGGGTTAGCGACAACGTGACCTGGCAGGTGCAGGCCGTTTGCGACCCGTTCGAAGCGGCCGAAAGCGGCGACCGCGTCATGGACAGAGCGCGCGAACGGGTCCGGACCACCGACTGGGACCTGGTGGTCTGCGTCACCGACCTGCCGCTGTGGTCGGGCACGCGGCCGGTGATCGCCAACGTCGCGGATGCCTGGCGAGTCGCACTGGTGTCGCTGCCGGCACTTGGCGGATTCGCGCTGCGCAGGCGAGCCAGGGACACGGTTGTGCCGATCATCGCTCGGCTCGCGGATGGCGTCCTCCGAGAGGACCGCATCGGTGCGCCGGCCACTCCCCAGTCCACCCACCGGGCTGGCCCTGCCCGGTGGGTCTGCCCTCGCGACGAGGACATCGACGTCGAGATCGTCGTGGCCAGCGGATACGGACACTTGCGGCTGCTCGCCGGGATGGTCCGCGCCAACCGTCCGTGGAAGCTCGCCGCGGGCCTGTCGGCCGCCCTCGCCGGCGGCATGGCCGGCAGCGCCTTTGGCATCCTGTACTCGAACATCTGGCAACTCGCCGCCGCATTGCACCCACTGCGTCTTGCGCTGGTGGCCGTCGCGGCATGCGCGGTGATGGTCGCCTACCTCGTCGTCGGCCACCGTCTCTGGGAACACCGATCCGCAGAAGTGCCCCGGTTCAGCCGGCACGTCGGGCTGTTCAATGTGGCGACGCTGGCTACACTCGGCCTCGGCGTGCTGCTGTTCTTCGCCGCGCTGCTGGCCATCGATCTCGCCGCAGTCGCATTGATCATCCCGCCTAGCTACCTGCACAGCGTGCTCGGGCAACCCGTGGGGTGGACCGACTACCTGACGCTGGCCGTGATGGCCAGCGCCATGGGCATGGTCGCCGGCGCCGTCGGGTCTGGACTGGAAGCGGACGCGAGCGTCCGCGCGGCGGCGTACGGCCACCGCGAGATCAAGCGCCGCGAGCAGCTACGCCGGATCGACGAAGACACCAGCACCAGCGGACGCTAGAAGATCCGGGTGGGCGGACAGATGGGTCCGGCTGGGTGGACATGAATTCTCCGGCGTGTGGACGTGAGATCTCCGGAACACGCCTGACATTGATCGCTGTGAGGCGGGGTCCCGCCGGGCGGTTGGCTCTGGTTGCTGATCAGTTGCCGACCCGGCCCGGAGGGACCCCGTTGACCAAGTCTGACAGGGAAGTTATGGAGATCTTGGAAGCGTTCGACCTGACCCGCTGCGCGCACTCGGCCGCTGAGCTGGTCGGGGTGGATGAGAAGACTGTGGCCCGCTATGTGGCGGCTCGGGACACCGGGCGGGATCCGCGCGAGCGGCTGCGCCGGCCGCGGCGATCGACCCGTTCCTCGGCAAGATCGAGGAGCTGGTGGACAAGTCCGAAGGCAAGATCCGGGCGGATGTGGTGCATCAGCGGCTGGTTGCGATGGGCTTTGGTGGCACGGACCGCTCGACCGGGCGGGCGGTGGCCGAGGTCAAGACCGCCGAAGGCCGGGCACCGGCATAAGTACCGGCCGTGGGTGCCGGAGCCGGGGATGTGGTTGCAGTTCGACTGGGGCGAGGGCCCGCGGGTCGGTGGGCAGCGCACCCAGTTACTCCAGCTTCACCGTGCTGCCCGACGCCTGCTGGGCGTGGGGCGAGCGGGTCAACGCCCGGTGAGATGGAGCAAGTGCGGCACTGCCGCCCCGCCGTTTCGGTCCGA
>WHTG01000066.1 GCA_009377835.1 Nitriliruptorales bacterium
CGTACCGGCCAACCCGGGAGTGGAAGTCGCTGGCGGGTTGCAGCGTCGCGACCTGGCTGCGCGAGAAGTTCCCATTCGTTCAAGACGCGGGGACCGTCGACGCGGGCAGTCATCCGATCAGCAGTTCGTACCGTTCGCCGGTGCAGCCCCACCCGGGCCCTCAGTCCTGCCGTCGCTGGCCGTCACGGGGATGGGGGCGCCGGGACGTCCCATGTCAACCGCGTGGCGTGAAGCAATGGCACCGGATTGGACACCTTCGGCCGCGCATTGCGCCTGCGACACACCATGCACGTCGGCCGACGCCGACGGAGCCATCCCCAACATCATCATCAACGCCAGGGCCGCCAGCAGAGTCGCTCTTCGCATCGCTCACTCCTTGGGTCGCGATTGCTCGACACGGACAGCCGGGCGTCAATACTACGAGCAGGTCCGTCGAACGGTTCACATCGGCGCTGGACGCCGTCCGAGCCTGTCGCGCACCGCATCACTGCATCAGGAACCCACCAGCCCGCCGAAGCCGGACACGTCGATTGAGGAGAATGTCCGCGAAGGCTCACGCCGGCCACCTCGCGGGAAGCCCGGAATGATACGCTCGCGGTGGTGTGGTTTTGCCCGAAGGGCAGCCTCGGCCGGAGGCGGTGGCGGGTGAGCGAGCGGAAGCGGGTGCGGGACCAGCAGCGCCACCGCGACACCGGCTGGCCGGTGCCCCAGCGGCGCGAACACCAGGCGGAGCCGGTGGCGCCTCTGCCGTCCGACGTGCGGACGCCGGCAGGGATCCTGGCCCTACAGCGCCTGGCCGGCAATCGGGCGGCGACGGCGTTCGTACAAGGCCAACCGGCTGACCCAGACCCCGCTCAAGCGCTCACAGCGGCAGTGCCCAAGGCGGCGCCGAACGTGCAGCGCGGCGTCTGGTCCTTCATCGGTGGCGTGGTGAAGGGAGCGGCGTCCTACGTCGGCGACGTCGGCCGCGGCTTCAAACGTTCAGCGAAGGGGCTCCGGGTCTGGAACCCCGACGCGCTGATCAAGATGCACGAAGAGAACGCGAGCGCGGCGCGACTGTTTGGCCGGCTGGTCAGCGACCCGAAAGGAACCGTCACGGCGGCCCTGACGGGCATAGCAGGCGGTCTCACCACCTTTGCGGCCCTGCCCGGCCCGCTCAAGAACAAAGCGACCGACAAGTTCAAGGATGCAGCCCCCGGCATCATCGAGGGCATCGTGGCCAAGAGCGTCGGCAAGGCGCTGGCCCAGAAGGCCTTCGTCGTGATTGCCAACCGGATCCTGTTGTCCGGCGTTTTCAAGCAGCTGGCGAAGAAGCTGGGTGTCAGCGCGGCCGCCTCGAAGACAGGCGTGGGCATCCCCCTGGCCGTGTTCTCGTCCCTCGGCCTCATCGAGAAGGCGTCGGCCGCGGCCGACCGGCTGCAGTCACGCTTCCCCCACGTGTACCGCCGGCTGGCGGCCGACGACCTGCACCTCCTGTGGTTCGTGATCGAGCCCCACGTCCCAGCGATCATGTCCGAGGTGTACGCCACGGTCGACGATTACATCGATCGCACGCGACCCGACGGACGGGTGCTCGTCGACGCGGGCGGCGGCAACGACCGGACGCCGATCGGCGCCGGCCCCGACCGCCAACCCGTCCGTAGCGGTGGCGGTGCGCCCCGCCGCATCCCGATCCGATCCGGAGGCGGATGAGGAAGCTCGGTCTGTGCAGTGGCGAGCCGTGGCAGTGATCGCCGCATCCGTGCCGACCGCGGACCGTGGCGAATGTCCTGAGGTTGAGACCCTCGCGGCACTACATTGCGGCATGCGCCAGCCCACGATCGGACTCCTGCACCCCGGCGCGATGGGCGCCGCCGTCGGCCGTGTTCTGCGTGCACGCGGGCTGACTGTCCTGTGGTCGTCGCACGGGCGTAGTGGCCAGAGCCGCGCACGCGCCGGCGCCGCGGGGCTGACCGATGCCGGCTCGGCCGCCGAGTTGTTCGCGGCGTCGGACATCGTTCTGTCGATCTGCCCACCGCATGCCGCGCTACAGGTGGCGATGCTGGCAGCGGGGTTCGACGGCATCTACGTCGACGCGAACGCGGTCGCGCCAGCCACTGCCCGTCGGATCGCGCGGGAGGTGGGGAGCGCCGCGATGGTCGACGGTGGCATCCTGGGTCCTCCGCCGGACGGTCACCGCGATACCCGCCTGTACCTTTCCGGCGACCGCGCCGCGGAGGTGGGCGCCCTGTTTCGAGAGACCGCCGTCGATGCCCGCGTGGTCGAGGGCGGCCCCGGCGCCGCCTCGGCAGTGAAGATGGCCTACGCCGCGTGGACCAAGGGAAGCGCTGCCCTCCTGCTCACCGCGCGCGAGCTCGCGGCGCGGGAGGGCGTCGAGGAGATCCTCGTGACTGACTGGGAACAGTTCAGCCCTGAGGTGCTGGACCGCTGGCGGCGAGCTGCCAACTCCGCCACGGCCAAGGGATGGCGCTGGGTGGGCGAGATGGACGAGATCGCTGCATCCATGGCCGCGCAGGACCTCCCCGACGGCTTTCACCTCGCGGCCGCCGAGGTCTATCGTGAACGCGGATTAGGGTAGAAGGGCTGCGGACACAAATGACCAAAGAAGGAAGAGATCATGGTGCAGCAGACGTCGACAGCGATGCGTTTGGCGATCATGAACGCGGTGCACGACCTTGCCGTGATCGTGGCGCGCGACGAGGGATATTTCCGCGACGAGGGACTGGACATCGAATTCGTAGCCGCACCCGGCATGGCGCAGGCGACCACGGACTCTGACATCCTCAACAAGCAGGTGATGTTCGACCGCCCGCTTGACACCATGTTCAACGACGGGGGTCTGGACCAGTACCGGATGTGCGAGTGGGGGATTGTGAAACGCGCCGTCGAGGCTGCCGATTGCGGTCTGCGCTCGCGCAACATCGTTGCCCTGGGCGCAGCAATGTCGAAGTTCGCCATCGTGGTGGCACCCACGTCCGACTTCTATGAGCCGGAACAGCTGAAGGACAAGCCCATTGCCCTTACGCCCTTCAACGGTTCGAACTTCACCACGCTGAAGATGATGGAGGGCTTCCTGTCCCGAGAGCATCTGAAGACGACACAGGCCGGAACCATGCGGGATCGGCTGGACGCGGTGAAGCGGGGTGACGTAGCCGCGGCCTGCGTGATGGAGCCGTGGATCAGCGTGGCCCAGAAGCAGGGATTTCGCATCCTGATCGAGACACACTCCAGCCGCAGCGAAGCGGCCAGCGACGACCTCGACGGCCCCACATTGGCGGCGATGTTCCGGGCTCAGGCGCGAGCCGTGAAGAAGTTCCACGAAGACCCCACGCCCTATCTCCACTATCTGACGGAGGAGACGGGGGAACTCCTGGAGCCACATGAGCTCCAGACGTGGCGGCTGCTCTACGCTCCGCCGCGGCCGTACACGCGTGAGCGGTTCGAGGACACCTACAACTGGATGGTCAGCTGGGACATGGTGCCCGCCGGCGCGACCTACGAGAACACGGTCGACAACCGCGCCTGGGACGTGCCGTAGAGCGTCACCGCCGCACGAAATCCGGTCGCCGCGATCGCTACCAGCTGGCGAGCTTGCCTTTGACCATGTCGAGGGCCTGCTCGCCCTTGTCGCCCTCGGCCAGCCCGCGGAGCTCGGCCGGGTCGAGCTTCAGCCCGGCGAGCACCAGCTCGGCGTCGCGGCGCTCGGACCGGCGGCCGTTGACGCACAGGTCCAGCAAGCCCTCGGCGGCCGCCTCGCGCTGGGACTCGGCTCGCGACGACAGAGTCGCGGCCAGATCGCGGACGGAAATCCCGGTGAAGTCGTCGCTCAACGGCGCGTGTCCGAGTGCCCGGATGTGCTCGCGGGCCAGTTCGCGGTCGGCTGGGTCGGCGGACTCGTCGGTTGCGGCCTCGACGATGGATTTCGCGAACGCCTTCATCTTGCTCTTCCTGGCCCGCTCCGACCTGCGGTAGATCTTGTACGCGAGCAGGCCCAGGCCGATGGCACCGGCCACGAGCCCGATAACGAGTGCGCCGACACCGAAGGTCGTGATGCCGATGGCCACGCACCCGGCGATTCCGGCGGCCAGGCCGGCGAGCGCTGCGCCCGATGAGATCCACCGGCGTGTGCGCTTCTTGTCCTTCTGCTCGATGGCGTAGCGGGCTGCCTCACGCGCCCGCGGATCCGCCAGCTGCCACTGGAGCAGCTCGAGCTGTTCCTTGCGGCGCCCGGACTTCACCGCGCCCACGACCCCGAGGACGAGGGCGACGGAGCTGCACAGCACGGCGAGCGGGGCGAACACCATCCCGGTCCCCGAGGAGAAGTTCGCGGCCGAGCTCCCTTCCTTGGCAACCACGCCCACGATGCTGAGGGCGTTGCCGTACGTCCCGCCCCCGATGGTGTTCGCGCCCGTGTCGATGCCCATGCCGTACACGAGCCCGAGCTTGTCGACCGGGGCACGCCCGGTGTTCAGCCGCACTCGGGGGCGTTGCTCGCCGGCCACCTCCTCGGCACCGTCGGCCGCACGAAACGCGTGCCGTGCCGCGGCGAGGTGGCCGCTCTCCTCCGCCTGGATGGCCAGGTCCCAGGCCCGGTTCGCGATGGACGTGATCTGAGAGGCCGCCTTCTCCGCCAGTTCGACAAGCCCGAGGACGTGATCGTTGAGCGCCAGCATGTCCGGGGTGTCCTTGGCAGCCTCGGACTGTGCGGCGGCCCGGTGCGTCGCCCCCTCCCGGCGCAGTCGGATGAAGGACTGCAGGGCCTGTTGGTGGGACGCGTGAGCAGCCGTCACCGACCCGGCGATGTCGCTGTCGGTGACCATCCGCCCGTACTTGTCGTTCGCCGCGTCACTCTGCACCTGGAGGATCGCGCGGTACAGATCCCAGGCGATGTCGGTGCCCTTGCCGCAGAAGAGCTGGAGGTTGTCGTCGACGGCGGCGATCTCGGGATCGAGCACCGTGGTCTTGGTCTTCTCGCGCTGCAGCACGACGGTGACGGCACGGTTCCCCGCGTCCCGTTGCAGCGCCAGGACGTCAGCGGGCCGGGCGTCCGCCGGAGCGGCCAGCGCGCGATGGATGGAAAGGGAACTCCCGCCGGCTCGCTTGGCCGCGGTGATGCCTTGCGTGCGGCGTCTGCCTTTCGGGGAGGGCGAACGCGCCTCCGAATGGTGTGGCCGTACCATGCGTGGTCTCCCCGCCTGAGCCAGCGCCGTGTGTGATGCCCCGACCTGTCGTCTGACGGTACCTCGGGCGGGCATCCGCGTCGAGAGCCCGGTCGGTCCCCGGCTCCCCCTGGGCGACCGCCCAGCACGCCAAGTCCCCTGCACCACCCTGATCAGTCCAGAGGTGTGACTCCTGTCCCTTCTGAAGGGATCGCCGCACGATTCTCATAGGATGCGCCGATGAGCGCGCCCGCCCAGACACCGCGCCGGGGCCGGACACGCAGCGCCCCCTCGAACCGCCCGATCTTCGTGGTGGCGTGCGCCCGGTCCGGAACGACGCTGCTACAGCTGATGCTGCACGCGCATCCGCGCATTGCGATCCCCCCCGAGACGCGGTTTCTGATCCCGCTGTACGAGCAGCGAGCGAGGTTCGGCGACCTGACGCAGAAGCCCAATCGGCGCAAGGTGGCGCGGCTGATCGTGCGGCGCCCCTCCAGCAAGTTCCGCAACCTTGGCCTGGACCCCGGGGCAGTGATGCGGCGCATCGTCAAGGGACCGCCCACGATCGGTTCGGCGGCGGCGCTGGTGTACCAGTCGTACGCGCGGCGGCACGGGAAGCAGCGTTGGGGCGACAAGCGACCCGCGTACATCCTCCACCTCGACATGATCCTGGAGTTGTTTCCCGACGCACAGATCGTCCACATCGTCCGCGACGGCCGTGACTGCGTGAGCTCGCTGAAACGGATGCGCTGGTGGACCAGTGGCAGCGTCGGCGCCATCTGGTACTGGCGGGCGGCGATGCGCGCCGGCGCCTGGGCGCGGGCGACGCTCCCAGCAGACCAATACCACGAGCTGTACTACGAATCCCTGGTGGCGAATCCTGAGGCCGAGCTGCGGCGGCTGTGCGACTTCCTCGGTGAGGAGTTCGACAATGCCATGCTCGCCCCCCACCAGGTCGCCCATGTGGCTGTGCCCGCAACCAAGCTCAAACACCACCACGCCCGCACCGACAAGCCGGTGGACACCAGCGCGGTGGCGCGGTGGAAGGAACAGCTTGACCCGTGGGAGGTCAACCTCATGGAGCTGGTCGCCCGGCGTGAACTCGAGCGGCATGGCTACCAGCTTGCGACACGGTTTCCCGTCCCTTCGCCGGGGCGCTTGATGGCCTTCGCCCGTTACGCGGTGCGGCGCAGGCTGAAGGCGATTGTCAAGAAGCGTCAGCGGGCGAGGACCGCCAGGACGTACACCGACCCCGTCGCGTCGAGGCTCAAGACGACGCGCTGAGCGCCGTGCTCAACGTCCGTGCGGGCCGGCCGGCGCCTGTGCGACCACGATCCGGTCGGCGCCGGTGAGATCCGGCAGCACGCGCGCGGCGACCAGGCCGGCGGCAGTCGCGCGCAGCGCCGTCTGATCCGCCCGCGCGGAGTCGACTTCCAGCAGCAGCCACCCGCCCGGCCGCAGCCACTCCGCCGACTGCGCGATGAGCCGGTCGGTGACCTCATGTCCCGACGGTCCGGCGATCAGCGCCCCGCGGGGGTCCCAGCGGGTGACCTCCGGCTCGCCCGCCGCCATCTCGTCCGGTGTGAGGTAGGGCGGGTTCGACACCAGGACGTCCACCGCGCCGCGCATCCTCCCGGGCACAGGATCCAGCAGGTCACCCTGCAGCACGGTCACGCCGGCACCAGTCGCGCGGGCGTTCGCCGCCGCCAGGGTGACCGCCTCGTCGGAGACGTCCGTCGCGACAACCGCGGACGCCGCCGACTCGAACGCCACCGAACAGGCGATCGCACCCGTACCGGTGCATGGCTCGACGACGATGCCGCCGTCGGGTACCCGGTCGATCGCCTCACCGGCCAGCACCTCGGTCTCCGGCCGCGGTATGAACACACCTTCCCGGACCCGCAGGTCGAGGTAGCGAAAACCCACGCTGCCGACGATCAACTGCAGTGGCTCGCGCTGCTCGCGCCTGCGCACGACCTCCTCGAGGGCGCGCAGCGCGTCCGGTGGGAGCGGCGTGTCGCCGCCGAACAGCATCCGGGTGCGTGACCACCCGGTGACGTGACGAAGGAGCAGTTCGGCGTCGACCTCCGGAGTGGGGATGCCGGCGGCAGCGAACCGGCGGGTCACGCTGGACAGCAGGTGCCGGGCGGTCCTACCGCCGTGACCCTCGGGTGCCGTTTCTGCCATCACGACGCATCCTGTGGATCCGCCCGCCAGGCGCCCTTTGGCGACTGGCCGAACGGCACCGCGGTCGGCGTCACGTCAACGCTCCCGTGCGGCGGATCGCAGCGCGGCACGGCCCGCCGCCACGCCGCGGCGCAGCAACACCCCTGCGCGTCCGCCCGGGGGCCGGGCGATCATGGCGCGCTGGCGCCGTATCTCCTCGCACAGCCTGACGATGCGCAGGTCGCGCGCGTACCACGAGCGGATCGCCGCCTTGCCCCGGCCGTCCAGCTCTTGCGGCGCATAGGGGTTGCGGTGGGTGACCACCGGGTCGGTCGGCAGTTCGAGGTGGGCCGGCAGGCCGACCGCCTTCTTGAGCAACGGCCACTCGCGGTTGAGATGTTCCGTGCGCGCGATGAACAGGATTTGATCCGCCTTGCGCTGGAGGTCACGGCGGCTGACGGAGTGGTGTTGATGGGCATTGACGTGCTGGATGTCCCCCATCGCCTTGATGGCGGCGGGATCGTCGTCGGCCAGTGCCGAGGCGAGCGCCTGCGGTGTCGGGAACCGTGCGAACGCCTCCCGTTCCTCCGGAAGCCATTCGTAGAAGTAGCGCGGCTGCCCCTTGCGCAACCGCGAGTAGAACGCCGAGACGAACCGCGGCACCGGTGCCCGCACGCAGAAGAATGCGTAGTCGCCGGGACGCAGGCGCTGCAGCGTCCAGGAATGCTTGTGCAGCCGGATCGGACCGTACGGCGTCTCCGGCCTGCCCCCCTCGCCCAACAGTGTCCTGATGCCTGTGCCGCCGGTCTTCGGGATGTGGATGAAGTGCACAGCCATCCAGGCAAACCTTTTCCAGGCCGGCGTGAGCGGGCGGTTCCGCCCCTCAACCGCCGTTCGTGTCCGACAGTGCCGTGAGCTTGCGGCGCTGCTCTTCCTGCGTCAAGGCGGCGAGAATCCCGCCGAGTTCGCCACCGAGCACCTCGTTCACGTTGTGGACAGTCACGCCGATGCGGTGATCCGTGATGCGGCTCTGCGGGAAGTTGTACGTCCGGATCTTCTCGGAGCGGTCGCCGGTGCCGATCTGCGCCGCGCGGACATCGGCACGCTCCTTGGCCGCCTTCTCCTGTTCTGCCTGCAGCAGCCGCGACCGCAGCACCCGCAACGCCTTCTCACGGTTTTGCAGCTGCGACTTCTCGTCTTGCATTGAGACGACCAGGCCGGTGGGCAGGTGCGTGATCCGGACCGCGGAGTCGGTGGTGTTCACCGACTGCCCGCCGGGACCCGACGACCGGTAGACGTCGACCTTCAGGTCGTTTGGGTCGACGCTCACGTCGACGTCCTCGGCTTCGGGCATCACGGCGACCGAGGCCGTCGAGGTGTGTATCCGGCCTCCGGACTCGGTGCTGGGAACCCGTTGGACGCGGTGGACGCCCGACTCGTGCTTGAGCTGCGAGTACGCGCCCCGGCCGTTGACCAGGAACACGACCTCCTTCACACCACCGATCCCCTGCTCGGAGGCGCTCATCTTCTCGACTTTCCAGCCGGCCCGTTCCGCGAAGCGCGCGTACATCCGGTACAGCTCCCCGGCGAACAGCCCCGCCTCGTCACCGCCCGCACCCGCCCGGATCTCCATGATCACGTTCTTGTCGTCCAGCGGATCCTTGGGCAGGAGGAGAACCTGCAGCCGCTGTGTCAGCTCCTCGGCGCGCGCCTCCGCCTCCTCGGCCTCCGTGCGGAACATCTCGCGATCCTCGCCGCCCGACTCCTTCGCCAGGTCGCGCGCCGCCTCCGCGTCGCCCTTCACGCGGCGGTACTCGGCGTAGACGTTCACCACGTCGGTGAGGTCGGCATAGCGCTTCGCCAGCGCGGTGTAGCGGGCAGAGTCGGACTGCACCTCGGGATCGGCGAGGTCCCGGGTGAGTTCCGCGTGGGTGCGCTCGAGTTCGTCGAGTCGCGCGAAGATGTCAGCCATTGTGGGGGTCCTGGGCAGCGGTGGAGCGGTCCGGAGGGGCCGTCCGTTACGAGTCTGCGGCAGGCCCAACGGAGTCCACATGCTGGTCCGGCACGGGTGTGCCCGTCACGTCCGCCAGCCCGACCTCCTCGGTGGCCTCGTCCGGTCCCCACACGAGCGACGACGGCAGCGTCGCGTCGGTGCGGCCGCCCAGGTGCGCGGTCGGCACGACCGCCTCGAAGGCGCGGATCGCGACCTCGACCTGGTCGTCGTTCGGTGGCTTGGTCGTGATCATCTGCAGCCACAGACCCGGCTTCATCAGGCCGTTGACGAACCAGTTGTCCTTGCCCGCCCCCAGCCGCAGTCCCTCGTAGGCGAGCCCGGCGACGACCGGCAGCAAGACGATCCGCAGCAGGATGTGGTACGCGCCGACGACATACCACGCCCCCTCGGGGGCCGGAACGACGCTGCCGCCGATCGAGTAGGTGATGATCGCGATGAGCATCACCATGAGCAGGAAGTTGGTGCCGCAGCGCACGTGCAGTGTCGAGTACTTCTCGATCGCAGAGGGCTCGAGTGTCTCGTCGTGCTCCCATGCGGCGATCGTCTTGTGCTCCGCGCCGTGGTACTGAAAGACGCGGCGGATATCCGCGACCAGCGAGATGGCGGACAGGTAGAGCAGAAAGATCCCCATGCGGACGACGCCCTCGACCACGTGGTAGACGAACCCGCTGCCCAGCGGCCCTTGCACCGCGGCCAGGCCCAGGTTCGGCAGGACGATGAACACCCCGATGAACAGCAGCAGCGCGACCGCCAGGCTGCCGCCCATCGCCTTGCCCGACAGTTGCTCTTCCTCCTCGACCGACTGATTGGCCGAGATCGTCAGCGCGCGGGTGCCGATGGTCATCGCGTCGACGAGCGCGAACATGCCGCGGAACATCGGCTTCTTGAACAGCGGCCGGCGCTCCGGAAAGTCGCTCACCGGATGCCGCTCGAGGTAGATGTCGCCCGACGGGCGGCGGACGGCGACGGCCCAGGTCCGGGCGCCACGCATCATCACTCCCTCGACGACCGCCTGGCCGCCGTAGTAGTGGGGATGCGCGTGTCGCTCCTGTGGCGCGTCGCTGGACGCGCCATTCATGACGGAGTGGCCGTCGCCCCCAGTCGGGCTGCTTGCGTCCGTCACGCGGCGGTCAGCTCTTCTTCTCGGTGGCCGCCTTCTGCGACTTGGCGTAGCGCTGCTTGTAGCGCTCCACGCGGCCACCGGAGTCCACCAGCTTCTGCTTCCCCGTGTAGAACGGATGGCAGTTGTTGCACAGCTCCACGTGCAGTTCCCCGCTGGTGCCGCGGGTCGTGAAGGTGTTCCCGCAGGAACAGGTCACATTGGTGATCTTGTAGTCGGGGTGGATGCCCTGTTTCACGGGTTGGCCTTTCTCAGCACGCCGATACCGACCGGCGTTGGGGGTGTGGACGAAGGGCGAGGCGCGCTTTCCGTCCGGTATGCAGGGTAGCAGCGCGACGATCGGGAGTGCCCGGGAGGCGCTGACTGCGCCATGGCAGACTGCGCGGCCATGGATCCCACGATCAGCGTCGTCGTGCCGATCTACAACGTCGAGCCGTACCTCGCCCCCTGTCTGAACAGCATTGCCAGTCAGTCGTATTCCGACCTGCAGGTGGTGATGGTCGACGACGGCTCGACCGACGGCAGCGCCGCAATCGCCAGGGATTTCGCCAGCCGCGACGAGCGGTTCGTCCTGGTGCAGCAGGAGAATCGCGGTCCGGGCGCGGCGCGCAACACCGGCACCGAGCGGGCCACCGGTGGCCTCTTGGGATTCGTTGACGGCGACGATCTTCTCCCCCGCGAGGCGTATGCGCTGCTGCATGCTTCACTGCAGGCCAGCGGCTCCGACCTCGTGACCGGCGTGGTACGGCGGTTCGCCCCGTTCGGCACGTGGCGGACAAAGCTCACGCCGTTTCGTCGCACGGTCCGCCGCAGCCACATCCGGGATAACGACGACCTGCTGATGGACCGGATCGTCACGAACAAGTTGTGGCGACGTTCGTTCTGGGACAAGGAGGGTCTGCGGTTCCCCGAAGGCGTCCTCTACGAGGACGTGTTTCCCGCCTTCGCGGGACAGGTCGCGGCCGAATCGGCCGACGTGCTCAGAGACACCGTCTACTGGTGGCGTGCACGCAGCGCGTCAACGACTCAGCGGCGAGCTGTGCCGCACGGCGTCAGGGACCGCGTCCAGGCCGTCCGCGCGGTCGGCGAGTTCATGGTCGAGCACGGGTACCCGGACCTCAAGCGCCGATACGAGCGGATCGTGCTGGCGACGGAACTGCAGCAGTTCCTCGATGTGGCCGACCAGGGCACCAGTGAATACAGGGCAGCACTCGCCCGGCACATCTCGGAGTACCTCGCCACCGTCGAAGCCGGCGTACTCGAGGAGATCCCCGCTATCCAGCGACTGAAATACCACCTGGCGAGCCGCGGTCTCATTGATCAACTGCTCGATGTCCTCGTCTTCGAGCGCACTCGGCTCCGGGACGCCCCGACTACCGTCATCGGCGACGAGCGCTTCGGGGTCTACCCGTACTTCGAGGACCCGCGGCTGGGGGTCCCGCGGTCGGTCTACCGCCTACGGACAGAACTGGTCGCCACGTGCGGCATCCATCGGCTCCGGTGGACGCGCCGCACGCTGACATTGCGCGGATACGCCTACATCAACCACGTGGACGTCGCTGCGCGCGGCGCTGGGGAGGTGACGCTCGCCATCCGCAACCGGGACACCGGGGCCACGACGCAAGTTCGAACACGACCTGTCAGGGACACCGAGGCGACGCTGCGCGCCGGGCAGGGTGCGCATCGCTATGACTACGCGGGCTTCAGGGCGACGATAGATCTCTCGGCGCTGGACATCCCTGCCAAGGGTGAGGCGGCCTTCGACGTCGAGGCGGTCGTGCGCGCCGGAGCCCTGGAGCGGCGCACGGCGATGTGGCGGCGGACGCGCAGCCGTGTCGAACGCGCTGGGCGTGCATCGCTCGGCGACGGGCGAACAATCCGGGCTGCCTTCGATCTTGGTTCCTTCACACTGAAAGTCGAGGAGATCACAGCGGCCGTCACCGTTATGCAGAAGCGCGACGATGCACTGGTCATCCGCGGGTACCTGCCGCGTGACTCGGTGATCCCCAAGTCGCTGTACCTTCGCCGCCGCGTCGGTGCACACCCGTATCGCCCGAACGTGGTCACACTGGACGACCACGGCAGCGGCCGCCGCGAATTCCGGGCCAAGCTGACCCTGGCCAAGCTCGCTGACCGTGCCGACGCCGGCAGCGCAGGCGAGGGTGACGAACCACGCGACGAGGAGCACGAGTCCGACATTCCGTGGCGGGTGCGGCTGCGGCTGGAGGACGACACCGACACGCGGATGGTCGTGGACACCCGGGTGCCTCCCACGGGACTGGTGCATGCCGACCGCGAGTTCACGCTTCACCGGACCCGTAACCACAACCTGGGTCTGACGGAGCGCCGCCTCCGCCCGGTCGTGACGAGTGCGAGGTGGCGCGGGGCGACTTTGGTCCTGGCGGCCGAACAGGCGAGACCAGGGGACGACCTACGGGTCATCCTCAAACGCCGCGGGACTGGGCACGAGCGCGGCGTCCCGGCCGCCGTCGTGGATGACGGGGTTCGGATCACGTTGCCGCTGGCGGCCATCCCGGACGTCGGGGAACCGAGGCCATTGCCGCGTGGTCGGTGGGACATCCTGATCGAGCACGGAAACGACGCGGCGACCCGCCTCCCCCTGCGCGCCCACGTCGACGCGATCGACCGGTTGGAATCAGCGACCGTCCGCGGCGGTCGCCGCTATGCGCTGGAGGACGTGGCGTACGGCAGGCTCGCGATCGCCGTGTCAGCCGCTCGGCCACAGCCGCGATGGCAGCAACTGCGCGAACTGCAGCGCGGTCCGACCCTGGCGCGCCGACCTCCACGGTCGGGACTGGTGGTCTTCAGCAGTTGGCATGGACGCCGCTACGCGGGGGACGTGCGGGCGATCTACGACGCGCGGCCTCTTCAGCGAGGCCTGAATCCTGTCTGGGTATGTCACGACGCGCAGTTCGACGTGCCGGGAGCGGCGGCCGTCGAGCCCGACACACGCGCTCACGTCGAAGCCTTGTCTCGTGCTTCCTGCATCGTCACCGATCACCTCCTGCCACCGTGGTGGCACCCGGCACCAAACCAGCGAGTCATCCAGACCTGGCACGGGACGCCCGTACGACGCGCCGGACTGGACCTGCCGGATGACATGGCGCGGGCCGCCCGGTGGTGTCTGGCCGAACTGCGCCGGCAGGCGGCCGCATGGGACGTCCTCGTCAGCGCGTCGCCTGGTGCCACCGAGATTCTGCGGCGAACCACCGGGTTCGACGGCAACATCCTCGAAACGGGTGCCCCTCGTTGCGACATCCACCACCGCGAGGCGGAACGCACCGCGCGAGCGGCGGCCGTTCGCAAGCGCCTTGGCATCGCCGACGGGAATCGTGTGGTGCTGTGGGCACCGGCGCCCCGCGACGAGGGATGGACAGGTCGACGGCGACAGAACCTGGGTGTCGATCTGCACCTGAGCCCTGTGGCCGACACGATCGACGACGACATCGTGATGCTGGTCCATCGGCATCCGGCGGTCGCGAGACCGCCGGATGACCTTGCTGGCGCACTCCGCGATGTCACGGGCGTTCACGACGTCGCCGACCTGTTGCTGGTCGCGGATGTGCTGGTGAGCGACTACTCGTCGGTGATTCTGGATTTCCTGCATACCGGTAAGCCGGTTGTGTTGTACATGCCGGACCTCGAGGAGTTCACTGAACGCGGACCGGGGCTGGCCATTGATCTGCGCCAGATCGCGCCCGGTCGGGTGGCGCACTCGAGCGACGCAGCAACGCAAGCCATCAGCCAAGCGCTGCGAGACGCAACCCCGACGTCGGGCTACGGCCGGATGTTGCAGCTGTACGGCGGTCCGCGCGACGGTCATGTGACGGAGCGTTTGGTGCAGCAGCTGTTCGACTGGGCGACCTGATGTCGTCCCAAACCGCGGTGCAACGCGTGCTGCTGGTCACGACCGGGAAGGTCGGCCCCGATGACATCCCGCCGAAGGCTGGCGCAGCGGAGGTGCGGGTCGACCTCGACAAGGCAGCGCTGGGTGAACTGACGGTCCACGCCGAGGAGCAGTTCGCCTCGGCGACCGTCGTGGCCTCGACGTGGGCGCGGCTGCGAGCAGCACTGGCGCCATTGAGGTTGCTCGGAACCACCGCCGACGTGACGGTGCGCGTCCTGCGGGAGCCGGTCGAAGCGGGGCGTGCACCCACCGTCGGCGCACTGCCCCGCACCCGTGTGGTCCGCTTCTCGGCATCCTCACCGAAGGGCGGCGGGACGACGCTGGAGACTTTCCTTTCGCGGGCCGCCCCACTGCACGACGTCGTGAGAGGGATGACGGGGCAGTGGCCGCGCCTGCTCGCACCTGGGCTGCGCGTGGCGCTGGCGGACCGCGACGCGGAAAGGTTCGTGATCGGGCACTCCGACGTGCGATACGTCGGTGTCGACGACGCGATCGACGCCGGCGGTATGACGGTCCCGATGGCCGAGATCGTCGTGGCCGGCCGAGGACTGTCGCCGGACGACGACCGGCCGCAGGTCCGCTTCGCATCTGCGAATCCGCTGGGGGATCCGCAGCTCGCAGTGCCTCCCGTCGACACCGTCGTCGTGAACCCGATCGGCTTCGACAACGGCAACCACTCCTCTGACGCCACAATCGAACTGGCACCTAGCGGCCACCTCGTCCTGCGAAAGGACGATGGGAGCTCCCTCGGCCGGATCCCTCGCGACGGTCTTCTCCCAGGGCCGCAGTTGCGACGCCTGCGTAAGATCCGGGCCGTCACCGTGGACCCGCTTCCTCCCGCTCAGGATCTGGCCCTAGCGACGGTGTTGACACAAGTCGCCGCCGCAGGTGTCCCCCTGGTGGTGAAGGAAGCAACTGAGGGGTTGCGCCGCGCGTTGGGCCCGGACATGACCGCGGCGATCACGGCTGTGCAACCAGCTGTGCTCCGCGACCCTGTGCGTCGCGAGGCCGCCAGCATTCGTCTACGCCGGGAGGCGCTTCGCCACCATGGCACAGCAGCCCGCTGGCGCGAAGTCGGCCGGCGCCTCGGCCAGCCCGTTCCCGACGAGCCGCTGGTCAGCGTTGTCCTCACCACCCGCCGCCCGTACAGCATTGACACGGCGGTGAGGCAGATCGCGCAGCAGATCTACCCGCGCCTCGAG
>WHTG01000195.1 GCA_009377835.1 Nitriliruptorales bacterium
ACCGCCTCTGGGCGGTCGCTCCCGAAGTTCTGCCACAGCCCAAGCGAGATGACGGGCAGGTGCAGACCGCTGTGACCGACCCGCCGGTACCGCATGGTGTCGTAGCGGTCGGCAGCCGGGGTGTAGCTCAAGAGATGGCCTCCATTGTGGTTAGGAGCAACGCGCTGCACGCACGACGTTGCAGACGGCGTCGAGCAGTCAGCGTAGACGTCGTCCGGGCGAGCAGCAGGCGAGCGGCGCGGGGCCTCCGGGCATCGCGCGATGGTGCAGCAAGCCGGGTCGGCATTCGCCAGAACCTCTGCAACGGACCGGCGTGGCGTGCCTGGCCGCCAGTCGGCAGCGACTACGAGCATCTCCTGGAGGAACGGCCCATCGGCGGCCGTCGCTACGCGAACGGGAACCATCTCGGGCGCTACCTGCGAGGTGATCGACGGCGCAGGACACGTGCCGCACCTGACGAACCCCCAGCGCTTCGTGGACGGACTGATGCGACTTGACCGATCCGCCTTGTCGTGACATCGCCGTCACGAGACGGCGATGTGGATTGGGGTGCGCCTGCGGGGGGTAGCGACGGCGTCACGCCCACAGGAGACCCAAATGAGAGCAGTGACCTGGCAGGGCAGGCGCAAGGTCAGCGTCGAGACGGTGCCCGATCCCACCATCCAGGAGCCCACGGACGCGATCGTGCGCATCACCACGACGGGGTTGTGCGGCTCGGACCTGCACCTGTACGAGGTGATGGGCCCGTTCCTCGACGCCGGTGACATCCTTGGACACGAGCCGATGGGCGTGGTCGAGGCGGTCGGCTCGGCGGTCACCGAGCTCAAGCCCGGCGACCGTGTCGTGGTGCCGTTCCAGATCGCCTGCGGCAGCTGCTTCATGTGCGATCGCCGGCTGTACTCGCAGTGCGAGACGACGCAGACACGTGAGCAGGGGATGGGCGCGAACCTGTTCGGCTACACGAAGCTGTACGGGCAGGTTCCCGGCGGGCAGGCGGAGTACCTGCGCGTGCCGCAGGCCAACTTCACGCACATCAAGGTTCCCGACGGGCCGCCCGACGAACGGTTCGTGTACCTGTCCGACGTGCTGCCAACGGCGTGGCAGGCGGTGGAGTATGCCGACATCGAGGACGGCGGCACCGTCGCCATACTGGGGCTGGGGCCCATCGGCGAGATGGCCGCGCGGATCGCCGCCAACCGCGGCCACCGCGTCGTCGGCATCGACGTCGAAGCGGACCGGCTGAAGCGCTCCGGGGCATGGGACGGGGTCGAGACCTACGAGTACAGCGCCGAAATCGGTGACCAGGTCAGGGATCTGACGGGCGGTCGCGGCCCCGACGTGGTCATCGATGCCGTCGGCATGGAGGCACACGGCTCGCCGGTCGCCAAGGCTCTGCACCAGATGACGTCGTTCCTACCCGACCCGCTCGCGGCGGCGATGTTCAAGACCGCGGGGGTGGACCGTCTGGCGGCGCTCAAGGCCGCGGTCGACATGGTCCGTCGTGGAGGGACGATCTCGTTGATCGGCGTGTACGGCGGCGAGGCCGATCCGCTGCCGCTGATGACCATGTTCGACAAGCAGGTGCAGCTGCGTATGGGCCAGGCCAACGTCAAGGCATGGAGCGACGACATCCTTCCGCTGGTCCTGCACGACGCCGATCCCCTCGGCGTCGAGTCGTTCCACACCCACTCCGTCCCGCTCGAGCAGGCGCCGGCCGCCTACGACATGTTCCAGAAGAAGGAGGACGGCGCGATCAAGGTCGTCTTCAAGTCGTGACAGTCACCGCCTTCCGGCACTGGGTGGGTAGTAGGTCGCAAATGCCCCTATAAGCCGATGGTGAAGGTTGTTCCAGGGTTCGCTGGCCGTCCGCCGCAGGATCGGGGACCCCGTGGGGAACGTCGTGCGTCCTCACGCGACTCGATGAGATGCGCATGCTGGCGGAGGACTACGCAAACGCCGAGAGGTACCTGGAGGAAGCCTCGGACTCGTCCGCCAGATCGCGTATCGCGACGGCACGGCTCGCATTCTCCAGGCGCTGGGAACCATCGACAGTGGCGGCGGAGCCCGCCGACGCCGGCATCGCGGCGTTCGATCCGTTCCTTGGAAGCCGCCCCGCGCAGTAACGGCCCTCCGACTGTTCGTGTCAGTGAGGGAACCCCCGAGCAGTAGCCCGTCGTCCCTCACCTCGTTCGTACGACTTCACCCTACAAACTGATCGAGACATGGCATGGCCGTGCTTGAAGCTCGCGCGGGTCGGCCTCGAGCAGCCGCACCGAAAGTGGCAGCAAACCGCCCCCGTCCGGTGGGTGCCACCGGTCGGGGGCGGTTACGTGCCGCTGCTACACACGCGGTCAGCGCGGCTCCCTCCTTGGGAGGTGCGGTGACACTGATGCGCGCTGTTTGTCGCCGTGGTCGGCGGCGTTGGGTGACATCCATTCGCTGGTCGCTGCCTGACCGCGCTGTTTGTCGCGGTAGTCGGTGGCGTTGGGTGACACCATGCTGCTCGGCGTGCGACCGCGCCGCTGGTCGTAGTAGTCGGCGGCATTGGGTGCCAGCCGTCCTCTGGTGGGCGGTGTAACCCCCAGTTTGTCGTAGTAGTCGGCGGCGCTGGGTGAGACCTGATCGATGATCGCAGTCGTCGAAGGCTCGACGGTCTGCTCGATGCGGGGCTGCGTCAGCGCCCAGGTGACGAGCGTCGCCGTTGCCATGACGACGACCGTGACCAACGGCCAGAACGAGCGCATTCCGCGCCCCTGGGGCGGGCGCTTCCCCGGGCTGCGCTCAGGGGTTGTGATCCGCTCTCTCGTGCTGCGCTCAGGCAGCAGTGTGGTTCCGGGTGCACCGGTGTTCGATGCCATGTGATCGACCTCCCTGGATCGTGTGAGGCCCCGCAATTGCCTCGGAGCTGCCCCTCACGGTGGAGTGCTCGGCTTGAAGCCGTCCCGCGAGACGCTTGAAGAACTCTTGTAGGGACGAAAACCGGGTTCCGTCCGGTTTCGGGTTGGCCGCCCGACGGCGGCCGTTGAACGTCTCAGTCGACGTGGAAGTCCGGCGATTGCGACTGCGGGATGCAGAACGACGCCCCGGGAGCGAAGCCATTGGGGAAGTGGAAGCCGGGTCCGGGCCCGCCGGGTATCGCCGCACCCTGGCCGGCGATCGCGGTGCCGACGCCACCGGCGGGGGGCCAGCTGATCTGCCCTTCGACGACGTAGTCACGGACGACGTGTTGCCCGTGAACCTCGACGTCGAGGAACCCGACGTCCGAGCACGTTTCGTGCGCGGCCGCCGGTAGCGCTGCACCCGCCATCGCTCCGGCGACCATCACTCCCGTCGCGGCAAGGCGCCAGGCGTGCGTTCGTGTGATCCTCATCTTCGTCCCTTTTCTCAGGCGTGCTCGGACACGGGAAAGATCTCGTCGGCAACCAGGCCGTGCGCCTCGCGGTGGACGGTGTTGGCAGACTTGACGTCATCCGCCTCCACAAGGCAGAAAATCTTGCCGGCGGCTTCATCAACCCAGTAGCGCAGGTAGCTGACGCCGTACCGGACCTGGGTGTCGAGGTCCTTCTGGTGGGCTTCCGCGACATCGGCGGCCGACACCCCGCCCTTGATGGTGTGGACATCCATGAACAAAGCCATCGCTACCTCTCGGTCCGCTGTCGCGTTGAGATTCGAACCTACGAAGGTCGGCGGTCCTGGTCATGAGTGGCCGCCACCCAAAGATGACGTGCGACCACTCAGGTCTGAGGTACCGGTGCCTGCTTGCTCAGGAGTCCTCGGCCCCGGGCGGCTTCGACCGCGGCGCGCCTCGTCGCAGCGTCCAGCTTCATCAAGATGGCCGCCACATGGTTCTCCACGGTGCGGTGTGAGACGAAGAGACGGTCCGCGATGTCGGCGTTGCTGCAACCCTCGGCTAGGAGCTGGAGGACCTCGGCCTGTCTGGCGGTGAGGCCTGCCGCGTGCGCCCGCGTGGACTCCGACGGGCCTCGGGGAATCCGCACACCCTCGTCGGCCAGGCCTCGTCGCACCCGGGTTGCGGTGGCAGTCGCCCCGAGGTCGTCGAAGATGTGGATCGCCCGGACCCTCGCGGCGTGGTCGCCGTGCATGAGCGCCAGCGCTTGGTCATACGGGCAGCCGCGAGCTTCCCACTGTGCTGCCGCGGCCGTGCTCTCGCCTTCCATGATCAACGCGTAGAGCGGGAACAACCGATCGGGGATCGTCGGCAGCTCGCCCAGCTTCCACAGCCAAAACGCAAGCGCACCACTGGGATACACGAACCCGCTGCGCATCCCGCGGTCGAGGACGGCGCGCAGCAACGCGATCCTGCCGGGATCGTGGTCGTCGGCCAACCACATGTGCTCGGCCAGAGCGGCGGCGGCAGGGTCGGTGTTCTGCAGCTCGCCTGAGGCCTCGGCCAGCGACCACATCCGTTGCAGCGTGGCGCCGGCACCGGCCTGACCGCGCCGCGCCTGCAACACGCCGAGGATCCGAAGGGCAATGGTTTCGGCGTGCGGATGCGCGCCCAGAACTGCCGTCGCGGTGTCCTCACACTGCACCCAGTCGCCCTGCCAGAGCAGAATCTCTGCGTACATGGCCTGCGCGTAGGACTCGAGCGAGCGGATCTCGTAGCGCGCGGCCGTGTCGCGGGCCCGTCGTACCAGGTCTGCGGCACGCGCCATGTCGCGGACGTCGGCGCACAGTCCGGCCAGGTTGATCAGCGCGTAGGCCTCCTCATAGCGGTAGCCGTCCTGGACTGCGAGCCGATGGCCCTCCTCGACGAGTGCGAAGCCACGACGGTCGTCCGAGCTGTGTTGGATGGATCCCTTCATGACCAACGCCTGAACGACGATGCGCCCGTCGCCGGTCGCCCGCGCGATCGAGATCGCCCGGTCGGCGAGCTCCACCCCGCGCCGATCGTCATCGCCTCGCATGAGACGGAGCCAGGACATCTGGCTCACGGCCGCTGCGAGTGTCGCGCTTGGAGGATGCGCCTCGAGGATGGTCACGGCTTCGGCTGCGCAGGCTTCAGCTTGCTCCGGTCGCCCGTTCACTTCGTTGACGCGAACGGCGAAGGTCAACGCCCGTGCCAGGGCGACGTCATCACCGACCGACCGGTGGAGCGCGATCGCCCTGGCGAGCAGGTCGAGCGCTTCCGGGTTGTCGAGGTAGAACTCCTCCCGCGCCCAGTCGTCGAGCACGCCGGCCCGGTCTGCGAGTGCCAAGTGCTCCAGGTGCCCAGCGATCGTTCGGTAGTGGTCAACCGCCTCGCGATGGCTCTCAACCGCCGCCGCGGCGCGGGCGGCCCGGGGGGCGTACACGGCGATCGCTGCCACGTCGTCAGCCTGCCTGGCGTGGTGGACCAGCCGTGACGGGTGCCCCCGGTCCGCCAGGGCGGCCAGGACCTCGGCGTTCAGGCGGCGACGCTCATCGTCTGGCAGTGAGGATTCGACAGCGCGTCGCTGCAGCTCGTGGACGAAGCCCACGGTGTCGTTGTCCGCCTGGAGCAGCCCCTGACGCACACACTCGGTGACGTGCGCGGGGGCTGGATCGACGAGTTCGTCGACGAGT
>WHTG01000062.1 GCA_009377835.1 Nitriliruptorales bacterium
AACTGAACCCGAGCCAGGACTTCCACAGTCTGGAGGTCGGCGCGCCGGAGAGCGCCGACGTCGCAGACGACCACGCGCGAGGCGCAGTGCGTGAGCAGCGAGCGGACCCGGTCGGCCAGCCTTGCGACGTCAGCCCGGTTGATGGCGGGACCGTCCAGGACGATGACGACGGTCGTGGTCCCGCAATCGTTCGGCGGCACGGAGGGTGGCTCCGCCGCTGCGCGTCGGTCCGGCACCTCGCACCGTCGCCTGTCAGCGGCTCGGCAGGCCCACGGGGATGTTGCCGAACAACTCGCGTGACGCCTGCGTCACTGACGACACCGGATTCCAGCCGACGACGAGACCCGTGAGGCTCATCATCACGATCGACAGGTGGTTGTAGACGACGTCGCTGGTCGTGCGCCCGATCAGGACGGCCGAGCGGGACATGGGTAGCGAGCGGACAGCACGAACATGATGGGCGACATGAGCGTCCAGATCAGGAGTTCGGGGACGCGCTTGATCTTGATCAGGTTGCGCTTGGCGACGACGACGCCGTCCCCCAGGGCGTAGGCGATCTCGTTCATCGTGAAAGCTCCTCGATCCTCGGTTCGTGGCGGTCCCGTTCGGGCGCGGCGTACTGGCCCGACAGACCGAGGACCGTTCCCTCCGGCACCGCCAGGTCCAGCCCATCGAGTGCCGTCACCTCGCCGTAGCGCTTGGTCAGCCCCGCAGCTTCGATCATGTTTTCCATGTGCGTCTCCGGTTCGTTGTGCCTGGCAGTCCAGACCTGGCGCCACGCCCGAACTCATCGGTCAGCGCGCTTCTTCGGTGGATCGTCCGCGACGGTCACGGGGATAGAGGACGCATCGGTCCGCGCCTTGACCGAGGTCGAGCAGGTCCTGCCGGCACGCCTGCGCCGGCGCGTCAGAGCACTGCACACGTACACCATTCCGCTGTCGACACCGACGCCGATGGTGAACCCGGATTCTCTCGCGACGATCGCGCTCGCGTGCCGCCGTCGGCAGCGCAGACGCGATCAGCCGCTGGCGGCTCCGGATGCCGCCGGTAGCACCAGGCACACGAGCGCTCCGCGCTGCGGCTGGCCGATCTGCAGCCGACCTCCTTCGGCCTCGACCAGCGAGCGCGCGAGAGCCAGCCCGCGACCACCGGCACGGTTCGCGTCGGGCGGTCCGTGGACGCGCGGAAAGCCCGGTCCGTCGTCGGCGACGCACAGGCGCACACCGCCGGGAACGTCGTCGACGGACACGGTGATGGTGCCTTCGCCATGCACCAACGCGTTGTCGAGCAGCACCTGCAGGCTCTGACCCAACGCGGCGGCGCGCGCTTGGACAGGTGCCACGGGCCCCCCGTCGAACACCACCCGCCGACCCTGCGCGCGCGCCAGTGACTGCCACGCGTCGAGTCGTGTGGCGGCCAGCCGCGCGAGGTCGACCAACTCGTCGGCGAGTGGGGTCTCTGCCAGCGCCAGGAGTTCGTCGATGGTGGATTCCAGGCGGTCGGTCTCGTGCATGGCGGCGGCAACCAGTTCCCGGGACGCACCTGACGCCCCCAGCGCCTCGATGTCCAGACGCAGCGCCGTGAGCGGGGTCCGCAGCTGGTGTGACGCGTCGGCCCCGAAGGACCGGCTGCGCGCGACCATCGTGCCGAGGCGGTCGGCGGTCATGTCCAGCGCCGCGGCGACGTCGTCCGCCTCGGGGACGCCGCTGCGGGGGGCCCGGGCCGTGAAGTCGCCGTCGCCCAGCCGCCGGGCGGAATCGGCCAGGTCCTCCAGCGGTGCCGCCAGTCGCCTGCCCTGATGCGCCGCCACCAGGGCAGCACCACCCAGGGCCGTCAGCGCCAGGCCGCCGATGGCCAGCCATGCCTGCGCGATGCGCCGGTCCAGCTCGTCGGCCGGCGCCGCCACGCGCAGCAGCAGCCGAGCGCTGCCCACGACCACCGGAAGGGAGGCTGCCACCGCCGAACGCCCACGGTGAAAGGCCGTGGCGTTGTTCGCGCTGGCCGATTCCAGGTCCGGGCTCATCGCCCTCGACCCGGGCGGCAGGGCGTTGGTCCCGGTGTCGACGACGACGATTCCGGAGCGATCCAGCAACGTGAACCGGTGGGCGCTACGTTGCGCGAGCAGTTCGAGGATCGCGGTGGCGTCGCCGGTGGTGCGTGCGTTGCGGTCCAACACCACCTGCGCCTGCTCCGCCTCGCCCTGCAGCACGTCGAATTCGCTGCGGGTCAGCAGTGATCGGACGGCCACGCTGAGCGGCAAGCCCAACAGCACCAGCGCGAGCGCAACCGCACTGAGCGTCGACGAGAGCAGACGCCGCCGCACGCGGTCAGCTGCCTCCCGCGAAGCGGAACCCGACGCCGCGGACGGTGGTCAGGTATCGGGGAGCGTTGGCATCGTCACCGAGCTTGCGCCGCAACCAGGACACGTGCATGTCGAGCGTCTTCGTCGATCCGAACCAGTTCGTGTCCCATACCTGGCGCATGATCCGCTCGCGGCTGACCACGGTGCCTGCCTCGGAGACCAGCAGCGCCAGCAGGTCGAACTCCTTCGGCGTCAGTTCGAGTTCCCGCTCCCCCACCCACGCACGCCGTGCGTCCACGTCGACCCGCACGTCGTGGGCGGTGAGCGTCCGGTGGGTCGGCCGACCCGGTTCGGTGGCCGCACGGCGCAGCAAGGCGCGCAGCCGGGCCAGCAGTTCAGCGAGCCGGAAGGGTTTCGTGACGTAGTCGTCGGCGCCGGCGTCGAGCCCGACGACGACGTCCGCCTCCGACGTCCGCGCCGTCAGCATCAGGACGGGCGTCCCCGGGGCGACGCCGCGCAACCGACGGCAGACATCGACCCCGTCCATGTCGGGCAGCCCCAGATCGAGCACGACGGCCGCACACCCCTGGGCGGCCGCCCGAAGCGCATCGCCGCCCGTGGCGACGCGCCGGACTTCGTAACCGTCGCCACGCAGCGCGGCGGACAGGGGCGTGGCAATGCCGTCATCGTCCTCCACCAGCAGTACCGGTCCGTTCGGCGACGCCATGGTGCGTCTCCTTCTGCCGTCAAATGCCGCGCGTCATGGATTTTTGCGGGAACTTTGCAGTGGAAGAGGTCTTTCTTGACCAACCGGTTCCTACCGTGGGGGTCAACGCTGACGGACATGTCCAGGAGCAATCATGACCGACACCACGCTGCCACCTCGTGACGACACACCGCAGTCCCCCCCGTCGGTCACGCCGACACCACCTCCCGAACCCCCGGCGTCCCGCGGACCACGCGGCTGGGCCGTGCTGCTTGCCGCGATCGTGGTGTCAGCCCTCGTCTCGGCTGCGGTCACAGGCGCGATGATCCTGCGTGCAGACGCCGGGAACGACTCCGGTGCGGTCACCGCGGCGGACACCGCCGGGCCCGAAGAAACCGTGGAGCCGGCACGGGACGTGGGCACTGACCGCACGAGCAGCGACGTCGCCACGGTTGCGGCCGCCGTATCGCCGTCTGTCGTTCACATCGGCGTCCAGGGCGCCCGCGGAAGCGGGTCCGGCTCGGGCGTGGTGTTCACCCAGGACGGCCACGTTGTGACCAACGCTCACGTGGTGAGCGGTGCCGACGAGGTCCAGGTGACGCTGCCTGACGGGACCATCCATACGGCTGACGTCGTGGGAACCGATCCCGCGAGTGATCTCGCTGTCGTGCACGTCGAGGACGCGGCTGACCTGCCTGTTCCGGACTTCGCCGAGACGGACCCCCGCGTGGGCGAGCTTGCCGTGGCCATCGGCTCGCCATTCGGTCTCGAAGGCTCCGTGACTTCTGGAATCATCAGCGCGCTCAACCGCAGCCTTCCGGGCGACGCCGGAACCGTCATCAACATGATCCAGACCGATGCCGCCATCAACCCGGGGAACTCGGGTGGGGCACTGGTCAACGGTGACGCCGAGATCATCGGCATCAACACAGCGATCATCTCGTCCAGCCAGGGCAACGACGGGATCGGCTTCGCCATCCCCATCAGGACGGCGCGGCCCATCGCCGAGCAGCTCATCGACAAGGGATACGCCGAGCACGCGCAGCTCGGGATCCAGGGTCAGGACGTGGATCCTGACGCTTCCGAGCTGTACAAGCTCGGGGCAGAGCGAGGCGCATTGGTCGTGATGGTCTCGGACGGCAGCGCCGCCGACGAGGCGGGTCTTGAGCGCGGCGACATCATCACCGCGATCAACGACGAGACCGTCACGTCGATGGTCGACCTCGCCGGGCAGATCAGTTCCCACAGCCCCGGTGACGAAGTGGCGCTAACGGTCGTACGGTCCGGTGAGACGCGGACCATCGACGTCACATTGGGATCTGCACCCCGCGACTGACCGGTTCAGCCGCGGGCTGGAGCCGCTCACGCGGGGGGTGAGGGCCACCGCCGGCGGCAGACCCTGCCGGGACACCGGCGCTCGCAAGCGCACCGCGCAGCAGGCGGCGCAACGCGGCGTCGTTGTCCTTGCCCTCCTGCAGGGCCGCCTCGTCCCACGCGACGATCAGGCGGTTGAGGTCACGGCTGGACATCTCCGGAAAGAGGTCGAGGACCCGCACGTCCAGGGTGACTTCCTCCCGCGCCTGCGCCGGTTCCGGACCGGCGAGCCGCAGGACGTTCGCGACGAGGCACCCCCCGTCGTCCTGGGCCCACATCCCCGCCACCAGTGGCAGATCCTCGCGGTCGGCAACCTCGGCAAGAGCGCGCCGCGCGGACGGGGGGAGCGTGGCGATGGCCTGGGCGACCCGCTCCTCCGGACCGATTTGACTGAACAGTCGCTGGGTCTTGCGCATGGGTCCTCCAGGTGCCACGCAGTCCGGAGTCGAGAGTAGCGACCGTCAGTCGGGGACGCGGTTCTTCTGGATGATCCCGACGATGATCAGCCCGAAAGCCAGCAGGCGCAGCACGTACCATCCCACGGTCGTTTCGGCCGCCGCGTCGCTGAGTCCGAGCGCGACGTGGTTCACACTCATGAGCAGGAACGCGATGCCGAAATACGCGAACAGCGCGTCGCTCCGACGGGCGTAGAACCGCAGGAAGAACAGACCCACCACGAAGGTGCCCATGGCGGTCGCACCGTACAGCAACTCTCTCATGGCTCCTCCTACTCGGTGTCCCACACGAGGCCGTAGAGCAGCAGCGTCACACCTACCACCGCCGGCACCTGCCGCCACAACGACAGATCCACGTCGGGCAGCAGGATCCGGTCCACGACGAGCAGCGCGTTGTTCAGCGCCAGCCCGACGAAGCACAGTCCGCTCCACAGCAGGAGCCGATTGCCGTACCGGCGAAAGCCCCGCACCAGCAGCACCGCGCACAGAAGACTGGTCAGCGCACACAGCAGGAACACGCCCTTAGCCACGGTCGTCCTTTCGCAGCTTGAAAGCGTCCGCGAAGCTGGCGACGGCGTCGTCGGGCTTCGAGAAGATCAACGTGATCACGGACACCCGGTGGGTGCTGAAAACCTTCGCCAGCGCGTCCACGGCGGTCGCGGTGGGTTCGTCGTGAGGCATATAGCAATACCCTCCGGGGGGGCCGTCCGACGGCGCGACAAGACCCTTGCTGTGCAGGCCCTTCAGCTCGGCCGCCGCCCAGTCGCGGTCGATGCGCAGGCTCTCGGCGAGATCGTCCGCCGTGCGCGGGACATCCGGCTCCCCATGCATCAGCAGCAGAACCTCGAGTTGCGCCACCGATGACACGTGTTCGGCGATGAACTGCTGCACGTTCCGCGGGATGCCGCGAGGCCCCAAGAAGGTCCCTTCCGCCAGCGGGCACCACCAGACCCTAGAACACCGGCAGGGCGGCGACCAGGAACGCGGCCGGTATCCTCGCGCCGATGCCGACCGACAACCAGAAGTTCGCCGTCCATGTCACCGCCGATCGGATCCTGTGCCGTGCCCCCGGCGACGATGACCGCCGCACCAAGGCCGGCATCTTGATCCCCGCGACCGCAAAGTCCGCCGACCGACGTGGGCTGTGGGTGGAGGTCGCCGAGATCGGGCCGCTGGTGCGTGCGGTGCAGCCGGGCGACCGCGTCCTGGTGCTGCCTGAGGCTGTCATCGAGGTCGATGTTCGCGGTGAGCTGTTCCTCATCATCCGCGAGCGGGACGCCCATGCCGTCGCATCCGAGGAGCGCGCCGCCGGGTCGACCGGGCTGTATCTCTAAGAACGGGGCGGCCACAACAGCCGCCCTTCCATGCCGCCGGCAACGGTGATCACCTGACCGGTGACATGACCCGCGGTCACTGGTGACGTCAGGAACAGGATCGCCGCTGCGATGTCATCCGTGGTGGCAACCTTCCGCAGCGACATCGTCGCGGTGACACGGTTCACGACATCGGGTGACAGCGACTCGGCCGTCATCGGGGACACCGTCCAGCCCGGCGCTACGCAGTTCACCCGCGCCTGCGGCGCGAATTGCACGACCTCGTTCTTCATCGACGGCAGCAGCCCGTACGCGATGGCCGCCTTCGCCGCGGCGTAATCGCTGTGGCCCGCCTCGCCGAACTCACCCGCCGTGGACGCGACGAGTACCAGGCTGCCCTCCCCCGTCGCGTACACGTGCCGCAGGTATGCACGGGCCGTGAGAAATGTGGCCGTCAGATTGGCGTCCATGGTGTCTCGCCAGCGCTGGAAGGAGAGGGTTGCAACGTGCTCGGGTTCACTCGGCCACACGCCGGCGTTCGCGACGCAGGCGTCCAGACCTCCCAGTGCGTCCGCGGCCGCCGGGATCAACTCGTCCGCCGCCGCCTCGTCACGCAGATCCGCTTGGAGGGCGACACCCTCGATCTGGGCGGCGAGGGCGTGGGCTGCCGCACGGTTGCGGTGGTAGTGCACCGCGACGCGTGCACCTTCGGCGGCGAAGGCCCGTGCCGTGGCGGCGCCAATCCCACCGGACGCACCGGTCACGACAACGCGTGTCTTCCCCAGACCCAGATCCACGTCGCTCCCTCCCGTGGCACGATGGCGGCCCTTAAAAGTCCAGGAGGCGACCACGTGCGCATCCGCATCGAGTACTGCAACGTCTGAGGCTACGGCGACCGGGCCGTCGGTCTGACGGCCGAAGTGCTGGCCGAGCACAGCCACGACATCAGCGAGTTGATTCTCGTGCCCTCGAGTGGCGGCGTCTTCGAGGTCGACGTCGACGGCGAGCGTGTCTACAGCAAGACGTCCGTTGGCCGCCACGCCGAGCCGGGAGAGATCCTGAGCGCGATCGCGGGGCGCCTGTCGTGACGTCGGGTACCGTCTGACGGATGCTGCCGGCAAGCCAGCGCAAGAACGTCACGTACCGCAACGGGCGGCGCAGGCGTTTGCCTGATGTTCCTGGTCTCCGCATCGAGCGTCGCTGGTGGGACCAGGGTGCGGTCGTGGCGGGGATCGACGAGGTGGGCCGCGGTGCGTGGGCGGGCCCGGTCACCTACGCCGCAGTGATCCTGCCCACCGACCGGCGCATGTACAAACTGCGTGACTCCAAGATGCTCGACCCGCAGCGTCGCGAAGAGCTCGCCCGCCGTCTGTGGAACTTCGCGGTGGCCATCGGGATCGGCGAGGCATCGAACGCCGAGATCGACGCGTTCGGCATGACGGCGGCGATCCGCATGGCGGCGCGACGGGCGGTCGACGCGCTGGACGTCAGGCCCGACGTCTGCCTGCTCGACGGCAACTGGGACTTCCTCGCCGGCTACGGGACCACCAACGAGCGGGTGATCGGTGGCGACGCGCACGCCGCCTCCATCGCGGCGGCCTCGATCGTCGCGAAGGTCCACCGTGACGCCGGCATGACTCAGCAGTGTCCGCGTTACCCCACCTACCGGTTTTCCTCGAACAAGGGATACCCGTCACCGGAGCACAAAGCGTCGTTGCGCCAGCACGGGCCGTGCGACCTGCATCGCTCGTCATGGGCACCGATCCGCGCACTCGCGCAGGGCCAGCTGTGGGACGACGACGAAATGGTCCGAAAGGACTATGGCACCGTCGACGGCGGTGTCTCACCATGGGGGCCGCCGGAGCCCCAGGGCGCTCCGGCCGGCCCGGCCGCTTGTTGACTGCGCAGGCGGCCGGGCTTTTTAGCGCGTCGATTTCCGTGCTGTGCCGGGAATGTTCCGGCCCTCGGTAGCCTTGCGTGTGACATGCACATACGGCTATTCGACACGCGCGCGGGCGACCTCCGTGACTTCAGAGCCGGACACACCGTCCGGCTCTATGTCTGTGGGATCACCCCCTACGACTCCGCCCACCTGGGTCATGCCTTCACCTACGTCGCGTTCGACGCGCTGACGCGGTACCTGCAGCTTCTGGGGCACCGGGTGATCTCGGTGCGCAACGTCACCGACGTCGACGACGACATCCTGCGCAAGGCCCGAGAGCTGGGCGAGGACTACCTGGAGCTGGGCCGTCGCGAGGTCGAGGACTTCGACCGCGACCTCGAGCGCCTCGCGGTACGCCGTCCGGACGCCGTGCCGTTGGCGACTGAGACAGTGCCGGCCATGATCGTCAACATCCGCGCGCTCGTGTCCGTGGGCGCGGCATATGCCCTGGAGGACGGTCGCGTCTACTTCGACACCACGAAGTCGGGTCGCTTCGGTGAGCTGTCGCGGCTGCCGCGCGACAGGATGCTCGAGGAGTTCGCGGAAAAGGGTGGCGACCTGGACGCTCCCGGAAAGCGAGACCCTCTCGACTTCCTGCTGTGGCAACCGGCGGTGCCGGGCGAGCCGGCGTGGGACAGCGATTGGGGGCCGGGGCGCCCCGGTTGGCACATCGAATGCTCTGTCATGATCGCCGAGGAGCTTGGCAACGTCATCGACATCCACGGCGGCGGGCGCGACCTGATCTTCCCCCACCACTCCGCCGAGATCCTGCAGGCGGAGGGCGTGAGCGGTCAGGCGCCGTTCGTCAGGTACTGGCTGCACACGGGCATGGTGGCGCTGGACGGGACGAAGATGTCCAAGTCGTTGGGGAACCTGGTGTTCGTCGAGGATCTGCTCGACCGGTTCGAAGGCGGAGCGCTGCGGCGGTACTTCCTGGAGCACCACTACCGCGCAGACTGGACCTACGATGACGACGAGGCCACCGAGGCTGCGACGAAGTTCAAGCGGTGGCAGGAGGCGGCAGGGTCAGACGTGCGGCAGGCGCACCTCCACGAGCGCTTTCATGCGGCGATGTGTGACGACCTGAACACGCCCGGGGCGATCAGGGTGCTGGACGAAGCAGCAGAAACCGGGGCAGGTCGGACACTGCGCGAGCTCGCCGACATCCTCGGCTTCACCCTCGACTGAAAAAATCTGCGTCGCGTGGTGTTACGGGGTTTGGGGTGGGAACACTCCCGCCACTGCACGTGCCAGGCGGTACCCGCCCGCAACCCGCCGACGGCGCACGAGGCCCCCGCCCGACCACGGGGGCCTCGCCCTTTTCCCGGCGCTTTCGCCGTTGCCGGCGGCTTGCTGAAACTCTGGGGCGGAAACCTTAGGCGCGGACGAGGGGCTTGTATTTGATGCGGTGCGGAGTGTCGGCTTCGGCGCCGAGGCGGCGGTGGCGGTCGGCTTCGTAGTCGGAGTAGCCGCCCTCGTACCAGACGACCTGGCTGTTGCCCTCGAACGCGAGGATGTGGGTCGCGACACGGTCCAGGAACCAGCGGTCGTGGCTGATGATGACGGCGCAGCCGGCGAAGTTCAGCAGCGCGTCCTCCAGCGCCCGGAGGGTGTCGACGTCCAGGTCGTTGGTCGGCTCGTCGAGCAGGAGCAGGTTGCCTCCGTAGCGCAGTAGTTTCGCCATGTGGATGCGGTTGCGCTCGCCTCCCGAGCACTGTCCCACCTTCTTCTGCTGGTCGGGACCCTTGAAGTTGAACGTGGCGCAGTACGCACGGGCGTTGACCTCGCGGTTGCCGACGATCAGCGCCTCCAGCCCGTCGGTGATCTCCTCGAAGACCGTCTTGTCCGGGTCCAGAGCGGCTCTGCTCTGGTCGACATAGGCAATCTCGACCGTGTTGCCGACCCTGATCTCACCGGAGTCGGGCTTCTCGTCGGCCACGATCATGCGGAACGTCGTCGTCTTGCCGGCGCCGTTTGGGCCGATGATGCCGACGATGCCCGCAGGTGGCAGCTTGAACGTCAGATCCTCGATCAACAGCTGGTCGCCGTACCCCTTGGCGACGTGGTCAGCCTCGACCACGACATCGCCCAGGCGTGGGCCGTTGGGGATGACGATCTCCGCATTGCCGGTGCGCTGTGCCGAGTCCTGGGCGAGCAGTGTCTCGTATGCCTTCAGTCGAGCCTTTGACTTGTCCTGGCGGGCCCGTGGCGACATGCGGACCCATTCCAGTTCCCGCTCAAGCGTCTTCTGCCGGGCGCTTTCCTGCTTGGCCTCCCGGGCCAAACGCGCCTGCTTCTGTTCCAGCCAGCCGCTGTAGTTGCCCTCGAACGGGTGGCCCTTGCCACGGTCCAGCTCAAGGATCCAGCCGGCGACGTTGTCCAGGAAATACCGGTCGTGCGTGATGGCCACGACGGTGCCGGTGTATTCCTGCAGGAACCGTTCCAGCCACGCGACGCTCTCGGCGTCAAGGTGGTTCGTCGGCTCGTCGAGCAGGAGCATGTCGGGATGCGACAGCAGCAGCCGGCAGAGCGCGACGCGGCGTCGCTCCCCTCCCGACAGCGTCGAGACCTCCGCGTCGCCGGGCGGCACACGCAGGGCGTCCATCGCCACCTCGAGCGTACGGTCGAGATCCCACGCGCCGGCGGCCTCGATGGCGTCCTGGACCTGTGCGAACTCGTCGTAGACCTTTGCCATCTCGTCATCGTCGAGTTGCTCTGCCATCTTCGCGGACAGCTCGTTGAACCGATCGAGCAGCATCGCCGTCTCCGCGACTCCATCCATCACGTTGCCGCGCACGTTCTTCGTCTCATCGAGCTCCGGTTCCTGCGGCAGGTGGCCGACGGTGACGCCCTGAGCCGCCCAGGCCTCGCCCTCGAATTCGGTGTCGACACCGGCCATGATGCGCAGCAGCGTGGACTTCCCCGCACCGTTTGGGCCGATGACGCCGATCTTCGCGCCCGGAAGGAACGACAGCCAGATGTTGGACAGGATCTCCTTGTTGGGCGGGACGACCCTGGTCAGTCCCTTCATGACATACGTGAACTCAGGCATTGGGCGAGGCTAGCGTGCACTGGCAGGCTTGCGTTTCGCCGCACGCCGCCGATGCCCGCACCCGCACCCGCGGGCCGATCCAGACCGACCGCGGGCTGTCGCCTGACCGTGGTGAGGTCCCCGCGTTCAAGGAGGTCGAGCACGGGGGACGCCACCGCAACGCAGGCCACCCGGAGCAAGCGAAGGACTGCGACCCGGTCGAAGGCCATGCGCCCGCCGATGACGAGACGCCCGGAGCGGACGCGGTGCCGGCACCAAGGGCTCTACCGGCCGCGATGATCCGGCGAGGCGGAACCATCAACGACGCAAGCTGCACTGAGCCGTATGGCGGTGTTCGGAGTCGCCCGCCCGCCGACCTCGGCCAACTGCGTGAGCTGCTGGCGTTTGCGGCCGGCGAGGAACTTCACGAGGGTTGTCCGTAGCTTCCATGCAGGGCGTGGACGTGCTGACGGTGGGTGGTTCCGTGTCGGTCAACGCGCACGGCACGGATCACCGGTCCGGGTCCGTCGCGTCGACCATCCGCTCACTGGACGTCGTGCTCGCCGACGGTCGGTTGCTGCACGCCGACCGTCGGCAGAACACAGAACTGTTCCGAGCGGTCATCGGGGGCTACGGCTTGTTCGGCGTCATCGTCTCGGTCGAACTGGAGCTCGTTCCCAACGAGGTGTACGACTTCGACCAGCAGATGATCACGGCCGATGAGTTCCCCGCGATCTACGAGACACGGCTCGCCCGCGACAACGACATCGCCCTGGCGTACGTCCACCTGTCGACGGCGCCGAAAGGTTTCATGGAGGAGGCGATCCTCTACACGTACTCCGTGGCGCCTGCATACGACGAAGACCCTCCACCTCTCGGAGAAATCGGCTGGGTGCGCACCAGCCGCTTCATGCTGAACTCGTCGAAGACAGGACGCCTGGGGCAATGGGCAAAGTGGGCCGGACAGAAGCACGTCCTGCCATACTTTCGGCCCTGCATACAACAGCGCAGCGACGCGCTCGCCGGTGCTGAGGCATGCTTCATCTCCCGCAACCAGGCGCTCTACACCAGCCTGGACGCGCTGCGGAACAAGATCCCGAACGACACGGACATCCTGCAGGAATACTTCCTACCACGGGACCAGACCGTCGCCTTCATCGGGGAGGCTCGGGACGTACTCCGAGACCATGGCCTCGTCCTCGTCAACGGGTCGATCCGGGTCGTCCACGGAGATCATGCTCAGCTATGCGCCGGCCGACCGGTTCGCGGTCGTCCTCTACGTGAACCAGAAGACGACCCCGCGCAGCGACGATGCCATGGCCGAGGCGACCCGGCGGCTCATCGCCGCCGCGACGGCCCGCGGCGGCACGTTCTACCTTCCCTACCAACTTCGGTACAGCCAGGACGAACTGGAGGCCGCCTATCCCAACATCAAGGACTTCTTCGCGCTGAAGCGAGCCTACGACCCCGGCGAGCGATTCAGCAATCACCTGTACGAACGCTACGGGCGCACATCGAAGGACATGCCGGGACGACGGTGACGCTACGAGATGGTGGCCGCAACCCGCAGGATCGCCTCGGCCGACTGGTCGACGTCGTCGGTTGTGGTGGACCAGTTGACGACCGAGATACGCATCGCCGCACGGCCCTGGTACGTCGTGCCGGACAACCAGCACGTCCCGTCCTTCTGCACACCGGCCACGACCGCGCGGGTGCGCTCGTCGTCGTTGCCGAAGCGCACCAGGACCTGGTTGAGCACCACGTCGTTGACGATCTCCACGTCTGGCCTGACGGCGAGAGTCTCGGCGAAGCGGCGGGCATGGTCGCAGCAGCGCTCGACGACGGCGGCGACTCCCTCCCTTCCCCATGCGCGCAGCACGGCGTACAGCGGGAAGCCCCGGGCCCGCCGCGAGAATTCGGGATTCCAGTCCATCTGGTCCCGGTCTCCGTGGGTGTCGTGCTCGAGGTAGTCGGCGTGCACGGACATCGCGGCGCGGTGGCTCCGCGGATGCGCCACTACCGCAATCCCGCAGTCGAAGGGGACGTTGAGCCATTTGTGTGCGTCGGTTGCCCACGAGTCCGCTCGTTCGATCCCGTTGACCAGGTGGGCGTACTTGGGCGACGCGGCCGCCCACATGCCAAAGGCACCGTCGACGTGAACCCACGCGTGCGAGTCGTGCGCCACGTCGCAGATCGCGGCGATGTCGTCGAACGCTCCCGTGTTCACGTTGCCCGCCTGGGCGCACACGATGACCGGCCCCTCCAGGTCGCGCAGAAGCAGGGGCAGTTGGTCCGTGCGCATCCGCCCCTGATCGTCGGCCGGGACGTGGAGGATCGACGAGCGGCCTATCCCCAGGAACCGCAACGCACGGTCGACCGTGACGTGTCGCTCGCCCCCGACGACGACCGTCAGTGGTGGGGCTCCGAACAGCCCTTCCGTCGCCAGGTCCCAGCCGGCAGCGCTCAACACGTGATGGCGCGCGGCGGCCAAGGCCGTGAAGTGCGCCATCTGGCAGCCGGTAACCAGCGCGAACGAGGCCGCGGCCGGAAGCCCCAGGAGGTCGAGCACCCACTGTCCTGCAAGTTCCTCGGCGACTGCAGCGGCCGGGCCGCCCACGACCAGGCCGGCGTTCTGGTCCCAGGCACTCGACAGCCAGTCGGCGCCCAGCGCGGCGGGGTGCGAACCGCCTATGACGAACCCGAAATAGCGCGGCCCGGCCATAGCTACGGTACCGGGCTCGGCTGCGGCAGCCAGGTCCCGGAGCACGTCGGTCGCCGGCAGTCCGTGTTCGGGGAGCTCGCTGACGAACGCCGACCGCAGCTGGTCCATCGTCGCCGTCGGGGCGACCGGGCGCTTCGGCAGCGACCGCAGCCAGGCGATCCCCATGTCCGCCGCTGTGCCGAGCGCCTGCTCGTGGTCGTCCTGCATGGTGTACCTCCCGCCCTCGTCACGATCACTTTCAACCCACGTCACCAGATGCGCAATGGCTCAGTCAGGTGGTTCCACGCGGAGATCGGTGAGGATCGCCCACGCCTGGGGGTGCGTGGTGTGCAGGTCGTACAGCCCGCCCCCGAGGGCGCCGGCATCGCGCACCGCCTGGACGAACGTCCCGACCTGCGGGAAGTTGTCGGCTATCCCACCCGCAATGTGCACCGGCAGCGTCGAGTCACCGACCAGTAGCCGCATCTGTTCTACGTTCTCCACGATCCACCGGTACGTCGTCTTCTTGTCGGTACCGCGGTAGGAGCTGTAGCTCATGGGAACGAACACGTCGTAGTACGGCCGCAGCTCCGCCCATGGGAACCCGGGCCACCACCCCGGCCGCATGTCCAGCTGCAGGGGCGGCAGCACGACCGCCGCCATCGGGTACTCCGGTCCCACCCACTCACGCACACTGCGTGACAGCGCCAGCAGGTTGCGGTTGCGCCTGCCGACGTTCGCCTGATCCTCCACCTCGATGTCGAGGCCGAACGCGTCCGCACGATCCCCTCTGGGGGACTGAAACGCGATGGCGGCCTGCGAGCGGCGCAGGTCGCGGGCCGTCCGCACGAAGTCAGGCACGTACCACACCATGACCAGCATTCCGTGGTCGTGGGCGAGGTCGATGACGTGAGCCAGCCGCCGGGGGTCATCGATATCCGTGGTCGACTTGTGGCGGGCGCTCTGGACGTAGATCAGCTGCACGCCGCCGGCTGCGGCGCGGGTGATCTGCTGCGGCGGTGTCAGGTCGGTGTCGTAGATATCGATCCACGTCGACAGCCCCGTGAACGGGCCGAATCGCGGGTCCACCGGTTGTGCGGCGGGTGCGACCTGTTCGGGCGGTTCGGACCTGGGGGGCTTCCTGCGGGATTCGGTTCGGGACGGCCTCAATGCGTCGGTGACCACCTGCGGCGCCGGCGTCGCAGGTGGTCGGGGCGAGGAATCCGGCGCGACCGATGCCGCCGGCCCAGGTGTCGCAGAGGGCGGGACCAAAGGCCGGACCGTCAGAGCCACTGCCCCCGCAGCGGCGATCACGCCCATCGCCAGCCCGACCGTACGCACGAGCGACACGCTCTGGTCCGGCCTGGACCACGGGGTCACCGGATCAGCGATGTGAACAGCACCAATCCCAGGCCCAGCCCGAGCGGCGCCCACGCAGAGCGATACCGCTCAAGGAGGACGCCGAGTGCCAGTCCGACCGCAGCGAGAATCGCGGCGGACCACACGCGCACGACGATCTCGAATGCGCCGCCGAACAACTGCAACGACGAGATTCCCATGATGACCATCGGTGTGATGAGCGTCGGCCGTGACGTCAGCAGTGACCCGGGCACCGAGCGGTGTACCAGCCACAGCACCCCGGCGACTCCGATCGGGATGAGGATGTAGAGCACGGCCTGCCGCGCCACGGCGTTCTGCACCACCAGGCTGACCAACAGCAGCGCCGCCGCGACGGCGGCGATGATCCCGACGATCCGGCCCAACTGCACCATCGTGGGACGGATGTACCGCGGATCGGATCGGAACGCGGTCCGGGCCTTCACCGTCGCGTAGATCGCGAGCAGGACGACGCACAGGCCCGCGACGATGCGAAGGAGCACGTCGACGACGACGGACGACGACACCGCGTCGACCACGGGAACCCCGCTCAGGAGCGGATTACCCGCAACGGCGTTCGCGACGATGGTGACCGCGATGAGCGGCAGCGCCGCCACCAGACCGGGCAGAAGGACAGATCGCGCGCCCGCCAACCCGAAGTTGCTGATGCGCTCCTTTCGGTACCGGATCAGCAGGATCGGCACGAGGATCGTGGTGGCCACGACGATTACGAGGTTGAGGATCGCCCCCGGGACGGGCGGTAGCGAGACGCCGCGCAGCATGATCCCGAGAATCGCTGGGCCGACGAAGTACACGGCGCCCGCGAGGAAGAGATCGGACCGGTCCTCGTCAGGCGTCGTGTACATGGTGGGCCATGCTACGGGCCGCCGGTTTGCGGCGACGCGCCGGGGCTATTCTGCGGCCATGTCCACCGGGCTGAGGGTGTCGATCATCGTGATCGGCGACGAGATCCTCGGCGGGTTCGTGCAGGACACCAACTCCGGGTGGTTGGCGGAACGGATGCAGACACTCGGCTTCCCGCTCGACCGTGTCACGACGGTGCCGGACTCCTTCGACGCGATCGACGAGGCGCTCACCGCCGAGTTGGGCCGAGGACGCCCCCGCCTGGTGCTCACGTCGGGCGGAATCGGGTCGACGCCTGACGACGTCACGTTCGAGGCTGTCGCGCGTCATCTCCACATGCCACTGCGGCTCGAGCCGACGATCAACAGCCGGATCTCCTCCGCGTTGACGTGGACCGCGGACCAGGGCATGGCCGTGACTTCCGACCACGAGCGGTCGATGCGGAAGATGGCGATGGTCCCCGAAGGCGGCTATCTCCTGCCCGGCGCGCCCGGCTTCGTGCCGGGCGTGGCTGTCGACATCGACGGCGGGCTCGCCGCGGAAGGCGGCGCCACCATCGTCATCCTGCCCGGTGTGCCGGGACAGCTCCAGCGGATCTTCGTTGACGGCGTCGAGCCGCACCTGCTGGCCGGCCGCGGCCGGCCGCAGCACGTCGCGGAGGTGAGCCATCCGTACCCCGAATCGACGCTGAGTCCCGTTCTGGACCGCCTTGTGGCCGAGTACCCCGACGTCCACCTCGGGTCGTACCCGGGGACGGAGTGCATCGTCCGGCTCAAGGGCGAGAAGAACCGCGTCGAAGCGGCGATGGAACTGCTGTCAACCTACCTCGATGCGCTGAACAACGACCCGGCCGCTGCGCGTCTGGCCGAGGCGTGGCGTTCCCGCTGGCGCTGACCGCGACGCTACCCTGGCGCCCATGCCGCCGCTGCACGCGATGTTCGTTCACG
>WHTG01000013.1 GCA_009377835.1 Nitriliruptorales bacterium
CGGGCACAACTCGACAGGCCGGTGGGTCGAAGCTGCGCGGTGCTCATACCGATGCCTGGGCCACGCCGGGGCGGACCTTCAACACGTCGGCCGACGACTCGATAAACGCTTCGTCCTTCGGCAGCACGACCGACGCGGACCGCACCTTCTGATGTTCCGGGTCGACGCCGGGCGGGATCACGCCCTCGTCGCGCAACGCGGCCGCCGCCTTTTGCAGCCGGCGGCGCGCCTGGATGATGCCGGCGTCGGTCGAGACGAGCCGCTCCTTCGTGCGATCGACCACGGGCCCCATGCTCTCCTGCAGCGAGAAGTCCTGGGCGGCGATGCCCTTCACGCCGGAGAAGGTTTCGCCGCGCTTCTGCGCCTCGCGGTCCATCAGGTAGTCGTTGTCCTTGTTGGCCAGCGGCCGGTACGTGCCGGGCACGTACTCGTTGTGGACGCCGTACCCGTCCTTCATCGCCTGGACCTCGTCGGCGCTGAGCGCACGGACGGGGTGGTAGTCGAAGGTGAAGACCCAGCAGTTCTCGTCGTCGATGGGGACCCACAAGTGCCCGTGGATGGGGTGGTCCCCACGCGGTGGGACCATTGTGAAGCTGGGCATGACCCACGGCGTGATGCGCCAGTAGTAGTGACCCTCCTCGGCGTTGCGACGCGCGCCGATGAACAACCCACCAGGTGCGTCGGCGACCTCGAAGAACGGCTTCATGTCGGACAGGTTGTACTGGTTTCCCTTCGCGCCCTTGAACAGGGGATCGCTCTTCAGCCCGCCGGAGTGAAGCCAGGACACGTGGCTCGAGTCGATGCCACCCTCGAGGGCCTGCAGCCAGTTGCACTCCTGCCACCGCTTCGACGTGAAGGTCTGGTCCGCCGGCACGGTGGCGAACTCCCACTCCGGCAGCGTCGGGCGCTTCTCCGGGTCACCCAAGTACGTCCAGAGCACGTCGCCGATCTTGACCAGCGGGTATCCCGTGAGCTTGACCTTCTGGGAGAAGCCCCGCTCCTCGGGCTCGGACGGGACGTCGATGCACTGGCCCGTCACGTCGTATTTCCACCCGTGGTACGCGCAGCGCAGGCCGTTGCCCTCGTTCTTGCCAAACCACAGCGACACGCCGCGATGCGCGCAGAACTCGTCGATCAGGCCATAGTCACCGTCGTCGTCGCGAAACGCGATCAGGCGCTCGGAAAGGAGCTTGACACGCACCGGCGGGCTACCCGGCTCCGGCAGCTCCTCGGCCAGCAGTGCCGGGACCCAGTACTGCCGGAACAGGTCCCCCATCGGCGTCCCGGGACCCGTCTGGGTCAGCAGCTCATTGACCTCTTGCTTGAGCATCGTCGTCCTCCCGATCGACTGCCGATCGCGGCACCGCGGTGGGTTTTCCGGCGGCGGCACGGGCGTCTGCGACTATGGTCGAATGGTAACACCTTAAGCCCGTTGCCCACACCGTCAAGAGGTCACCGCACGGCCAGGGTCTCGATCTCGACCAGTGCCTCCTCGCGGCCGAGACCGGCGACGACCAGCAGTGTGTTCGCGGGATACCGTCCGTTCGGGTAGATCTCGCCGTAGATGCGTTCGCGCGCGGCGCGGAAGGCGGGGAGGTTGTCGCGGCCGACGACGTACATCCGGAATCCGACGACCGCAGACCAGTCCACCTCGGCGGCCTCCAGCAGCGCGCCGATGGTCGCGAAGGCCTGTGTCGTCTGCGCGCCGACATCGCCCGCAAACGCCCCCGAGGGGTCTCGCCCGGTCTGCCCGGACAACGCCACGATCTCACTGCCGGCGCCGACGCTGATGTGGGAGAACTGTCCAGGAGACGGGACGGTGTCCGGAATTGTCGGGAACGTGACTGGCATCGGTTGTCCTTTCCGGTGGGGCTGCCGGAGCCAGCCTAGGAGACATGACGGCTGCGATGGCCCCGCCCGTTGGTCGGTCGACGGGCAGCAGGGGCAAGCCGGTAGCCGATGAACATCAGCACGGCGGCGACCAGGCTCACGCCGGCGGTCGCCACCCACGCGGGCGGGAAGCCGAAGCTCTGCGCGGCAACACCGAACGCAGCCGGGCCGACGGTTCCGCCGACGTAGACACCGGCCTGCGTGATGCCGGTTGCCGCGGCCGGCCGGTCGGCATGCGTGTCGGCGACGGCGAAGTTGAGGACGCCGTTCCAGCCCCAGCCGAGGCCGAACGCAACAAGCACTCCCGTCGTCAGCAACCAGACGCCACCGCCGCCGGCCAGGAGGACGTAGCCGACAGAGCCCGCCGCCAGCATCGCCGCCACCGTGCCGAACCCGCCGCCGGTGCGGTCGACGACCGATCCCATCACGACGCGCACGGCGATGGCCGTGAGGCTTCCCGCCGTCAGCAGGACACCCGCGACACCGGCCGGAACGTCTGCTGAGACCGCCGACGCCACCGTGAACACACCCAGCACGCTGCCGGCGGCCGCGCCCAGGGCGGTTCCGAGGGCGACCATCAGTAGCCACGGTGACAGGACCGGACGTGCGGCGTCGGATGATGCGGCGGGGACCGTTTCGGCGTGACCGTGGATGACCACGGCGGCCAGGAAGGCGACGGCGGCGCCTGCAGCGAATGCCGCGCGCCAGCCGAGTGTCACCGCAAGGGTCGGCACCACGAGGCCGCCGAGCAGGGTCGATGCCGGAACGCCGGACTGCTTGATTCCGAACGCCAGGCCACGGCGGCGGGTCGGGATGGCGCCGACGAGAAGGCCGTTGACGGCCGGTTGCACGACGGCGTTCGCGACCCCCGCGACAGCAAGGCCCGCGCCGAGATGAACCGTGTTCTGCGCGGCCACCGCCAGCGTTACCAGCACGCCAGCCGTCGTCGCTGTCGCAGCCCGTAGGCCGGGCACCGCACCCACGTGCTCCGCAAGGCGCCCTCCCGGTCCGGAGACGACGGCGCCGACCGCGAAGAACAGCGCGACGAGCACGCCGGTGGTCGCCGGGCCGACGCCGAGGTCCTCGCCCAGCTGCACTGACACCGCACCCGTCAGGAACCCCGGGAAGACACCGGCCGTGGTCGCCAGTACCGAAGTCGCGACCGTGGCGCGGCTGCTGCGCATCGCCGGTTGGAGTCGCATCGCTGACCGATCCCTGTGCATCGCTGTGCTGACCCTGCCTGCAGGCGACGCCGCATACCGGCGAAGGCCGGCGAATCCGTCTCACATCGCGAGCCGAACCGACGTCACATCCAGAACTCACGTGTTATCTAGCAGGTCATGGAACACGTTCCCCTGGGTACCAGCGGACTGGCCGTGTCGCGGCTCGGCCTTGGCTGCATGAGCCTGTCGCAGGGCGTGCGTGACGACGACGGGATCGCGCTCCTGCGCACCGCCGTCGACCGCGGTGTCACGTTCTTCGACACCGCCGACCGCTACGGCAGGGGCCACAACGAGCGCCTGGTCGGAGCCGCGCTCGCCGATCGCGAGGACGACGTGGTGGTGGCGACCAAGTTCGGCTTCGTCGGCTCGCCGGGAGAACCGGGAGCTGTCGACGGATCACCCGAGCACGTGCGCCGTGCGTGCGACGCGAGTCTGCGCCGGCTGGGGCGGGACACGGTCGACCTGTACTACCTCCACCGTGTCGACCCCGACGTGCCGATCGAGGAGACGGTCGGTGCCATGGCGGCGCTCGTGGAGGCCGGAAAGGTCCGGGCACTGGGCCTGTCAGAGGCCGGCCCGCAGACGCTGCGGCGCGCGCATGCCGTCCACCCGCTCGCCGCGCTGCAGACGGAGTACTCGCTGTGGGCACGCGACGCCGAGGGTCCCATCTTGGACACCTGCCGCGCGCTGGGCGTCGCATTCGTCGCGTACAGCCCGTTGGGCATCGGTTTTTTGACCGGCAGCGTGCACTCGGCGGCGGACGCCCCCGACGGCAGCAGGCTGGGGCGCAGCGAACGCGTGCAGGGGCGCAACCTTGAACGCAACCTCCAACTCGTGGCGCGCCTGAAGACCGTCGCGGGACGGCTGCGCTGCACGCCGGCGCAGGTGGCGTTGGCGTGGGTGCTCGCCGCTGGCCGCGACATAGTCCCGATCCCGGGCACCCGCCGGACCGCGCATCTGGAGGAGAACGTCGGCGCGCTCAGTGTGGAACTCGTCGAGGAAGAACTGGCCGAGCTGGCCGCGACCTTCGGACCGGACGCCCCTGCCGGGCGCCGCAAATCCGCGGCGGGACTCGCCATGACCGGGATCTAGGCACCCACCGGCTGTGGTAGACCACGACACCACCGGCGAGACGGAGGCTGCTCTCTTTGCGACTGGGAACCGACGGCCCGGTGTTGCCGCGCATGGGGTTGGGCTGTATGAGCATGTCCCACCCCGGCCGGGACCGAGCCGAATCGCTGCGCACGCTGCAGACCGCCATCGACCGCGGCGTCAACTTCCTCGACACGGCTGACAAGTACGGCAAGGGCGACAACGAACGTCTGGTCGCGGAGGCGATCCGGGGCCGGCACGACGACGTCGTCGTCGCCACCAAGGTGGGATTCGTGGGTTCGTCGCGGGACCCGCGGCCAATCGACGGCTCGCCGCGCCACATTCACACAGCGGCACGGCGCAGCCTCGAACGTCTCGAGGTCGAGACGATCGACCTCCTGTACCTGCACCGCGTCGATCCTGCGGTGCCGATCGAGGAGTCCGTGGGTGCGCTGGCGGAACTCGTCGCCGGAGGGATCGTGCGCCACGTCGGGCTGAGCGAGGCGGGGCCGAACACGCTGCGCCGTGCCCACGCGGTCCACCCGATAGCGGCGCTGCAGAGCGAGTATTCCTTGTGGACACGGGAGCCGGAGGCCGAGGTGCTCGGCGTCTGCCGCGACCTCGGCACGACATTCGTGGCCTATAGCCCGTTGGGCATCGGTTTTCTCACGGGCACGGTCCGCGACCGCGACGACCTGCCGGAAGGCAACCGCCTGGCGAAGGGACCGCGGGTCGAGCCCGGCAACCTCGAACACAACCTCACACTGGTCGAGCAGCTCGCCGCGGTGGCCGAGCGGGTCGGGTGCACCCCTGCACAACTCGCCCTGGCCTGGCTGATGGCGCGTGACGTCGTGCCCATCCCGGGCAGCGCGCGTGTGGAGCACCTGCTGGAGAATGTCGCCGCGCTCGAGGTGCAACTGGGCGATGAGGACCTTTCCGAGATCGACCGCATCGCTCCTCCGGGCGCGGCTGCCGGTACACGCAAGTCGCAGGAAGGGCTGTCGCTCACCGGCCGCTAGGTGTTGTTTCGACGCGACAATGGTGGTCCGAGGGCCCACACTGGTCGCGTGACGCGTTCGGACGCCGGGGCGGAGCGGGACCATGCAGTTCAGGAAGGCAACCGAATCGGACGCGGAATTTCTCGCGCAATTCGGTGCGCGGGCGTTTCGCGGAGCGTTCGCCGCCGACAACGATCCTGTCAACGTGGACCGCTACGTCGCGAAGTCATTCTCCATCGAGCAGGTCACCGCCGAACTGGCGGACCCCGCGGCCCGGCACCTGCTGGCAGTCGACACGATCGACGGACACGACGTGGTGGTCGGCTACGTGCACCTGCGCGCCGGGTCAACGGCGGAAGGCGTCCTTGCCCGGCGTCCGGTTGAAGTCGTCCGCATCTACGTCGAGCCTGGCCTCACCGGCCGCGGATACGGCGCGGCACTGCTGCGGGCCGGCATCGCAGAGGCGCAGAACGAAGGCGGCGACGTTCTCTGGCTGGGAGTTTGGGAGCACAACGACGGCGCGATCCGCTTCTACCTGCGGCACGGCTTCCGGCGAGTGGGCCGGCACGTGTTCATGCTCGGCGACGAGGCGCAAACCGACGAGGTGTTCGCGCGCCCGCTCGACCTGTACGAGGCCGACCAGACGTGACTGTCAGCCGGTCACCAGGAAGGCGGCAACAGCCGCGTTGAACTCTCCCGCGCACTCCACGCTCGACAGGTGCGCGGCATCGAGGACTTGCAGCCTGCTGCCGGCAAGGTGCTCCTGCAGCCACTGACTGTTCGACACGGGCGTCGCGACGTCGTGCGCTCCTGCCAGCACCAGCGCCGGCGCCGTCACGACGTGCGTGGCGTCCCGCAGGTCTGCGTCCCGGAGAGCCGCGCAGCAGCCGGCGTAGCCTTCGGGGTCCGTCTCGTCCAGCATCCGCCGGAAGTCGCCGACGACGTCCGGGCGGTTCGCGCGGAACTGTTCGGAGAAGAAGCGCCCGATCACCATGTCGCTGATGGCACTCATGCCGCCTGCCCGCACCGTGTCGATGCGCTCCTGCCACTTCCCGGAAGTTCCGACTCGCGCCGCGGAGTTCGCAAGCACCACCTTGTTCACGCGGTCGGCACGGTGGATCGCCAGCCACAGGGCCACCACACCGCCGAGTGACTCGCCGCAGATGTCGGCCTGCTCCACCCCTGCGGCGTCGAGGACAGCCTCGGCATCACCGCCGAGGTCGTCCAGCGTGTACTCGCCGGCGGGCGTGGCCGAGTGACCGTGGCCGCGCATGTCGAAGCGGACGACACGGAAACGGCCGGTCAGCGCAGCGACCTGCGGCTCCCACATCCGAAGATCGGTGCCCAGGGAGTTGCACAGCAGGATGGCGGGCGCGCCGGCGGCCCCGTCGACGCGGTAGTGCAGACCCCCGGCCGGCACCGCCGTCACCCGTCGTGGTCGAACTGCGTAAACGAGGTCAGCGCACGGTCGATGAGCGCGTTGTTACTGCCGAGGTATCCGGCGGCGTCGAACGCGGCATCGATCTGCGCAGGCTCCAGCACGTCGGTCACCGCCTGTGTGTCGTGGGCGGCGGCCCGCAAGTCAGCGTCGCTGGACAGCGCCACGCTGACCACCCCCTGGACCACGGTGTTCGCGGCGGGGCGTCCGATGTGAGGGGCGAGTGCCGTGGCGAGGGATTCCGCGAGCACCGCGCCTCCCGTCAGCTCGAGGTTGTCGCGCATCCGGTCCACGTCGACCTCCAGGCCCGCCAGCGCACCGCCGGTGCGGAAGATCGCCGCGGACGCGTGGCGGAACACCGCAGGCACTCCATCCCACTCCGCCTGCCACGACCCTGCGCCACGCTCGTGCTCCTGGATCATCGCACCCATCACCACCGGAACCGCACCCAGCGCCAGCCGCGCCGCCGCGACCGCCGCGACGCTGTCCACGGGGTTGCGCTTGTGCGGCATGGTCGTCGAACCGCCCTTACCCCGGCGAGGCCCCTCGGCCACTTCGCCGACCTCGGTCTGCATGAGCAACGCGACATCCGTGGCGATCTTGCCGGCCGTGCCGCACGCCAACCCGACCGCGGCCGTGACCGCCGCCGGCAGGTTGCGGTCGGTATGCCACGACAGCGCCGGTGCCGGCAGGTGCAGCTCCTCGGCCAGCAGTGCGACGACCGCCAGCCCGTCGTCACGGTATGCGGCAAGAGTGCCGGCGGCGCCTCCGAGCTGAACCGCCAGACCGCGTTCGACCTCTCGCAGACGCGCGATCTGCGCGGTGACCGCAGCCAGCCATTGCGCCGCCTTCAACCCGAACGTCGTGGGCAGCGCGTGCTGCAGCAACGTTCGCGCCGGCATGAGGCTCGTGCGGTGCTGCTCCGCCAGCGCGGCGCAGCTGCGGCCGATCCCGACGAGATCAGCCAGCAGCAGGTCGAGCCCGTCGCGCATCTGGAGCACGAGGCCGGTGTCGAGGATGTCCTGGCTGGTCGCGCCCCAGTGCACGAACCCGCGGGCGTCGTCGTCGACCAGCTCGACAAGACGTGCCACCAGAGGGATCGTGGGGGTGCCCGCAAGCATCGCCTCGCGGTACACCGCCTCGACGTCGAAGTGCTCGACGCGGCATTGCCGGCCGATCGCGTCGGCGGCATGGTCCGGAACCATCCCGCGGCGAGCAAGCGCCCGGGCCAGTGCCGCCTCGACGTCGAGCATGCGCTGCAGACGCCGGCCGGCGGAGAACACCTCCGCCATCTGCGGTGTCGTGAAGAGGATGTCCTGGCTCAATGCCGTCCCGTCACGTCTGGATATGGGCGCGATCGGTGCGTGCGTTGAGATCCCGCAGCACGTCCAGCTCGTCCGCCGTCGGCGGCGGCGTCTCATCGACAGCGCCGCCGAAGCGGATGGGCCATCCGGTGCGCTCCTCGACCGTGGTGCGTTCGACGCCGGGGTGCAACGAAGCGACGACCAGCTCCCTGGTCTCCGGATCAGGGTGCATCGTGCACAGATCTGTGATCGCCAGGGTCGGTCCGGCTGTCGTGATGCCCAGGCGGGCGCGGTGGTCACCACCCTCGCCGTGACCGAACGTGGTGACGAAGTCCAGCCGGTTGACCAGGGTTCTCGGTGCGTGCTTCGCGATGATGAACACCTCCGCACACGACGACGCGATCTCGGGTGCGCCACCGCCGCCGGGCAGCCGGACGGTAGGCGCGTCGTAGGAGCCGACCACGGTCGTGTTGAGGTTACCGAAACGGTCAATCTGCGCGGCGCCGAGGAATCCGACGGAGACACGTCCACCCTGTAGCCAGTACCGGAACATCTCCGGCACCGATACCGTCGTCAACGCGGTCTCGGCGAGCTCACCGTCCCCGATCGACAGCGGCAGGACATCAGGCTTCGTCCCGATGGTCCCGGACTCGTAGATCAGTGTGATGTCGGGCGCGTGGGTGAGCCGTGCGAGGTTGCACGCAGCCGACGGCGCGCCGATCCCGACGAAGCAGACGTCGGAGTTCTGCAGCGCACGCGCCGCTGCCACGATCATCATCTCCGTCGCGCTGTAGTCCACGCCGGTCCTCACCGCGCGTCGACTTGCGTGTCGTCGCCGGCGACATGCTCGGCCATCCACGCCGTGAACGTGTGGCGGTCCCGCGCGATGGCGTCCCAGGCCTTGTAGAAGGCGTTGTCGCGCGCGTAGTGGCCGTGGGCGTAGGACGGATGGGCACCGCCGGGTGCCTCCGCGACCGCCGACATCGTCCACGACGGCAGCACGACCGAGTTGAGGCTGGGCGGCCGCAAGTCGTCGACGATCTCCTCGACCGTGACGATCGCGCGGCGGGATGCGAGGACGACCTCCTTCTGCACGCCGACGATGCCCTCGAACAGGACGTTGCCGGCCCGGTCGGCACGCTGCGCGTGGACCACGGCGACGTCCGGTCGCAGCGCGGGGACGGCGGCCAGGCGCTCGCCGGTGAAGGGACAGGTGACGAAGGAGATATTCGGGTTGACGTCGACGAGTTGAGAGCCCAGGTACCCGCGGAAGGTGGCGAACGGCAACCCAGCCGCACCGGCGGCGTACGCGTTGGCCATGGCGGCGTGGCTGTGCTCCTCGACCTCCAGCGCCACCGGCCAGCCGTGCTCGACCGCGTCCCGCAGGCGGTGCAGCGAGCCGACACCGGGATTACCGCCCCACGAGAACACCAGCTTCCGGGCGCAGCCCATCCCTATCAGCTGGTCGTAGATCAGGTCCGGCGTCATCCGCACCAGGGTCAGGTCGCGGCGTCGCTGCCGGATCACCTCGTGCGCAGCGGCAAAGGGGATGAGATGCGTGAACCCCTCGAACGCCGCGGTGTCGCCGTCGTGGACATGCTCGGCCACAGCCTCGGCAAGCGGCAGGATCCGGGCCCCGGTCATCGCCCGCGGCGACGGCCGCCGACGTCGAAGAACACCGTCTCGTGTTCCCCCTGCAAGACGATGTCGAAGCGGTACACGACCTCTCCGTCGTCGTGCGACTCCTGGGCGAGCAGGGTGTCCCGGCGCTCGCGCGGGACGGTCTGCAGGACCGGATCCTCGTCGTTGGCAACCTCGCCGGCGAAGTACAGCCGCGTCGTCAGCACGTCGAGCAAGCCGCGCGCGAACACCTGCACAACCAGGTGCGGTGCTTGCGTCCGCCCGTCAGGCCCCGGCACGGGCCCCGGCTTGACCGTGGAGAACCAGAACCGTCCGGCCTCGTCGGTCGCAGCGCGTCCGTAGCCGATGAACCCATTGTCGTCGGGCACGTCCCGCGTGTCTGCGGGATGGTGGTACCGCCCGTGACTGTCCGCCTGCCAGACCTCCACCATCGCGTCGTCGACGCTCTGCCCGGCGCCGTCCACCAGGGTGCCCTCGATGCGGATCGTGGCCTCCGCGGGCTGGGAAACGACGACGCGTGCGCCGCGCCCGAGCAGGCAGTCGTGGAAGAACGGCCCCACCGTCTGCGGGGGGGTCAGCCGAAGGTGTGTCACAGGCCGTGTCCGTTGTCGAACGGTGTCGCCGCCGGCCCGTCCACGACGATGTCGAAGCGGTATCCCAGGGCCCACTCCTCCTCTGTGATGTCGTGGTCGTACTCGGCGATCAGGCGTGATCTGGCGGCAGCCGACGGGATCGCGTTGAAAATGGGATCCAGTGCGTGCAGCGGGTCACCGGGGAAATACATCTGCGTCACCAGCCGGCTCTGGATCGACGGGCCGAACACCGAGAAGTGGATGTGCGCCGGACGCCAGGCGTTGGGGTGGTTGCGCCAGGGGTACGGGCCCGGACGGATGGTCAGGAGCCGGTACCAGCCGTTGCCGTCGGTCAGGCAGCGGCCGATCCCGAGGAAGTTGGGGTCCAGGGGCGCGTGGTGCTGGTCATCGCGGTGTATGTAGCGCCCGGCGGCGTTCGCCTGCCACACCTCGACCAGGGTGTGCCCGACGGCATCGCCGCCGCTGCCGAGCACGCGTCCGGTGACGATCATGCGTTCACCGATCGCGGGGTGCCCGGTCCCGGAGTTGGTGGTCAGGTCGGCGTCCTGAGGTGTCACGGCGCTCACAGCGGGACCGGGTCCCGTGATCTCGGACAGCGTCGGGATGAGATCGACCAACGGCTGGCTGGGAGCGCGCGCGAGGGTCGAACGGTACGCCTCGTACAGGTACGGCGGGAAGACCTCGTCGGGGTCGTCTTCGATGGCAGCGATGACGCTCACGGTCAATCCTCCTTGCCGACGTCTGGCTTCTCGAGGATCATCTTCGCCGCCCGGAAGGCGGCGTTGGCCGCGGGCACACCGGCATACGCCGCGACGTGCAACAGCGTCTCGGCGATCTCCGCCGGGTGCGCTCCCGTGTTCCGGCTCGCCCGCAGGTGAAGCTCCAACTCCTCCGCGTGCCCCAACCCGGCCAGCAACGCGATCGTGATCAGGCTGCGCGTACGCCGGTCCAAGCCGGACCGGGTCCACACGGCGCCCCACACGAACTCGCTGAGGAAGTGCTGGAAGTCGGCGTCAAGTCGCGTCGTGGCCGCCTGCGCGGCGTCGACGTGCATGTCCCCCAGCACCTCGCGCCGAACCCGCATGCCGCGGTCGAAGTCACCGGATGGCACTCGCGATCCTCTCCCTCGTTCATGACTGGAGGCACGATACGCGTCGCAGTCGAATGGCTCAATGGTCTAACCTCTGGGCGTGGACGCGTTGCGCGACGAGGTGGCCGTCGGGTGCCGGGTGCTCGGCGCTGCCGGGCACAGCGACCTGGTGTGGGGCCACCTCTCAGCCCGGGATCCTGCGGGCCGAGGTGTCTGGATGAAGGCCGCCACCTTGGGGTTCTCCGAGATCGAGGCGGACAAGGTGCTTCTGGTCGACCGGGACGGCAACGTCGTCGCCGGCCAGGGACGTCGTCACGCCGAGTATCCGATCCACACCGAGATCATGGCCCTGCGGCCCGATGTCGGGGCCGTGGTGCACAGCCACTCGCCGGCGGCGGTCGCGCTGGGCGCAACCGGGCGGGCGCTGTTACCGGTGTCGCACGAGGCGACGCTGTTCGTGCCGCCGGACATTCCTCGCTTCACCGCCACGGGAGACCTGATCCTGACCGCGGCGCTCGGCCGCGCCCTCGCGACCGTCCTCGGCGACCGCAACGCGGCGCTCATGGTCAACCACGGCGTTGTCGTGGCCGGGCCGGACGTGCCGACGGCCGTCGTGACGACCGTGCTGCTGGACCGCGCGTGCCGGATGATGCTCGACGTGCTCACCGCAGGCGGGCCGCAGCACTGGTCGGATGACGAGGAGGCGCTGGCCAAACGCGCGCACTGCTACCCCGGCGCGTTGCTCGGCCAGGCATGGGATTACCTGGTCCGACAACTCGACGGCTGACGTTGCCGCGTCAGTCGTTGCCGACGCCGTACAACGTGTTGAAGGCCGCGGCGTCCAGTGTCGTGTCGCGCAGCAGATGGTCGGTCATCACGCCGCGGGCCCGCGCCAGGTCGCGCGCCTCGATGGCGTCGACGATCGCGAGGTGCTCGGCCACGCTGTGGGAGTGCGACTGCTCGGCGGGTTCCCGCGCACGCGCGGCGTGCATCGACAGCGGCCCGCGGAAGGACTCCGTGATCATCTGCACCGCGCCGTTGTGTGCCGCGGCCGCGACGAGTGCGTGGAACTCCGCGGACAGGGCGACGTCGTACTCGCCGGCGGCGAGTGCCGCCTCGGACCGGGCGCAGACCTCCCGCAACCGGCCGATGTCTTCGGCGGTGGCCCGTTGCACCGCCAGGGCCACGATGCCGAGTTCCATGAGCAGCCGGGCCTCGGCGACCTCGTCGGGGCCGATGGAGGACATGAGCAGCATCGTCGTGATGCCCTCGCCGACCACGGCGGCGGAGGGCACGGTGACGAAGGCGCCGCCGCTGGCGCCGACACGGATCTCCAGCAAGCCGTGTGCCTCGAGAATCCGCAGCGCGTCGCGCACGGTCACACGGCTGACGCGGAACCGCTCGGCCAGGTCGCGCTCCGACGGCAGCCGCTCCCCCCGGGCGAGCCGCCCGTCGATGATCAGCTGGCGGATCTGGTCGACGATCAGCTCCGAGATCCGGCCGGGCGCGACCGGCACGAACATGGTGTCGGCTCGGCGTGCGGGACCCCGCGCCGCCCCCTGCCCGTCGGAATCAGTTGTCTCGGCCACGGGTGGAGTATAGGTAAAACCATTTACGCTGCCCGAGAGGCTGACCACGCGTGGACACGTGACGCCAGGACGAAATACGCCACGGGGAACATCAGGCTCACGGCGATGAACACTCCAGGAAGGCCGATCATCTCTACCAGCACACCGCCGACCGCGGGACCTGCGACCTTCCCGACATCGAGTCCGGCGAGGTAGATCCCCGACGCGGCGCCGCGCTGGCTGTCGGTCTGGTTCGCGGTGTCCATCACCAGCGCGCCGGACGCGACGCGCAGGACACCGCGGGACAACCCGACGAGTGCCCAGCCGGCGATGAACAGCGGGTACGCGGCGATCAACCCCATGAGCATCACCGCCGCGCTGTTCACGACGATCATCGACGGGAGCGCCTTGCGATACGGCACCAACCGGAACATGGGACCGGACAGGAACCGGACACCGGCCGCGACGGCTCCGTGCACCCCCAGCAGCGCACCGATCTGCCCCATGGACAGGCCGACCCGCAGGCCGTACAGAGGGAAGAAGCTCGACAGCACGCCGTGGATGAGCGCGACGTGCAGGCACACCGCGAACGGAGCCACACCGTCGGCGGCGCCGACGCGAGTGCCGCCAGCCTCCCACGGGACGGCACGGGCGCCGCAACGGGGGCTGCCCCCACCGCTGGGACGGCGCGCAGCGCCAACGCGAAGAGGACCGCCGCGACAGCCGGGATGCCGGCGAGCACCACGATCGCGGTGCTGACTGACAGCGCGTCGGCGACGCCGCCCGCGACGAACCCGGCCGCCGCGTAGCCCAGACCGAGGCTGCCGGTGTACCAGCCCATGATCGACCCGGCCTCGCTCCCGGGCGCGCGCCGGTCCATCAGTGCGGCCATCGTCGCGGTCGTGGCGATCGCAAAGCCCACACCGTCCAGACCCACCAGGACGGCGATCACCAGCGGCGCACAGGTCAGCGGCAGCAGCGCGAACGACACCGCCATCACCAGACAGCCGCCGCTGACCAGCAGGGTGGCGCGGTGTTGCCGGTACCACGCCGCAGCCGGGACCCGGGCGGCCAGCGCTGCCAGCCCGTATCCCGCCAGCACCGCGCCGATGATGCCGGCGTCGATGCCCCGGCTGTCGAGATAGGGCGGCACCAGCACCGCGATGGCCCCTTCCCCCAGGGTCATCACGGCGGAGGCCACGTAGAGCGGGATCAGCGCCTTGGTCGAGGGACCGGTCGCCGGGCGGCGGATCCACGCACGAGCGGACAGGGCTGCTCCGCCCTCGCTAGCCCACCGCCGCGGTCGACGCCAGACGACCTGCGGTGCGGGACAGATGGTCGGTCAGGATCCGGCGGGCGCGCTCGACGTCGCCGTCGGCGACCGCCTCGACCAGGGCCCGGTGCTCCTCGGCGCCGGCCTGCCCCATTTGCGGAGCGAGTTCCTTGGCGCGCTGCAACGACATCAGCAGCGGCCCCTGGAAGGAGTCGATGATCATTTGGACGGCCGGGTTGTGCGTGGCGCGGGAAAACCGCGTGTGGAACTCGGCTGACAGTCCGACGTGGAAGGTGCCGTCCGACAGCGCCGCGTCCGAGCGGTCACACAGGTCGAGCAGCGCTGCGATGTCGGCGTCGGTCGCCCGCTCGCACACCAGCGGGATCGATCCGAGTTCGAAGACCATGCGGGCCTCCGTGACCTCGTGCGGCGTCACGGTCGACAGCAGCAGCATGTTGGCGATGCCTTCGCCCACGCGGGCGCTCCCGGGGGCGGTGACGATCGCGCCGCCGCGGGCGCCGACGCGTATCTCGATAAGACCCGCCGCCTCGAGGATCCGCAGGGCGTCTCGCACCGTGACGCGGCTGACGCCGAACTGGTCGGCGAGGTCCCGCTCGGCCGGGAGGCGGTCGCCCTGCTCGATCCGGCCCGCGAGGATCGCGGCCTTGATCTGGCCGACGATCTCGTGCGAGATGCGCGCCGCAGACACGGGGGTGAACACCGCTGTGGTCCCTTCTGACGCCCGCCGCGTCACGCTAGCACTTGGTCTATTGGTAAGACAAATGATAGATTGCGTGGGAGTGACCAACGAGGAGGCAGCGATGGGTGAGGGGAAGAAGGGACGTGTTTTCCTGCGAGGGATCACGTCGGAGACCTACGGCCTGGGGGAATTCCGCAGCAAGCAGCTCGCGGCGCCGAGGGTCCGCAACGACGAGATCGTGGTGGACGACGCGAAAGTCGGCCACTCGGGCGACTCCGCGGACTCGCGCACGTGGTGGCGGGTCGGCCCCGGTGACGAGCCTTTCTTGACCCAGACCCTCCAGGTCCATTTCGTCCAGATCCCGGCCGGCAAGGCCAACCACGGTCACGGCCACCAGAACGAGGCCGCGTTCTTCATCCTGCAGGGCTCCGGATACGAGGTCCACGACGACCAGAAGTACCGCTGGAAGAAGGGGGACCTGGTCTACGTCCACACCGACTCCGTGCACCGTCACTTCAACGACGGCGACGAGACTGCGGTGGCACTGGTGGTCAAGGCCAAGTCAACCTGGATGTACTTCGGCCTGATCCAGCAGGGGCGCAGCGGCCCGGTCGAGAACGAGGAGCGCTTCGGCCCGCGCGAGGACTGGTCACAGATCTGGACCCCCGGCGTGCTCGACCGCAAGAAGGTCGTGTCGTCCGACGACCTGCCGTGGGAGACGACCCGCGAGGGCAAGGTGCGGGTGCTCGCGTCGCCCGACCACACCGACCAGCGCATCTTCAGCGTCGACGTGTACCAGCAGGAGATCGCCCCGGGCGGCAAGTCGGCGAAGCACTGGCACATGGCCGACGAGGTGCTCTACGTCCTGTCCGGCTCCGGGAAGAGCCTGCACTGGGAGGTCGAAGCCGAGATCGCCGAGAAGTACTACGCCAGAGTGGCAAAGGAGCCGTCGGTCCACGAGTTCATCGCCGGCGACACGATCTACGTCCCGCAGAACACGGTTCACCAGCACGTCAACACCGGCGACGAGCCGCTGGTGCTGTTGTCCGTGCAGAACCGGCTGTTCCGCTGGCTGGGCTACGACAACGTCGCGTACCTCGAGGACGCGCCGGAGTATTCCGGTGCGGCGACCCGCGAGGCCGCGCACGCCGGAGCGTGAGGCACTGCGGCGGGGCGGCCACCGGTCGCCCCGCCGTACCAGCAACAGGCGGACCCGCCGGCGTGGAGGGTGACCCGTTTCCCCACGCCGACAACGGTGCGCGATGAACTGGTTGCGAAGCGGGGTGCATCGGACGTTTCGTTCGCTGCGCCAGCGCAATTACCGGCTGTTCTTCGGTGGCCACGCGGTCTCCGTCAGCGGTACGTGGATGCAGCGCGTGGCGCAGGACTGGCTGGTCCTGCAACTGTCCGGCAGCGGCATCGCCCTTGGGACCTCGACCGCCCTGCAGTTCCTGCCGATGCTGCTGTTCGGGATGTGGGGCGGCCTGGTCATCGACCGGTTCGACAAGCGCCGGCTGCTCATCGGGACGCAGGTCGCCCAGGCCGTTCTGGCGCTCGTGCTGGCAGTGTTGACCTCTACAGGCGCGGTCGAGCTGTGGATGGTGTACGTTCTCGCGCTGCTCCTGGGCCTCGTCACCGTCGTCGACTCACCGGGGCGGCAGGCCTTCGTCGCCGAGCTGGTCGAGCCGGACGACTATGTGAACGCGCAGGGGCTGAACAGCACGATTCACAACGCCGGCCGGCTGGTCGGACCGGCCATAGCGGGTGTGCTGATCGCTTCAATCGGGGTCGCGGCCGCGTTCTTCGTCAACGCCGCATCGTTCGCGGCGGTCCTCGTCGCCCTGCTGCGCATGGATCCGCACGCCCTGCACCGCGTGCCACCGACGCCGCGGGGCCCTGGGCAGGTCCGTGAGGGCCTGCGCTACGTGTGGTCACGTCCCGTGCTGCGCTCGACGATCGTCGTGGTTGCGGTCGTCGGCTTGTTCGGGCAGAACTTCCGCGTCGTGCTTCCGCTCCTCGCGCAGGACACATTCGGTCAGGGCGCCGGCACGTACGGGACGCTGATGGCGCTGCTGGGACTCGGCGCAGTGCTGGGGGCGTTGACGAGCGCATCGCGCTCCGCTCCCAGCTTCCGGTCGATCGTCACGACGTGCTTCCTGTTCGCGCTGGTTACCTTCGCCGCCGCCGCGAGCCCCACACTCCCCTTCGCCTTCGCCGCGATGGTCGCCCTCGGATTCTTCAACATCACGCTGAACACGTACGGCCGCACGCTTCTGCAGCTGCGCAGCGACCGTTCGATGCACGGCCGCGTCATGGCGTTGCACGCCTTGGTGTTCCTGGGCAGCACCCCATTCGGCAGCTACATCGCCGGTGTGGTGTCCGAGCAGTGGGGCGCGCGGGGCGGCATCGCGATGGGCGGGGCGGCTTCCCTGCTCGCCGGCCTGGCCTATGTGCGCGCCGTTGACGAAGGTCCGTCGGAAGCGCCGACGGTCTCCGCAGTCGAGACCGAGGCGCAGTAGCCCACGGCCGAGGTCACCCCGAAAATTGCGTGGTTCCACGTATGTCCTCCGCCGTGAAACGGCGCATGGTCGGTCCAGGCACGACGACGACACCCAGGAGGACGCGATGCCACTGTTCATGGACGTGCACCACAAGGTCGAGGGCCTGACCGCCGAGGCGGTTGCCGGGGCGCACAAGAAGGACCTGGAGACGCAGGACAAGTACGGCGTGAACTACCTGCGCTACTGGTTCGACGAGGGATCCGGCAAGGTCTTCTGCCTGGTCGACGCTCCTGACGCCGAGGCGGCCGCGACCGTCCACCGTGAGGCACACGGCCTGGTCGCCGACGAACTGACTCCGGTGCAGGAAGGCACGTAGCGGCCGGGTGCAACCAGGCAGCGGCGGGCGAGCAGCGTCGGGCTCACCCGGATTGACCATGGCCCTCTCGTCCAATCGCCGCCATACTTTCTGCGGCATGACTGGCGGCACGAGGGTCTCCAGTCCGCACTTCGTGGGCCGGCGGGAAGAACTGGCTCGCCTCGAGGTACTGCTGGACTCGGTCCGCACGGGGGCCGGTGCCACGGTGCTGCTGGCGGGCGCCGCCGGCATCGGCAAGACGCGGACCACCGAGGAGCTGGCGCAGCGCGCGGCGGCGTTGGGAGCGCGCGTGCTGCGGGGCGGCTGCGTCGACCTCGACGGCGACGTGATGCCGTACGCGCCGTTCGTCGAGATGCTGCGCTCGCTGACCCGCAGTGAGGGCGTGGCGATGGTCCTGGAACTCGCGGGACCCACCGGCGACGAACTCGCCCGGCTGGATCCGTCGCTGCTCGTCGGCGGCGGGGTGCCCGAGGCGTCGCGCGCAAGCGCCAGCCGGCTGTACCTCGCGTTGACGTCGCTGCTGTCGGGTCTCGCGCAGCGTGCCCCGCTGGTCGTCGTCACCGAGGACATCCACTGGGCGGACAGTTGCACGCGTGACGTGCTGGCGCTGGTGGTGCGCGCCCTGCCGCCGCGGGTGCTGCTGCTCATGACGATGCGCGACGACGAGGTCCCGGAGGGCGACGCGGTCTTCCGGCGGTTCAGGTCGCAGCTGGAACGCAGCGGCGCCCACCGCCTCGACCTCCGGCCACTCAGCCGCGACGACCAGGCGCGACAGATCAGCGGGATCGTGGGGCTTCCCCCGCCGCGTGCCCTCCTGGACCGCGTGTACGGACGCGCAGACGGCAACCCCTTCTTCGCCGAGGAGTTGCTCGCCCTCGGCGACAGCCCGGACGGGGTGCCGGCGGGTGTGCGCGACCTCCTGCTCGCTCGCGTCGAGGCGCTGCCACGGGACACCCAGCGCGTCCTGCGGGCCGCGGCCGCAGCCGGACGCCGGGTTCCACATCGTCTGCTGGCCGGCGTCTGCGATCTCGAGGACGAAGCGCTCGACGACGCGCTGCGTCACGCTGTCATGCACCACATCCTGGTGCCGCTGTCGATGCCTGTCGCCTCCTACCAGCACCGCCATGCGCTGTTGCGGGAGGTCATCGCCGACACGCTGCTGCCGGCCGAGTCGGCGCGGCTGCACCGGCGGCTGGCCCAGACGTTGACCGCCGACCCGGCGCTGGGCGCGGACGGCGCTCATGGAGTGATGGGCCGGATCGCCCACCACTGGCATGCCGCCGGGGATCCGGACCAGATCCTGGTTTCGTCGGTGGCGGCCGGCCAGGAGTCGGAGCGTGCCCTGGCGTTCGGCGCGGCCCTGGCTCACTACGAACGTGCGATCCCGTTGGTCGACACCGTGCCCGACGCCGACCGACTGGTGACCGTGCCTCGTTACCGGCTGTTGTGGTCGGCGGCGCAGGCCGCCCACCATGCGGCGCATCCCGACCGCGCCGCCGCCCTGATCCGCTCCGCCATCGCCGCGTGCGACCCCGAGGTCCCGATCCCCGGCGATCCGCTCATGAAACGGCTGCACTACGCCTACCTGCACGAGCGGCTCGGCCGGTACCTGTGGATGTCGGCAGACGGTCAAGGTGCCATGGCGGCGTACGAGCGCGCGGTCGAGTTGGCCCCGCCCGAACCGACGTGCTGGCGTGCAGCGACGGTGAGCGGCTACAGCCAGATGCTCATGCTCGCGAGCCGCTTCAAGGAGGCCATACCCAGAGCCGAGGAGGCCATCACGATCGCGCGGAGCCTGGACAACGCGCGTTCCACCGAAGGGCACGCCTTGAACAACCTCGGGGTGAGCCTGGCGATCCTGGGCGACGTCGACACCGGTATCGAGCACCTGCTGGCGGCTCGCACCATCGCCGAGGAGGAATTCGACGACGTCGCTCGGGCGATCGTCAATCTGCACTCGGTCCTGTTCGACCTCGGACGAATCGAGGAAGCGGCTGCGGTCGCGATCGAGGGGATCGCGGTGACGACGGCGCTCGGCCTGGAACGACGGAAGGGGGTGTGGTGCCGCTGTGACGCCGCCGGGGCCCTGGTTCTGCTCGGTCGCTGCGACGAGGCGCGGCGCCTTCTGGGGGAGGCGCTGGAGCTCGACCCCGACGGCATCGATGCGGTGCGTACCCACCTCGTCTTCGGCGTGCTGTCACTGCAGCAGGGGGATCTGACCGCTGCACAGCGCCATCTCGACGAGGCCCATGCGAGCGCGGGACGCCTGGTGGACGGGCAGCTCAACGGGCCGTTGTTCGCAGCGCTTGTGGAACTGACGGCGTGTCGCGGCGACAGCGCCGCCGCCCTCGCACTCGCGGAGGAGGGGTTGTCGCGACTGCTGCCCGACGAGGACGCCGCGTACGGCGTCCCGGTACACGCCGCCGCCGCGACGGCAGCCGCCGACGCCCGGGACGCCGAACACGTGCGGATCTGGGTCGACCGTGCGGAGACCGCGGTCGCGGCCGACGCCGCGCACAAACCCGCGCCCGCGGCACACCTGTTGGCAATGCGTGCCGAACTGCAGCGTGCTCGCGGCGCCGCGGCGCCTGATGCATGGGCCGAAGCCGCCGCCGCCTGGGAGCGGCTGGGTGTCCCCTACCGCGCCGCGTACGCGTGGTGGCGCGAAGCCGAGGCATGCCTGGCGGCAGGATCGGCCCGTGACGCGGCAGCGGCCGCGGCGCGTGCAGGTCTGGAAACAGCGTCACGTATCGGCGCCCAGCGACTGGTGGAGCAACTGGAGTCGCTGGTGGCGCGGGCACGTCTGCGCGTGGTCGGCTCCAGCCGAACGGAGCGGGCGGCGCCGGACCCGTTTCGCCTCACCCCGCGTGAGCGCGACGTCCTGGCTCTGCTGGCCGAGGGCCGTACCGATCGCCAGATCGGCCACGCGCTGTTCATCAGCCATCGCACCGTCGAGCGGCACGTGTCGAACATCCTGGCAAAGCTGGGCGCGGACACACGGGTGGGGGCTGCTGTCATGGCGCATGCGGCAGCGCCGGCCGACATCGGAGCGCGCTGACGGCTGACACCTGGCACGTGAACGCTATCCTTAGTTGAAAGATCAACCATCGGACGGGTGCCGCGAGTGCACCCGACTGGAGGCCACCGTGCCCGCCGTCACCGCCGACACCATCACCCTGCAGCGCATCGCCCTACCGTCCCCGACCGCCCGTCCGCGGCCCGTCCGCCATGTCGTGACCGCACCGGAAGGCTTCGAAGGCGAGGGCTTCCCGGTCCGCCGCGCGTTCGCCGGCGTCGACCTGCGCGATCTGGACCCGTTCGTCCACATGGACCAGATGGGCGAGGTCGAGTACGCGCCCGGCGAGCCCAAGGGGACGTCCTGGCATCCGCACCGCGGGTTCGAGACGGTCACCTACATCATCGACGGGATCTTCGACCACCAGGACTCCGAGGGTGGCGGTGGCACGATCACGGACGGCGACACGCAGTGGATGACGGCTGGGTCGGGACTGCTGCACATCGAAGCCCCGCCCGAACACCTGGTGATGTCAGGCGGGCTGTTCCACGGGGTTCAGTTGTGGGTGAACCTGCCGGCCGCGAAGAAGTTCGCCGACCCGCGGTACCAGGACATCCGCGGCAAGGAGGCGTCGTTGCTCTCGTCACACGACGGCGGCGCGCTCCTGCGCGTCATCGCCGGCGGGCTTGGCGGCTTCACCGGGCCGGGAACGACGCACACGCCGATCACGCTGCTGCACGCGACCATCAGCCCGGGCGCGCACCTCACGATGCCGTGGAACCCCTCATTCAACGCACTCGCCTACGTCCTCGCAGGTCGCGGGACGGTGGGCGATGACCTGCGCCCGGTCCACACGGGGCAGACGGCGGTGTTCGGCGCGGGTGACACCATCACGTTCACGGCCGACCAGCGCCAGGACGGGCACATGCCGTCGCTGGAACTGTTCATTCTGGGCGGCGAGCCGATCCGTCAGCCCGTGGCGGCGTACGGGCCGTTCGTGATGAACACCCGCCAGCAGATCATCGAGGCGATGCAGGACTACCAGGCAGGCCGCCTCGGCGTGATCCCTGCCCTGCGGGTCCCGCACAGCCGTCCGTCCGACACGATCCGCGAGACAGACCCACGCTGACGACGGACGCCCCATCGCGGTTGCTTCGGCGGGTCGGCCCGCCACACGGGCCAAACCGCCGAAGCAACACCCTGCAAGATGCTTCCGTCGAGACCGCAACGGGTTCGGCGTCCGGACCCGACCGGTCGGCGCAAGGTCCTCAGCGGCGGACGAACTGCGCCTTACCCGGGCCCTCGGCGAGGAAGCTGTCCATCCCTATCTGGCGGTCCTCCGTCGCGAAGCACGCCGTGAACAACGTGGTTTCCAGCCGCAACGCCTCGTCCAGGCCCATCTCGATGCCCTCGTTGACCGCCTTCTTCGCCATCCGCAGCGCGTACGGCCCCTTCGCATAGCGGCGCGCTGCCTCCACGGCCTTGTCGTAGACCTCGCCCGCGGGAAACACCTTGTCGACCAGCCCCATCGCCAGCGACTCCTCCGCCGAGTACATGCCGCCGGCGTAGACCATCTCCTTGGCCCTCTGGATGCCCACCAGGCGCGCCAGCCGCTGTGTGCCACCGGCTCCGGGGATCACGCCGAGCAGGATCTCGGGCTGGCCGAACCTCGCGTTGTCCGCCGCGTAGCGGAAGTCGGCCGTGAGACTGAGTTCGCAGCCGCCGCCCAGGGCGTAGCCGTTGACCGCGGCGATCGTGATCTGCGGCAGGCGTGCCAGCTCGTTGAACGCCTCCTGCAGCACCCCTGCCCGCGCGAAGAACTCCTGGAACGGCTTGGTCTGCATCTCCTTGATGTCCGCCCCGGCGGCGAACACCTTCGGCCCTCCCCACAGCACGACCGCCCCGATGCTGTCGTCGCCGCTGACCCGGCGCGCCGCGTCGCGGAACTCGACCCAGACCTGCGAGTTCAACGCGTTGACCGGGGCGCGGTCCAGCCGCAGCGTCGCGACTCCCTCGTCGTCGGTGGTCACGGTGACGAACTCGCCCACGATGGCGTCCTTCCGTGTGTCGGGTCCGCGGCAGTCTAACGAGGGGGTCGCTGCGCAGATGTTGCGCCCGCTGCCCCGTGAACGCCGGGGTCGGGGGTACTGCTACCGACCCGCTACCGTCCCGCCCGGTGCGAGAGATTGACGCAACCCCCACGGCAAAAGGCGTCGCGCTCGGCCTGCTCGCCGGCGTGATGTCGGGCCTGTTCGGCATCGGCGGGGGTGCCGTCCTGGTGCCGCTGCTTGTCCTGTGGTTGGCGCTGCCCCAGCACAGCGCCCACGCGACGTCGCTCGCTGCGATCATCCTGACCGCCGCGTCGGGTACGCTCGCCTTCGCTCGTGAGGGGTCGGTCAACTTCGGCGCGGGGACCGGCATCGCCGCGGGCGCGATCGCCGGCGCGTACTTCGGCGCTGCGCTGATGCACCGGCTGTCGCCGGCCAGGCTGCGTCAGGCATTTGCCGTGCTCATGGTGGTGGTAGCACTGCAGATGCTGATCGGGTTCACACCGGACGACGGCGTCGTCACCCTCGGCGGGGCAGGTGCGGTCGCCGGTTACGTCCTCTACGGCGTCGTCGCCGGAGGGCTCTCCGCCCTCATCGGGGTGGGAGGCGGTGTGATCATGGTGCCGGCGATGGTGCTGCTGTTCGGGTTCACACAACACGTCGCCGAGGGCACGAGCCTGCTGATCATCATCCCGACTGCGGTCGTCGGCGCCGTACGGCATTCACGACACGGCTATACCGACTGGCGCCTCGGGCTGGCGCTCGGCGCCGGTGGCATCGTCGGCGCGATCCCCGGTGCCGCCGTCGCCCTGCGACTGGACGCCGAGGTCCTCCAGCGGCTGTTCGCGATCTTCCTGCTCCTCACCAGTGCGCATCTTCTGTGGACTGCCCGCCCGCAGACGATGGATCACATCCCCGGCGAGATCACCTGACGGCGGCCGTCGGACCGCGCCCCGCACCGTCAGCGGGCGACGGTGCGATAGCGGCGACGGCGGGCGTCGAGGCGTTCCTCGTCGTCGCGCTCGGCCAGGCGTCGCAGCTCGTCTCCGATGACCGCGGCAATCCGCGGCGCCATCGCACCGTCGCCGTCGGGCACGACCGTGTCGACGATTCCCAGACGCCTGAGGTCCGTCGACGAGATGCGCTGCGCGCCGGCGACGTCGGCTGCACGTTCCGTGGTGCGGTACAGGATCGCCGACGCGCCCTCCGGTGAGATCGGCGCGAGCCACCCGTGCTCGGCTGCCACGACCCGGTCGGCGGGCAGCAGCGCGAGGGCGCCGCCACCTGACCCCTCCCCCAACAGCACCGACAGCGTCGGCGTGCGGACCACAGACAGCGCCCCAAGGCACGCCGCGATCATCGCGGCGACCCCACCCTCTTCGTCGTGGGGCGTCATCGCCGCGCCCCGCGTATCGATCACGCCGACGAGCGGGAGGCCCAGCTCGTCGGCCAGTGCAATCGCCCGTCGGTACTGCCGGTAGCCGACGGCCCCGATGCTCGCCCCCCGGGCGCCGCCGCCGTCGTTGCGCCGCTGCGCGAGAACCATCGCCGCGATGCCGCAGACCCGGCCCATGCCGACGATGCAGTTCTCGTCGTCGTTGCCGGCGCCGTCGCCCCGGAGCCTGACGACGTCGGCACCGCACTGCCGCAGGACGTCCGCGACGCCCGGCCGACCGGCGCGCCGCGACTCGACCACGGCGTCCCATCCGGCCACGTCGGCATCGTCGCCGAGCACCTCCGGGCCCATCGGTGCCTGCCACTCCCCTGGACGTGGGTCGGCTGCGTCGAGGATGTGCCCGAGGCGTTCCCGCAGCCGGGACGGGCGGACGATCTCGTCGAGTAACCCGCGCCGGCCCAGGTTCTCGGCTGTCTGCACGCCTGCCGGCAGCGGGTGCCCCGTCACCGCCCTCACGACGCGAGGACCGGTCAGTCCGATCAGCGCGCCGGGCTCAGCCAGGCGGACATGCGCCAGCGATGCCCACGACCCGAGGACGCCGCCGGTGGTCGGGTTTCGCAGGTACACGACATACAGCAGCCCCGCGTCGCGCAGTCGCTGCACGGCGGCCGCGCAGCCCGCCATCTGGATGAACCCGGCCGCGCCCTCCTGCATCCTCGTCCCGCCCGACACCGGCATCGCCACCACGGGCAACCGCGACTCTGTGGCGCGGTCGAAGGCGCGGATCACCCGCTCGGCGGCTGCGACGCCCAGCGTGCCGCCGAGGAACGAAAACTCGCCGGCGATCAACACGACGGCGCGACCCTGGACGGACGCGCGGCCGGCGACGATCGCTTCTGACGACCCGGAGTGTCGCTCCGCCTGGAGCAGCCGGGTGCGATAGCTCATGGTGTCGTGGAACGCCAGCGGATCGTTCGACACGACGTCGGAGTCCCACGGTTCGAACGTTCCGGGGTCCGCCACCAGGTCGATCATCTCGGTGGCCGTCCGACGACGCGTCACGCGCGGACCCGCGTCCCGGTGCGACCGTGCACCGCGTCGGTGATGTCGTCCAGAGCAGCGATGACGGCGTCCTGCCCGGTGGCTTCGACAAACCGCAGCGCAGCCTCGACCTTGGGGCCCATCGACCCGACGCCGAAGTGACCCTGGTGCTGCAGCGCCCGCAACTCCTCCGCTGTGATCTCCCCCAGCCACTCCTGCTTCGGAGTGTCGTAGTGCAAGGCGACCGCGTGGACGTCGGTCAGGATGACCAGCCGCTCGGCGTTGATCTTCCTCGCCAGCAGCGCGCCTGACAGGTCCTTGTCGACGACGGCCTCCACGCCCCGTAGCCGGTCGTCCTCCCTGACCATCGGGATTCCCCCTCCGCCGTTGACGACCACGACCGCGCCGGCGTCGAGCAGCATCCGCAGCGTGTGGCCGTCCAGCAGCGCGAGGGGATCCGGAGATGGCACGACCCGCCGCCAGCCGCGGTCCCCGATCTTCCCCCAGACCTGGCCGGTCGCCTCCATCCGCCGCATCGCCTCGGCCTCGTCGTCCAGGTACGGGCCGATCGGCTTCGTCGGCTCATCCCATCCGGGATCCTCCGCGCCAACGAGCACGCGGCTGATCATCGGTACCACAGACAGGTCGGAGCCGCGCTGGGCCAGCGCGTGTTCCAACGTGTTGCAGATCGCGTAGCCGATCGTGGCCTGCGTCTGCGCCACGAGGAAGTGCAGCGGCATCGGCGCCACCACCGCCTGCGCCAACTCGTTGGCGATCATCAGGGTCCCGACCTGCGGCCCGTTGCCGTGCGTCAGCACCAGGTTCCACCCGTCGACGATGAGGTCGGCGATGGACGTCATGGCACGTCCGATCGTCTCCTGCTGATCGTCGGCCGTGCTCCGTTCCCCGGGCGGCGCGATGGCGTTGCCCCCGAGCGCGACCACGACGCGTCCGGTTGGGCTGGGCTGACTCACGTGACCTCCTCGCGGGCGGGTGCCTGGGCAGGGCCGTTAGCATGATGCGTCGCCGACAGGCGCAAGCCTGCGAAGTCCTTCCAAGGAGCCTGGTCGTGGCCACCATCTTCTACGAGTCCGACGTCGATGCCCAATTGCTGCGGGACCGCAGCGTCGCGGTCCTGGGGTACGGCAGCCAGGGCCACGCCCAGGCGTTGAACCTGCGCGACTCCGGGATCGACGTGCGCGTCGGTCTGCGCCCTGACTCCAAGTCCCGAGCAACGGCGGAGGCGGCGGGACTGCGCGTGCTCGACACGAACGACGCAGCCGCGGAGGCCAGCGTCGCCGTCGTGCTCGTGCCGGACACCCACCAGCAGCGGATGTGGGAGGACGGGCTGCGCGACGTGCTCGACGACGGGGACCTCCTGCTGTTCAGCCACGGTTTCAACATCCACTACGGGCTGATCACACCGCCCGACGGCGTGGACGTCGCGATGATCGCGCCCAAGTCGCCCGGGCACCTGGTCCGCCGGACCTACGAGAGCGGGCAAGGAACTCCGGCGCTGGTCGCGGTGCACCAGGACGCGACCGGCAACGCGCTGGGGCTGGCGCTGTCCTACGGCGCCGCGATCGGTACCGCCCGTGCGGGGATCCTGCAGACCACCTTCCAGGAGGAGACCGAAACGGACCTGTTCGGCGAGCAGGCGGTGCTGTGCGGCGGTGTCAGCGAACTCGTCCAGGCCGGATTCTCAACGCTCACCGACGCCGGCTACCAACCGGAGGTCGCCTATTTCGAGTGCCTCCACGAGCTCAAGCTGATCGTGGACCTCATCTACGAGGGCGGCATCACGTGGATGCGCCACTCCGTGTCCGACACCGCCGAGTACGGCGACGTCACGCGCGGCCCACGCGTCATCGACCAGACGTCGAAGAAGGCGATGCGCGACATCCTCCTGCGAGGTCCAGGACGGCACATTCGCCAAGGAGTGGATCACCGAGTACCAGTCCGGCCAGGAGAACTTCACGCGGCTGCGCGAACAGGGAAAGCAGTCGCAGATCGAGTCGGTCGGAAAGCAACTGCGCTCGATGATGCCGTGGATCGACACGCCCGGTGAGCCGGACGACCCGGCGACGTGAGGCCCGCACCCGCAGGACGCCCGTGACTGATTACCTGGCGGCAGCCGAGCACGGGGCGCCGGCGGTCGTGGTCGTGCACGACTGGTTCGGCCTGCTGCCGGAGGTGATGCAGCAGTGTGACGACCTGGCCGCGGCGGGATACACCGCGCTCGGTGTCGATCTGTACGACGGCCGCACCGCCGGCGATCCCGCGGAAGCGGAGTCGATGATGGGAGGCCTGCGGATTGCCGCGGCGCGGGACCACCTGGCGGCGGCGGTGCGTCGCCTCCGCGGTTCCCCCTTCCTGGCACCGCGCATCGCCGCCGTCGGGTTCAGCATGGGCGGCTGGCTCGCGCTGCACGCAGCGGCGAAGGGTCAGTTCGACGCGATCGCGGCGTACTACGCCGTGCTCGAGCCGCCGGAGACCGTGCCGATGCCGTGCCCGGTGCAGCTACACCTGGCCGCGGTGGACGAGTGGGACCCCGCGGATGCGCCGGCGTTGTTCGTCCAGGCGCTTCGCGCCGGCGGGACACCCGTGGATGCGACGGTGTACCCGGCCACCGAGCACTCCTTCGCCAACGGCGCGGCCGCCGAGTTCGCACCCGATGCGGCAGCGAAGGCGTGGGAGGCCACGCTCGAGTTCCTCACACGCACGCTCGGGTAGTACGAGGCTGGACCGCGTCCGGCGTCACTCGCGCGGTGCCGTCGGGTCCTTGACGAAGCCGATGATCGCGGCGATGAGCTCGTCGTGGTGCTCGTCGAGCAGGTCCGTTCCGTGGGCCCCACCGTCGAACATGAGCACCTGGCCGCCGGCCACCTCCGACAGCTGCCGCGCGTCCTGCGCGTACGGCTGGTCGTCGCGCGCCACGATGAACAGCGACGGCTCCTCGACGTTCCCGGCGGCCGCGACCGCGTCGATTCCCCCGAACTCCGCCGGAGCCGACACCGCCACCACACCGTCGAGCTTCTGCTGCACGGCAACCTCCAGCGCGGCGGTGCCCCCCATGGAGGCGCCGACGACAAAGATCCTGGCCGAACCCCGCGCCCGCATCTCCTTGATCGCGGCGACCAGGTCGACGTCGAGGTTCTCGTCCTGGCGTCCCTCCTGTCCCTCGTATCCGCGGAAGTCGAACGGGAACGCGGCGATGCCGTTGCGGGCGAACGCGGCGGCGGCGTCTGCCCACGCGCCTTTGTTGCTCCCGCGCATGTGTGCCAGGACCACCGCTCTTTCGCCGGATCCGAATTGGAGGCCCTCCAGCTCGATGCCGTCCTCGGTCGTGAAGTCGACGACCTCGCCGCGTGGTGCTCCCGTGGCCGGCTGTGCGCCCGTGTCGTCACCGGGCGCTCCGCCGCATGCCGCCAGCACCCCGGCGAGCAGGAGTGCCGCCAGGCGACCGGTCACTCCCACGTCAGCCGTTCCAGTCCCTGCGGAATGTCCGTCGGCCCCACCATCGCATCGTCGATGACCAGGTCGCGCGCCAGCAGGTCCGCCACGGTGCGCGGCAGCGGCGGCACCGCGTCGCGGTCCCGGTTGGGGGCTGCCAGCAGGTCGGCGAAACCGCTCAGCAACACCTCCGTTGGACCGGTCAACGTCACCTCGATCGACAGGTCGCCGACACTCCCACGCACGTGGTCGGCGCGAGCGAGCACCAGCGCGAGATCGTCGACGTACAGGGGCTGGTGCGTCGACTCCTCGGCGTCGCGGGGCAGCGCTCCGGCGCTCAAGGCCAGCGTGAGCGGATCGCCTGGCCCGTAGGTCAGCGCACGACGGACGATTATCGATTCCAGCGGCGCGTCGGCGAGCATCGCCTCGGTCTCGGCGCAGGCTTGCAGGTAGCCGTTGCCGCGGGGGTCACCCGCGCCGACGTGCGACACCCAGATCAGCCTGCGACAGCCCGCCCCGATCGCGGCCGAGAGCACCGTCGCGGTGTCGTCGAGCACCTGCGTGGGTGCCGTCATGGGGCCGCCGCCGACATGCACCACCGTGTGCACCTGCTCGGCGGCGGTTTCCAGGTGTCCCTCGTCGTCGAGCGTCCCGAGGGCAATCTTGCAGCCGGCGGTGCGGAAGTCTTCGGCCGCCCGGTCGGCGGCAGGGTCCACGAAGACGCGCACCTCGCCGCCGCCGCGGAGAAACCGTCGTGCAGTGGCGCGGCCTTCCGCGGTCTCCGCCCCGGTGATCAGCACAGGCACGGCCGACACCCTACCCGCCCGATTTCGCCGCGTCGTCGGCGCCCGTGATACTGCACTGCCCACCGCCGTTCGCGCAGGAGCCGGCTACGCATGGACCTCAACCTCACCGACGACCAGAAGGCGTTCCGCGAGGAGGTGCGGACCTGGCTGGTCGGGAACGTCCCCCGCGAGATACGCCATGACGGGACGCGCGAGGCGTTCGAGGAGCACCGCGAGTGGGAGAAGCGGCTGTACGAAGCCGGGTACGCCGCCATCCACTGGCCGCAGGCATACGGCGGGCGAGACGCCGACCTGCTGACCCAGGCGATCTTCCAGGAGGAGTATTTCCGCGCGAAGGCACCCGAACGCATCAACGTCCTGGGACTGGGGCTCGCCGGCCCGACGCTCATGGTGTACGGCACCGACGAGCAGAAGCAGCGCTGGCTGCCGAAGATCCTGTCGGCGGAGGAGATCTGGTGCCAGGGCTTCAGCGAGCCGGACGCCGGCTCCGACCTCGCCGCGCTGCGCACGACCGCAGTGCGCGAGGGTGACGAGTTCATCGTCAACGGCCAGAAGATCTGGACGTCGCTGGCGCGCTACGGCGACTGGATCTTCACGCTGGTGCGCACCGACAAGGACGCGCCGAAGCACAAGGGCATCAGCTTCCTCATGATCCCGATGGACTCCCCGGGGATCGACGTCCGCCCGATCGTCCAGATCAACAACGATGCCGGCTTCTCCGAGGTCTTCTTCACGGACGTCCGGGTGCCCGCCGAGAACCTGGTCGGTGAGTTGAACGACGGCTGGCGCATCGCGATGACGACGCTGGGCTTTGAGCGCGCGACGGGCCTCGGCGCCCACGTGCGGTTCTCGCGCGACCTGCAGGAACTCGTCGGCATCGTGAAGGCGGCCGGGCTCGCGGAGGATCCCGTCACACGTGACCAGGTCACGAAGCTCTTCGTCGAGACCGAGGTCTATCGGCACAACATGTACCGCACGCTCACCCGCCTTGCGGGGGGGAAGCCCATCGGTCCCGAGGCGAGCCTGAACAAG
>WHTG01000052.1 GCA_009377835.1 Nitriliruptorales bacterium
ACCCTCCAACAGCCCACCCAACAGACCGGTCAGCTCCTCCAGCAGCCCGCCGTCGAGCAGCCCGTTGACCAGATCAGCCAGACCACCATCGGACAGCAGCCCAGCGACCAGGTCGGTCAGCCCACCATCAAGCAGCCCACCCAGCAGGTTCGTGACCTCATCCAACAACCCACCATCAAGCAGGCCGGCCAGCAGATCGTTGACACCGCTGCCGCCCAGCAGTCCCTCGACGAGGTCGACCAGACCGGCATCGAGCAGGCCCGCGACGAGCGCGTTGGCCTCCTCCAGCAGTCCGCCGTCGAGCAACTGCGACAGCACGCTGTCCAGCAAGCCCCCCTCCAGCAGCTGACCCACGACGTCGCCCAGAGACCCGTCCTGGAGGAGCCCGTTGAGCAGGTGCGTCACCTCTGTCAGCAATCCACCGTCGAGTAGCTGCGTGAGAACCGCGTTGACCTCCTCGACCAGTCCGCCGTCGAGCAGCTCTGTCAGCAGGCCGGTGGCGTCGTCGAGCAGTCCATCGCCCAGCAGCTGCTCGACCGTGTCGAGCAGCTCGCCGGTGTCGAGAAGATCCTCGACCACGTCGGTGACGTCATCGGTCAGACCGGCATCGAGAAGCGCAGCGATCATGTCCTTGAGCAGACCCGGCGTCTCGGCCAGCGCGCCCGAGGCGACCAGCTGATGGACCAGCGCGCTGATCTCGCTGCCCAGCCCCGCCTCTCCGAGTGCGCCCAGGAGATCCGGCAGCACCTCCTCGACCTGGTCGGTAAGGCCACCCCCGACAAGGTCGTGCACAACGCCGCTCGCGTGCTCGAGACGGCCGGCGTCTATAAGCGCGCCCAAGACCGCACTCACCGTGTCGCTCGTCTGTCCGGCAACGCCATCGGCAACGATCGCATCCAGCAGACCAGCGGCGTGGTCGAGCAGTCCCGCCTCAATCAGGGCATGCACGACCGCAGGCAGTTCCTTGCGGATGTCGGGCAGTTGACCGGATCCGCTCAACGTTTCGGCGATATCCGCGGCCTCCTCCACCGCGCCCGCCTCCACGAGCGACTCGAGCAGAGCAGGCACGGCCGGCCCAACGTCACCGAGCCGGCCCGCTTGCGACGCCGCTGCGACAAGCTGCGTTGCGGCGGGGGCGACATGCTCGACCGCTCCGGAACCGCCGACCGCGTTCAGCACCTCTGCGAGCACGCCGCCACCAACCTGCTCCAGCACGTCACCGTCGAGCAGCGCGTCGAGAACACCGTTGACCTGCTCGGTCGCGCCTGCAGCGCCCAATGTCTCGACGATTCCCGGGAGTGCGGGGGCGATCTGCGCCACCGAACCGTTGGACAACACATCGTCCACTACCGGAGCGAGTGCCAGGCCCACAGCGGCGCGGCGGTCATCCTCGGCGACGCCGGTGACCAGATCCGTCAGCTGCTTGACCGACCCCTCGTCGACGAGGTGTTGCGCCAACTCGGTCACCTCGCCGCCCAGGCCGCTCTCCACCAGCTGGGTGACCATGCCCACGGCTTGTCCGGCGCGACCGGTATCGACGAGCGACGTCGACAGCGCCTGGAGCACTGAACCGAGCTGGAGATCGTTCAGTGCCGTCGCCAGACCTGCGACGTCGGAGATCTCTCCCTCCCGGAGCTGATCGGTCAAAGACTCCAACTGTTCTGTCGAACCGGCGCCCCCGAGTTCCCGCAAGGCTTCGCGCAGTGCCGTTGCCATGTCCTTGCCGACGACATCCGCGAGGAGGCCATCGCGGCCGACCAGTTCCCGGACGAGGTCTCGGTCGACCTTCGCGTCCCCACTCTGGGTCGCGTCGTTCCCGTCATCCTCGGTGGGATCGTCACTGGTGTCGCCGTCCTCGGACGGGTCGGCGGAGGACTGCCCGCCGTCCTCGGACGGCTCCTCTGTCTCGTCTGCTTCGGTTGCGTTCTCTGTCGCATCGGTGCCCTCGCCCCCTTCAGAGGGCTGCGTCGTGTCCGACTCCTCCGGCGCGTCAGAGGACGACTCGGTCCCGCCGGTGGTCGTCGACTCGGACCCGTCGTCTGCGGGTGCCGACTCGGTCGACGTGCCGGTGGTGGTGGACTCGGATTCAGTGGTCGAGGTGGTTGTGGGCTCCTCCGACACCTCTTGAGCCGCGGCAGGGTAGGCGGCCACCAGCGCCCGGATGATGGCGGCAAGCCGGTCCTTTTCCGCGTCGGGCGACGGCAGCGGAAACGCAGTACCACCCGCTACCAGCGCGGCGGTCAGGAGCGAGACAAAGGTGTATCGCAAGACGGGATGGCGGCGCATCTGGCCCTCCGGGGGGCTGAGTGCTGGACCGAGACGCGGGCGGCGTCCTCGGACAAGATCGTTGCCCCTAGGCTCCCCCACTCAAGGTGCTCCACTTCGGGCACACCTCGTACGGGTGGAGAGGTTTAGCCTGTGAACCCGGTCCGACGGACAAGGTCGCCCGTAACGAAGAAACCCCTGCCGCAGCAGGGGTTTCGGGTCGATGTCGGTGTCAGGGTCAGTATGTGGGGATCTCCGGGTCGACCTGGCGGGCATAGGCGTTGATGCCGCCGTGCAGCGATTTCACCTTCGTGAACCCTGCTTGACGCAGAAATGCCAAGGCGTCCATCGAACGGACGCCCGACTTGCAGTGGAGGACGATCTCCTCGGACGAATCGAGCTGCTGCAGGTATTGCGGGAGCTGGCCCAACGGCATCAGTTCGGCACCGGGGATCCTGCTGATCTCGTATTCGTGTGGTTCGCGGACATCGATGATGCGGACCTGGTCGCGGACCTCAGCGAATTCGGTGGGCGTGATCTCCCAGGCGAAGTTCTCCGTCGCGGCCTCGTGGTCGTTGGCGGGAACCCCGCAGAATTCCTCGTAGTCGATGAGCTCGGTGACGGTGGGATTCTTGCCGCACACCGGGCACTCGGGGTCCTTGTTGACCTTGATCGTCTGCCAGCGCGCCTCCAACGCGTCGTAGATCTGCATCCGGCCGATGAGTGGCTCACCGATGCCCGTCAGCAGCTTGATCCCCTCGGTTGCCTGGCCGGCGCCGATCGTGGCGCAGATGACGCCGAACACACCGCCTTCGGCGCACGACGGCACCATCCCCGGCGGCGGCGGCTCCGGGAACATGCAGCGGTAGCACGGGCCTTCCTCGGCGTAGAAGACAGCCAGCTGACCATCGAAACGGAAGATCGAGCCGTAGACGTTCGGCTTTCCCAACAGCACGCACGCGTCATTGACCAGGTATCGCGTCGGGAAGTTGTCCGTCCCGTCGATTACCAGGTCGTACGGCCCGATGATGTCCAGCGCATTGTCGCTGAGCAGCGCCGTCTCGTGAATCTCGACGTTGACGTACGGGTTGATGTCGGCGATCGTCTCCGCGGCCGAGACGACCTTCCGCTTGCCGACGTCCTTCGTGCCGTGGATCACCTGCCGGTGCAGATTGGACTCGTCCACCACGTCGAAGTCGACCAGCCCGATGGTCCCCACGCCGGCGGCGGCGAGGTACATAGCGAGCGGGGAGCCCAACCCTCCGGTGCCGACCAGCAGCACCTTTGCGTTCTTCAGCCTGCCCTGCCCATCCATCCCCACGTTGGGCATGATCAGGTGGCGGCTGTAGCGCCGGATCTCCTCGTTGGTCAGCGGCGCCGGGTCTTTGACGATCGGTTCCATTCAACTCTCAACTTTTTTCGGGGGCGAAGCATTCCACCGGTCCTCCCTCAGACCGAGAAACCCATCGCGCGCAGTTCCTCGCGCGCTTCGTCGGAGATCATGTCGGTGCTCCACGGCGGCGAGAACGTGAACTCGACGTCCACCTCTTCCACGCCCGGTAGCCGGCTGAGGATGAGCGACACCTGCTGATGAATCAGTTCCGTCAGCGGGCATCCCATGGATGTCAGCGTCATGACCACGTTCACCTTGCCGTCGGCCTTGTCGTAGCCATACACCAGGCCGAGGTCGACGACGTTGATCCCGATTTCGGGGTCCACCACCGCCTTCATCGCGCTGTTCAGCGCGTCATCGGTCGGCATGCCGTTCGCGTCGAGTTCGACGTCCCCGAACGGGCTGGACTGCTTTGCGTCGAATTCCGCGTCGGACTCCTCCGTCGGCCATCCGCCGCGGGTGTCGGTCTCGGTCTCGCTCATGTCTGCCACTTGCCTTCTTCGTCGCGGGCTTTACTCATGGGTGACGCGGTGTTCCTGGCTGCCGCCCCGGTACGTGGCGATCGCGTCCTTCAGGGCCATCCATCCCAGCAGCGCGCATTTCACCCGCACCGGGAACTTGGCGACCCCCTGGAAGGCGACGCCGTCGAGCAGATCGTCCTCCCGCTTCAGTCCCTCGCCGTGCATCATCAGGCGGAAGACCTCCGCCAGATCGTCGGCATCTGACAGGGTGCGGCCGATGACTGCCTCGCTCATCGCCGAGGCACTGGCCATCGAGATGGAGCAGCCGTCCCCGTCATAGGCAAGGCCGTCGACTTTGTCATCGGCCACGCGCAGTCGCAGGTCCAGCTCGTCGCCGCACAGCGGATTCGAGTGGTGCACGTGCACGTCGTGGCCGTCCAGATCCGCCGACCGGTGCCGCGGCGTGCGGTAGTGGTCAAGGATGATCTCCTGATACAGGTCGTCCAGCGCCATCGAAACCCCCTACCGGTCGAAGAACCGCTTGGTCGCCTCGACGGCGTCGACCAGCGCGTCGACCTCATCGAGAGTGTTGTAGATGTAGAACGAAGCCCGGGTCGTCGCCGCCGAACCGAGTGTTCGGACCAGCGGCTTCGCGCAGTGGTGGCCGGCGCGTACGGCGACCCCCTCGCGGTCCATGATGGTGCCGATGTCGTGCGGGTGGATGCCGTCGATGGCGAAGCTGATCGCTGCGCCACGGTCCTCCGGTGCAACGGGGCCGTGTACCGTGACGCGACCAAGTGAGTGCAGGGCGGGGATCGCCTTCTCCAGCAGCTCCACCTCGTGGCGGCGCACCACGTCCATGCCGACCTCGTTGAGGTAGTCGACCGCGGCACCCAGGCCGACTGCCTGGGCGATCGGCGGCGTTCCAGCCTCGAACTTGTACGGCACCTCGTTGAAGGTCGTGCCCTCGAGCGTGACGTTGCTGATCATCTCGCCACCGCCGAGGAACGGCTGCATTTCGTCGAGCAGGTCGACCCGTCCCGCCAGCACCCCGATACCTGTCGGCCCCAACATCTTGTGGCCCGAGAAGCACAGGAAGTCGGCGTCGAGCGCCAACATGTCCGTCGGCAGGTGGGGCACACTCTGCGCACCGTCGACAACCACGATCGCGTCGCGGTTGGCGGCACGGACCTTGGACGCCATCTCAGCGACGGGGTTGATCACGCCGACGACGTTGGACATCGCCGTGACGGTGAACACCTTCACACGCCCGGTAGACACGATCTCGTCGAACGCGGCCATGTCCAGCCGGCTGGAGTCCGTGAGCGGCACGTAACGGAGGTCGAATCCGGCCTCGGGCTGCACCAGCTGCCACGGAACGATGTTCGCGTGGTGCTCCATCTCGGTGGAGAGGACGATGTCATCCTCACGCAGCCGCGGGCGGGCCCAGGAATATGCCAGGAGGTTGATCGACTCCGTGGTGTTCTTGGTGAATACGACGCCGCGCGGGTCGGCACCGACGAACCGCGCGATCTTGCCGCGTGCTGCCTCGTACGCCTCCGTTGCCTCCTCCGCCAGCGCGTGCACACCACGGTGGACGTTGGAGTTGACGTCCTCGTAGAAGCGCGTCATGACGTCCAGCACGGGCTGCGGCTTCTGTGACGTGGCAGCGGAGTCCAGGTACACGAGCGGCCGGCCGTGCACCTTCCGCTGGAGTACCGGAAAGTCCTTGCGGACCGCCTCGACGTCAACCACTTCGTTCACCACATCCCTTGCTCGTCCCCCTACCTCCACCATGCCAGGGTAGGACGGCGTCGACTAGACACCGGCTCGCAAATGTTCGTAACCCTTGGCCTCGAGCTGCTCGGCCAGTTCTGGTCCGCCAGACTCGACAACCCGGCCGTCCACCATGACGTGAACCTGATCGGGTGTGATGTAGTTCAGGATCCGCGTGTAGTGCGTGATGATGAGGACGCCGATGTCCGGGCCGCGCATCCGGTTCACGCCGGCGGAGACGATTCGCAACGCGTCCACGTCGAGACCGGAGTCGGTCTCGTCGAGCACCGCGATCTCAGGCTTGAGCAGCGCCATCTGCAGGATCTCGAACCGCTTCTTCTCGCCGCCCGAGAATCCCTCGTTCACACTGCGCTGGAGGAACTTCTCGTCCATCTCCAGAGCCTTCATGTCCTCACGCAGCCGGGTCATGAACTGACGGACGGGCACGTCCTCGTCGCTGACGGCGTTTACGGCGGTCCGCAGGAAGTTGGTCAGGCTCACGCCCGGGATCTCCGTCGGGTACTGCATCGCCAGGAACAGGCCGGCCCTGGCGCGCTCCTCGGGGGCCAGGGCACCGACATCCATGCCCTTCAGCAGCACCTGGCCGCCCGTGATCGTGTAGGCCGGGTGACCCATGATCGCGTAGGCCAGGGTGGACTTTCCGGATCCATTGGGACCCATAAGCGCGTGTGTTTCGCCCTTTGCGACGCTCAGGTCGAGGCCCTTGAGGATCTCTTTGCCCTCGACTTCGACGGTCAGGTCCTTGATCTCAAGCTCTGCCATGCTCGTGTACTCCTCGGTCGCTACCACTTCGCTGTTCGAGCGACGGTCTTAGTGTCGGGGAACTGGTGCGTCGTTGCGCTGGTCCGCCTGATCGACCCAGACGGCGCCGTCGCGTAGTTCGCAGGCGTACACCGGGATCGGCTTGACGGCGGGGAGGGACTCCGGGTCGCCGGTGTCCAGGTCGAACGCCGAGCCGTGCTTGGCGCATTCGATCGTGTTGTCGTCGATCCACCCGTCGGACAGCGAGTACTGCTGGTGGCTGCAGGTGTCGTGCACCGCCTTGACGGTCTGTTCGTCGAGGCGGGCGACGCAGATCGGCTCACCGCCGAGCTCCACGACGCGGGCCTGTCCGACCGGGAGGTCCTCCAGGTCGAGTACTCGTTCGAACACCATGCGGCCGTCAGGACCTCCGCTGGTTCATAAGCGCCGTCGGCCCGGAGCGGATCTCACGCTCGACCTCGGACAGGACGATCTCGGTGATCCCCGGGAGGTCGATGCGGTCAGTGACCTCGGCGAAGAACCCGAACACGAGCAGGCGGGCCGCTTCCTCCCGCGGGATGCCGCGAGACTCCAGGTAGAACATCTGCAGTTCGTCGACCTGCCCCACAGAGGAGTGGTGCCCGCAGCGCACCACGTCCGAGTTGAGGATCTCCAGCACCGGGATCGAGTCCGCCCTCGCCCTGTCGGTCAGGATGAGATTGCGGTTTGTTTCGTCCGACGCGGTCGCCTTGGCGTGCTCCTCGATCCGGATGGTGCCGTAGAAGGTCGCGCGGCTGTCGCCCTGCAGGGCGCCCTTGTAGATCAGGTTCGACGTCGTGTGCGACGCGTTGTGGTGGATCAGCGAGCGGTGCTCGACGTGCTGCCCCTCGTCGCAGAAGTACACGCCGAGCAGTTCGCCGTTGCCGCCGGGGTTGTCGAGCCGGACGTCGGGCCGCAGGTACACCGTCTTGCCACCGAGGCTGATCTCGAGGTGTCGGTAGTCGCCGTTCGACCCGACCAGACCGGTGTGCGCGCCGATATGGTCGACGTTGTCGCCCCAGTCCTGCGCGGTGACCACGTCGGCACGGGCGCCCGCCCCCACGACGATTTCGACGACCTCGACGACCGTCGCCGCAGCGTCGCCGGTGTGGTCGACGTAGATTTTGGCGCGTACGTTCTCACCGAGCACGACCAGCACGCGCGGCGCGGTGGCGCCGTCGGTCGCCGCCTGGACCGTGATCGCGATGGGCTCGGGCAGTTCCACGTTCGCCGGGACGTACACGAACGCACCGTTGGTGAACGCGGCGAGGTTCAGCGCGTCGAACTTCGTCTCGGTCCCGACCGCCGTCCCCAGATGCTTCCTCACCAGGTCCGCATGGTCCCGGGCGGCTGACGCCAGGTCTGTGACGACCACCGCCTGCTCCTGCGCCTCGGCGCATACCGTCGCAGTCACGACACCGGCATCGACGATCCGCACCATCCCATAGGAGTCGGACAGCGTCCCGACGATGCCACTGGCCAGCGCCGGGGTCTGCGCCGCTCCCGTCAGCACCTCCCGCTCGAGCCCGAGACGCTTGGGGTTGGTGTAGCGCCACTCCTCCTCCTCGCCCCTGGGCCACTCGAGATCGGAGAACGCCTTGAACGCCTCCAGCCGCCGGTCCCGCAACCACTCGGGCTCGTCAAAGCCAGCGCTGACGCGAAGGACATCGTCCTCCGTCAGATCACGAAACGTCATCACCACAGCTTGGTTTTCCTTCGTCAAACGAGCGTCGAGATCAATTCGGCGCTCCGGGCCGGGGGGCGGGCAAGGCAGGCAGGCTGAGCCGCCGGAGCGGAGGATTCGCCGTTCCCGCCCGGAGGAGCTCGGGGTGCCGGCCGCCAGGCCGGCGGGGCCCCCGCATGTCCGACGGGAGGGCGGGAATGCGCGAATCCGGAGCGGTCACACAGCGCTCAGCCCACCGATCCTTCCATGTTCAGGCTGATGAGCCGGTTGAGCTCGACCGAGTACTCCATGGGGAGCTCCTTGCTGATCGGCTCGATGAACCCACGCACGATCATCGCCTGCGCCTCGAACTCCTCCACCCCACGCGACTGCAGGTAGAACAGCTGCTCCTCGCCGATCCGCGACACCGAAGCCTCGTGACTGATCTGCGCGTCCTCCTCGGCGATGTTCATGTAGGGGTAGGTGTCCGACCGTGCCGACTCGTCGAGCAGCAGCGCGTCGCAGACCACGTTGGACTTCACCCGGTGCGCGCCTTCGGTGACCTCGACCAGACCGCGGTAGGAGGTGCGTCCCTTTCCCTGTGACACCGACTTCGAGATGATCTGGCTGGACGTATCCGGCGCGTGGTGGACCATCTTCGCGCCGGCGTCCTGGTGCTGACCGTCGCCGGCGAAGGCCACCGACAGGACCTCACCGCGGGCGCCGCGGCCCATCAGGTGCACCGACGGATACTTCATCGTGACCTTGGAGCCGATGTTGCCGTCGATCCACTCCATGGTGGCGTCCTCGTACGCCGCCGCGCGCTTCGTGACCAGGTTGTAGACGTTGTTCGACCAGTTCTGGATCGTCGTGTAACGCACCCGCGAGCCGGGCTTGCAGATGATCTCGACGACGGCGGAATGCAGCGAGTCCGACGAGTAGATGGGCGCGGTGCAGCCCTCGACGTAATGGATGTAGGAGCCGGGCTCGGCGATGATCAGCGTCCGCTCGAACTGGCCCATGTTCTCCTTGTTGATACGGAAGTAGGCCTGCAGCGGGATGTCGACCTTGACGCCCTCTGGCACCCAGATGAACGAGCCACCCGACCACACTGCGGTGTTCAGCGCGGCCAGCTTGTTGTCGTTGGACGGGATCACCTTCGTGAAGTGCTCGCGGAACAGGTCCTCGTGCTCGCGCAGGGCCGTGTCGGTGTCGACGAAGACGACGCCTTCGGCCTCGAGGTCCTCGCGGATCTTGTGGTAGACCACTTCGCTTTCGTACTGCGCCGCCACTCCCGCGACGAGCCGCTGCTTCTCCGCCTCCGGGATTCCCAGCTTGTCGTAGGTCTCCTTGATCTCGGCGGGCAGTTCCTCCCACGTGGCGGCCTGCTTCTCCGTGGAGCGCACGAAGTAGTAGATGTCGTCGAAGTCGATGCCGGCGAGGTCGGCCCCCCAGTTGGGCATCGGACGTGCCTGGAACTGCTTGAACGCCTTCAGACGCAGGTCGCGCATCCACTTGGGCTCGCTCTTGAGGTCTGAAATCTCCTCGACGACCTCGGCCGACAGGCCCTTCTTCGGTTCGAAGACGGATCGCGACTCGTCGTGCCAGCCGTACTTGTAGGTACCGAGCTGCAGGTCTTCCGCACGGGTGCTCATTGCGACGTGGCTCCGATGTCGTCGGTGGACGGCGTGATGTGGCAGATGCAGGCGTCGGCGCCGCCCGCGATGGTCTGACGGCGCGACAGCTTCGCGCCCAGAAGCTTTCTGAAGGTCGACGCCTCGTAGGCGCAGAGTTCAGGATGCTCTTCGGCGACCGCCTTGATGGCGCAATGATCCTGCCGCAACGTCAGCACCGTGGCGCCTTCGGGGGTCGTGACGGCCTCGGCCGAGGAGGCGAACCCCTCCACGGACAGAACCTCCGCGAGCCGGTCGATCCGCTCGTTCAACGTGTCGGCGCCCTCCAGCGCCGCCGCATAGCGGGCCGAATGCCGTTCGGCGCGCCAGCGCAGGAACCGCTGCAACTCGGACCGGCCGTGCTCGTCGCCCAGGTAGTCGAGCAACTCATTCGCCAGATCCGAGGAGTTGTCGGGGAACAGTCGCCGGGCCTTGTCCGTCAGCGCGTAGCGGGAGCTGGGGCGTCCGCGGCTCTTGCGCCTGACGGTCTCGGCGGTGACGAACCCGTCGCGTTCCAGGACCTGCAGGTGGTGCCGAACGGCAACCTCCGAGATCTCCAGCACCTCGGCCAGGTCGGCCACCGATTGTGGTCGCTGACGCAGCAGCTCGACCACACGGGCACGGCTGTCGCCGAGCAGACCCACGAGGCCGGTGTCAGGGAGTCCGGGGGAGGTGGTAGGCACGCATTTATTAGTACCACAGGTTGAGAAAATCCGCAGCGTGGGCCCGGCGGCATCCCGCCGGACAGAAAACCGCCAAGTAGGCCAAGGTTTTCCGCCGTCCCGCCGATCATCCCCCAGCCCCTTCGTCCCGTGCCCCCTCAGCGGGCCCCGTCCCGATCGGCGCGATGCGTGCACCGAGGCCGCGGCGGTCGCGGCGTTGCGCGCCGACCCGCGCGTCACATGGATCGAGAGCGACGAACTGCTGCGGCTGTCCGCGACACAGGCGAAACCGGTGTGGGGACTGGACCGGATTGATCAGGCCCGGCTCCCGCTGGATCGGACGTACACCTATGTCGGCGCCGGCAAGGGCGTCACCGCCTATGTCGTGGACTCCGGGCTGTACGCCGCCCACCGCGAGTTCGAGGATCGGGTGCGCAGGGGCTACGACGCAACCGGTGGCGGGTCGACAGCGGACTGCAATGGTCACGGGACCCACGTCGCTGCAACGCTGGGCGGCAAACGCTACGGCGTTGCCAAGCAGGTGACGCTCGTGCCGGTCCGGATTGCCGGTTGCAGCCAGCTCATCCGCAAGGCCCACGTGCTGGCGGTCTGGACTACGTGGTGCGCGACCACCGGCGCCAGGGGTCGGCATCGCCTCCGCCGCCACGTCGTCGCGCACCGCTACGGCGACGAAAAGCGGGACGTCGATGGCGGCGCCACACTCGCGGGAGCCGTTGCCCGATTCCTCAGCCGCAACCGTTCGGCATCCCCTGCAACAGTGGCGGCGCGTGTCAAGAAGAAGGCCACCACAGGACTCGTTGCGTACCCCGGCCCCGCCACCACCACGAAGTTGCTGTATCTGCGTGCCCCGAGACCAACCCGACTGGGGCGTCGCTCTCTGCGACGAGGCTGTTCCGCGGCGACGCCGTCGTCGTGCGGGGGTCCCTGCGCAACGCGGTCAGCGGGGTGCCGATCCCGGGCATGCGGATCTCGGTGAAGTCGCGCCGGGTCGGCGGCACGCACTGGGAGCGGGTGGGCGCCCGAACGACCGACAGCTCCGGCAGGATCCGGTTCAGCCATCGACCGTCGCACGCGATGGAGTACAGGCTGCGCCATGGAGGCACATCGACCACACGGCCCGACGCAAGCCCGATCGTGACGGTCACCCTCGACCCGCGGAGTAGGACGACAATCGCCGTCACGGCCCCTGCGGACCCCGTGACGGCGGGAGACACCGCCACGCTGGTGGCGACACTGCGCCGTACCGACGGCACGACCGTCGGCGGCCAGACCCTGACACTGCACGCTCGGCAAGCACCGTTGACAACCTGGACGAAGGTGGCCGCGCAGAGCACCAACGCGAAGGGCCGTGTCGCATTCGTCCACAGGCCCGAAGGCAACGTCGTCTACGAGGTGCGCCATGCCGGGTCGGCGACGACGCTGGGCTCAGTCAGCGCGCGCCCCGTCGTCATGGTCTCGTTCGCGGTCGCGATCGAGCTGAGTGCTGCGACGGCCGCGCATGCGAGCGACGTCACGCTGTCCGGCTCGATCGCGCCGCTGCCCCCCGTCGGGGTCGGCACGCTGTGGATGAAGACAGGCACCGGCGACTGGCAAGAGGTTCAGAACCTGCCGTACGACAGCTCGGGCACGTTCAGCGTGTCCCTGCCCGACGCCCATCGGGAGTTCACCAGTACCGGGTGTCGGTCCCCGGCGACGACGTCAACACATCGGGCACCAGTGGGGTACGCAGCCTGGAAGTGACCGGCGGCTGACCCGGCGATGGCGACGGCGACGACGTCACGTTTCACATGTCGACCGCGACGACGCCGTCCGGCAACTGCACGTCGTTCCACAGCCGGGTTCCGCGCAGCTCGTTGCGTTTCCCCACCGTCGTCCGGGCCCCGACGATGGACCGCTCGACAGTAGCGTGCTCCGCGATCCGCGCGTCCGCGCACACGATCGAGTTGAAGACCTCGGCGTCGCCGGCGATTTCCGCTCCCGCGAACACCACACAGTCCTCGAGTTTCGCATGCTCCCGCACCACCACGTTGTCGCCCAGGACCACACGCCCGAACAGCTGTGCCCCCGACTCGATCACGACGCCGTCGCCGAGGGCCGCAGGTTGAATCACGCCGACGACGTCGCGTTTCACACCGTCGCCCTCCCAGATGCCGTCCCCGCTCAACGCCCCCTTGGGCGACCAGTCGACGCGCCCCTCCAGCACGTGGCGGTTCGCGTCCAGGTATTGCCGTGGACGGCCCGTGTCCATCCAGTAGCCGCCGTCGAACAGGCCGTACAGCGGCGCGCCTTCCTCGACAAGATCGGGTAGCAGGCTCTGCTCGAACGAGAACATCCGGCCGGACGGGATCCGCTCGAGGACCCGGGGGTCGAGCATCAGGATTCCTGAATTCACCAGATGGCTGTCGGTGTCGTCGGGACTCGGCTTTTCCAGGAACCGCTCGACCCGTCCTTCCTCGTTCAGCTCCAGCACACCGAATTCGCTGACATCACGCACCGATGTCAGCCAGGTCGTGACCAGCGCACCCTGCTCCGAATGCATGGCGAGCAGTGACGGGAGATTCGGCGTGGCGACGACATCGCCGTTGAGCCACAGCAGCGGACGATCGTCGAATGCGCCCTGATCCGCGCACCAGCGCAGCGCGCCACCTGTGCCCAACGGCTTCGGCTCGGTGAAGACGTGGAGGTCGAGGCCCAGCTCCGCGGCCTCGTCCAGGATGGGCTCGAACTGCTCGGCGTTGTAGCCAAGGGCCAGCGCAACGTCCTTGACGCCGGACCGCGCGAGATGTCGCAGCTGGTGACTGATCAGCGGGCGGTTGGCGACCGGGATCAACGGTTTGGGCAGTTCCACGGTCACCGGCCTCAGTCGCGTTCCCTTCCCGCCGGCGAGGATCACAGCCTGCACGTCCACCATCGAAGCGTCCCCTGACTGCGAAACATAGTCCGACACCGAGCATCATCCGCCCGCGCGCCGCCGTCAAACCGTCAGCGATGCGACGGTGGGTCGTCGGGGACCATCGCGAGGGCCTCGCGGCGGCACCTGTGGAAGGTGTCATGCAGCAAGACCGCCAGCGCGACGACACCGACGAATGTTGCGACCGACAGCGCGGCGGCGAAGACCCCCGGTCGCGACGCCACGGCGGCGCGGGCTGCCTCCACCGAGAGCCTCCAGCCGCCCGCCTGCACCGTGGGCGTCGCGCCCTCCGGGGACAGGAATCCCAGGAGCCACGGCCCGACGAAGAACACGCCGAGAATGATGACCAGACGCAGGATCCCCCCGCTCTCGACGATCGCGCGCACAGACGGGGCCCTCGCCGACTGCCAGACGCCGAAGACCGCGGCGAACATCGCCACCAGGAGACTGCCGGCGACCGCGCCCGCGATGATGGCTGGAGCCGGCATCGCGGCGGCGGGCAGGACCCCAGCGGCACGCAGAACCGCGGCTGTCGGGACCCACGCGGCCACGAACAGCCACCCCCGCGCGGCGCCATACGTCGTCGCCGCTGCGATCTTCCCCAGCGCGATCCCCTTATCGGTCAGCGGCAGGGCGAGAAGCGCGTCGAGCGTGCCGCGCTCCCGCTCGCCCGCGAATGACTCGATCGCGACGAGTCGCGCCGGCACGAAGGCCATGAACGTGGCGAAGAAAGCCGGAAGGTTTGCCGCCTGCTGGAAGCGCAGCGGGATGAGAATGCCGAAGATCGCGACGACGCCGATGGTCCGGGTCAGCGGCTTGCGCCCCAGCCGGCCGAGGAGGTCCGCCAGTTCCTTGCGCAGGACCAGGCGCCAGTCCGTCCCGGCGACGACGGCGATCGTGGAACTCTTCACGGCGCACCCATCTGTATGACCGGCGATTCGTCCGCGGGGATGCGGTCAGATTCGGTCGCGACCAGGGACAGAAACGCCGCTTCCAGAGTCTGCCCCACGGGCTCGACACGATGGATCGATCCGCCGGCCGCAACCAGCGCCGCAACGACCGCGGGGATACCCTGCGGTCCCTCGACGGCGATCGACACCACGTTCGGTCCGTCGGCGAACCAGTCCCCCAGACCCGCGCCGCTCGTACGTGCGAGCGCCTGCGCCATGCCAGGCCCCTCGACCCGCACGCGCTGCACCGAGGCTTGGCGCCGCAGGTCCTCGGGCGTGCCGGTGGCGACGACACGGCCAGCCTTGATCACCGTCACAAGGTCGCACAGACGTTCTGCCTCAGCGAGCAGGTGCGTCGTGAGGAAGACGGTGGCTCCGTCGTCGACCAGGTCGACGAGCATCGCGCGAAGGTCCGCCGCGGCCTGCGCGTCGAGACCGTTGGTGGGTTCGTCGAGCACGAGCAGTTCCGGGCGTCCTACGAGCGCACGGACGATCGACAGCCGCTGACGCATGCCGCGGGACAGTGTCGAGGGACGTTCGGTCAGGCGGTGCGCGAGACCGAACCGCTCCGCCAGTTCGCGGACGCGGACGGTCGCGTCGGAGCGGGTCAACCCGTAGGAGCGCGCGGCGAAGTGCAGGCTCGCTCCGACCGTCAGCCCTTCGTACAGCCCGTGGTTCTCCAGCACCACGCCGGTGCGCCGCCGTACCCGCAACCCTCCTTGCGGCAACGGCTCACCCAGCACGTCCAGCGTGCCGGACGTGGGGTTCATCAGACCCAAGAGCAGCCTGATCGTCGTCGTCTTCCCCGCCCCGTTGGGACCGAGGAAGCCGAAGACCGTGCCGCGGGGAACATCAAGGCTCACGTCCTCCAGCGCGCTGACGTCACCGAAGCGGCGGGTCAGCCCTCGCGCCGCGACGGCTGAAGCATCGAGGGGGTCACGATCCACGAGTGGTCCCTGCTCCCGCCGACCGGACCGGTCGCGGATGCGCTCCTACTGGTGGGAACGCTTCCGGCGACGAACCTCGCCCTGGATCATGTCGGACTGGTGCATGAATTTGCGGAGTCGCTGGTTGAACTCCTTGTCCGGCTTTGTGGTCTGCCGGCGTTGCACCTCGTCTTCCCACTCCGGGTCAGCCCGCTTGATGGACAGGTCCACTCGACCGTCCTCTTTGATCGCGACGACCTTCACCGTGACTTCCTGACCTTCGGTGAGGTACGCGTGGATGTTGTCGACGAAATCCTTGTGGACTTCTGAGATGTGCACCAGGCCGGTCACGTCCTCGCTGACCTCGACGAACGCGCCGAAGTCCTGAAGTCGGACGACCTTGCCGGTGACGATGCTTCCAGGTGTGACGTCGGCCACCATTCTCCTTTCGCGGCTATACCCGGGCATGGGTGATGCCGCCGGTTGGGGTTGGGCTGTGCCAGCGTACACGGCATCCGTCACGATCGAACGTCCCGAGTGGTGACAAGGAGTGGACATGCGAGCAGTGATCGCGCCCGAGCCAGGTGGACCCGAGGCGCTGCAGATCGTCGACCGGCCGGAGCTGTCGCCGGGTCGCGGCGAGTTGCTCGTACGCGTCGCCGGGTCGGCGGTCAACCGTGCCGATCTGCTCCAGCGCAAGGGGCTGTACCCGCCGCCGGAGGGAGCGACGGACGTGTTGGGGCTGGAGGCCGCCGGCGCCGTTGCCGCCGTCGGCGACGGCGTCGAGGGATGGAGCGAGGGGGACGGCATCTGCGCGGTTCTTCCGGGCGGCGGCTACGCCGAGCAGGCGCTGGTACCCGCGGTTGTGGCCATGCCGCTGCCGCCTGGCCTGTCCCCCGTGGAGGCCGCAGCCGTGCCCGAGGTGTTCGCAACGGCTTACGACAACGTCTTTCGGCGTGGCCGCCTGCTGGCAGGCGAGACGGTGCTGATCCACGGCGGCGCCAGCGGCGTCGGCACCGCGACGATCCAGCTGGCGAAGCGTTCTGGATGCCGCGCGCTGGTCACCGCAGGCTCCCGTGAGCGGGTCGACCAGTGCGTGGAACTCGGCGCGGACGGGGGCGTCGTCTACCGCGACGACGACTGGTCGAAAACTGTCCTCGAGATGACGGACGGCCGCGGAGTGGACGTTGTGCTCGACATCGTCGGCGGCCCGTACCTGCGGGCCAATCTCCGCTGCCTCGCCACCGAGGGTCGGCTGGTGATCATCGGGCTGATGGGCGGCGCAAAGGCGGAGATCGACCTCAGCGTGCTGCTATCCAGGCGCGTCGCGGTCATGGGCTCGACGCTGCGGGCGCGCAGCACGGAGGAGAAGGCGCCGCTGGCACGGCGCCTCGTGAGCGACGTCTGGCCGGGCTTCGGCGACAGGTCGCTGCGCCCGGTCATCGATCGAGTGTTGCCGCTGGCTGCAATCGCCGAGGCACACACGGCTCTGGAGGCCGGCGACGTCTTCGGCAAGATCGTGCTCGACATCGCCGGCTGATCTTCTCCATCACACCCAGGGACCCCCCGGGCCCCGGATCCGAACATCTTCGGGTTCGGTCCCTGTAAAGCCCGGATCCGAAGACCTTCGGATTCGGGGGCTACTTGTAGCGGAAGTGTTGGGCGTCCGTGTCGTCGTTTCGCCCCACCTCGCAATAATGCCTATGACCTGTGGAAACGCGCACCTTCGACCCCTCACCGCCCCCCGCCGTTTCCGCCTGTTTCTCGCTGCCTTGTGAGCCAAATGTGAGCCAAGGGCGGGCCCCGCCCCACGAGGCCTTCGGCAGCGACGATCACGCCGTGGCCCTCACCCGGATCCGAGGGCAGCGCAACGGCAAGACGCTGGAGACCGACGCCGTGCACGTCATGCACCTGAAGGATGGGAAGGCCACCGAGTCCTGGGTGATGTCCAAGGACCAGGCCGCGACGGACGCCTTCTGGAGTTAGCCCCGCCACGGGTGCCGGGTATCGAAGCCTCTCTCTGTCAAGCGGCGGATTTTGGGTGGGGTCAGCGGGCGTGTCGAAGTCTCCGGTGGTGACACTGGAGTGTGATCAGGCGTAGCGTGATCC
>WHTG01000017.1 GCA_009377835.1 Nitriliruptorales bacterium
CGCGGCCAACTCCAGCCACGCGAACAGCACCACCAGCCCTTCCGTCAGCGGTCCCCCTTTCCCGTCGACTCCTCCTGCGGGTGCCCGAAGTCACCAGCGGTGCCGGAGACGACGATGCAGTCGGATCGCACCGCGACAACACGATCCCACGGGATCTCCAGCCCGCGGCGGGACACCCACCCGAACAACGCGCCCAGAGGGGCAGGCCGAGATACCGACCCCTGGGCGTATCCAAGACGAGCGGCGAAACCGCCCATGCCGACGAGAAGGCTCGCTGCGGTCCACTGCGTCGGACGTTCGTCAGTGCTCGAGAACCGGATGTCGTGGACTTCGCCCAGATTCTCCCCGGCCTCGTTGATCGCGGGTCTCTCGAGAAGCTCACTCACTCGCACGATGCGCTCCCGGGATGCGTCCGACGAACCGTTCGCGCAGCCAGTCTTCCAGTCGTGTGGCGCGCTCGATGGACTTCAGTGGCACGGAAAGTCGAATCGACACGTCGATCTGTGCCACGGACGTCATCGGGATCCGGATCGGCTCATCCGTTTCGGCCAGTTTCGCGCCGCTGGCTTCGATCCACCGGCCGATGCGGCCGCCCAGCCGGCGCCCGTACGCGGTGGGCCCCATCAGCAGGGCGACAATCTCGGGTGGTCCGCGCTCGGGGTCGCTCACCTCCACGTCGTCGACCTTGCCGACCGGCTTCCCGTCGACGTCGAGGATCTCGCGGTCCAACAGGTCCAGCCCGACGACAAGATCCGGCACGTCACAGCCCTCCTTTGGTCGAGATCAGCAGCGGGAGTGCTGCCAGTGCGGCGACCGTGACGACCAACAGGTACACCACGCCCAAAACGTTGGCCAGTCGCCCGTTCGCGAGATCGCCGAGGTATTGCCGATCGTTGGCGATCACGAGGATCGGGATGTACGTGAACGGCAGGGTCGCCGCACCCAGATACACCGCGTAGATGGTGATTCGAATTGGGTCGATCGTGGTCAGCGCGAATGCCGCCGCTCCCAGCAACGTCACGATCAACAACGTCGCGAAGCGCGTTGCGCCAACGGGCGACTCGAACTTTCCCCACCGCCATCCGAAGTGGTGCGCAACGATGTAGCCGGACGAGAGCAGGGTTTCCAGCGCCGAACCGAACGTGGCGGCAACGATCCCGACGATCGCGAAGGCGAGACCGGCCTGACCGAAGGCCAGGACAACCGGGAGCACCGTCTGGCTGAGTTGCTTCACCTCGATCCCCTGGGGCTGGAGGATCAGGTAGGCGACGACCTGAATGGCCACGGCGAGCACTCCGCCCACCGGGTATCCCACCAGTGTGTTGGCGCGGATCTCCGTCAGGTTATCGCGTGACCAGTGATGCTCGACGACACCGGACGAGAAGAAGAACACCTCGTACGGTGTCATCTGCGCGCCCAGCATCGCGATGGCATAGAACCAGTACGTCGGACGGCCCTCACCGCGCGGAATGAGCGGGTGCGTCACGTCGTGGAACAACTGTCCCCAGTCGGGACCGAAATGCCAGACGGCCGCGACGAACACGAACAGCGCCAAACCGAGAACACCGTACAGCCGCTCCATGTGCTCATACGGCATCCGCCACACCACCAGGAACGTGAGGAACGCCACGAGCGGCACCCAGAGCAGGTAGTGGACGTTGGTCGCGAGTTCGAAGGCCAGGGCGACACCACACAGCTCCGCAACCAGCGTCAGCGCGGTGACGGTATACGACGCCAGCACGTTGCACAGCGCTATCCCTGCACCCATGCGCTCCCGGACCAGGTCGAACACCGTGCGGTTCGTCGCAGCGGCCACACGGCCCGCCATCTCCGAGTACGCCGTGATGCCGATAACGGCCACGACGGTCACCCACACCATCGACAACCCGAAGCGCGCCCCGATCAGGGCGTCGGTGACGAGGTCACCGATGTCCATGAAGCCACCGATGGCGGTCATGACACCGAGCGCCAGGGTGAGGACCTTTTTCATCGGCCGGGATGTTCGTAGCGCTGCAGCTTGTCGGCGGTCGGTTGCAGCGGCTGCGCGATGGCATCCAGGTGCCCGTGGTCGCCGCGGAACGCGGCGATTCGCAGGTCCGCGAGCAGCGTGTTCGCCTGCTGGAGCAGTCCCAGGACGTCGGCCCGCAGCCGCTGCATCTCCTCGTTCGGCGGCTGGACACTTCCGAAGGCGACGATCGCGGCCTCCGCCTCCCCCTCGTCCTCGGTCAGGCGGAGAGACGCGTATACGGCGGATGCCTTCCCGTCAACCACCGTCTGTACGGTCAATTGTGCGCTCTCCAGCGCCGATATCGCCGTCTTTGCTGCGTTGGAAGCGTCTGCCCGGTAATCAGCTTCTGTACGAGCGGGGCCCACGCACGCAGGCAGCAGCAACAGGACCGCCCCTGCCGCTGCGATGCCGTGACGCGATCTCATGCGGATTTCCTGGCGCTTGCTCAGCGCAGCCCCTGCCTGGGTCTCTCGACTTCGGGCTGCTGGAGCGGGGGAAGGCACTGGAGCATCCCGACCATCTGCTCGAATGGCGCCGCGGCCGTCATGGGGCGTTGGCATCTCCCCGTCCCCCCATCAGCGCGTGAATCGCGTCGACCGACCCGGGGTCGGTCAGAACTGTCACCTCGTCGCCCGGTTGCAGCACAGTATCGCCCGACGGAACGACCACTTCGGCACCGCGGCGGATGCTGGTGACTACTGTCTTGCCCGGCCATTGGACATCGCGGATCGCCGCGTCCGCGACGCCGGCCGACTGGTCGACTGTGAGTTCAGTGAACGAGACGCCGGCGAGATTGCGCAGTCGTGACGACGCGCGCCTCTGCTGTGATCCCAACGTCCGCGTGAGTGCGCGCTGGTACGCGGCCACCAGATCGGCTCGGCGGAACATGCCCACAAGGTGCACGTGGTCGTCCGCCGCGACCACGGGCAGACGTCCGACGTCAATGGCTGCCATCCGGCGCAGCGCGCGGAACACTGGGTCTGCAGGAGTGACGGTGACGCAGCGACGTGTCGCCACGTCTGCGGCTGTCAAACCCTCGCCGTCGAGACCGCGTCGATCAGGGTGGCCAAGGTCGGTCAAGGTGACGATTCCCACCAGGCGCGGACCCGCGGGCCCACGCTCGACCACCGCAAAACCGTGGTGACCGGTCGTGGAAAAGGTGTCGATGAGGGCGGACAGCTGCAGGTCGGCCGCGACCGTCGGAGGATCAGTCGTCATCACTTCGCCGACCGTCACGGTTTGCATGAGATCCAGGTCATGCGGCTCCGCGTAGATGATGCCGCGTTCACGCAGTGCCCGGGTGTACATCGAGTCGGGGTCGATGCGTTCGCTGACGAGCACGGCGATGCCGGTGGCCAACATCAGCGGCAGGACCATCGCGTAGTCATTCGTCAGTTCGAAGGCGAGGAGAATCGCCGTGAGAGGCGCGCGCGCCGAACCCGCGAGCACCGCGGCCGCTCCCACGAGTGCCAGTCCGCCCGCGTCCGTGGGCGACGCCCCGAAAAGGCCTTCACTGAGGTGACTCACCGTGGCGCCGAGCGCACCACCCATGAACAGAGCCGGCGCGAACGAACCCACCGAACTCCCCGTCCCGACGGCCAGGCAGGTCGCAACCAGCTTCCCTACCAACAACGCCGCCGTGTAGGCCGCAGCGGTGTAGCCCGTGCCGAAACCGCCTTCGAGGAGGCGCTCGACCGGCTCCGTTGCCCCACCCAGCGAGGCCGGGATGTGATCACCGGTGCCGAACACCTCCGGAAGCACCAGGACGATAGCGCCCACGCATAGCGCCCCGAGTGCGGTCCGCAGCGGGGGCCACAGTCGTATTCGCTCTGCCGTGTGCGCCACGAGGTGTTCTCCTCGCGAGAATGCGACGCCGATGAAGGCGGCAGCGAGACCCAACGCCGCGTATGCGAGGAGTTCTCGCGCGTCTCCGAACACCGGAGGTTCGGACAGCTGATAGGCAATCGACGACCCGACCAATTCCCGTGCCGTCACCGAGGCGACGACGCAGGTCACGACCACCGTCTGCAGCGAGCGAATCCGAAACCCACCGATGACGATCTCGATCGCGAAGAAGATGCCGGTCAGGGGCGCGTTGAACGAGGCGGCGATTCCGGCCCCCGCGCCCGCGGCGATCAGCGTCCGCATCCGTTCGTCGTCCAGCGCAAACATTCGCCCCAACGTGGACGCCACGCTGCCGCCGATCTGAACGATCGGACCCTCCCGGCCCCCCGATGCCCCTGTGCCCAGGGACGCCGCCGACGCAAGCAGCTTCGCCGGAGCGACCGCGGGCCGCATCCGCCCCGCGTGCAGCGCGATCGATGTCATGACGGGTGTGACACCGCCACCCCCGATCTCCGGCAACCGCCGTGCCAACACCCCCACGAGCAGCCCTCCGATGAGCGGCGCTAGCAGCACCGTAAACGCCCTCGGCGGCCCGCCGTACGCGAGTGCCTGGACCCACCGGATCCCTGCGATCAACACCACCGCGAGCAGACCTGTCGCGATGCCCACGGCGACCGCCAACCCGACCATGAGATTCTCTCCTCGCCACCGGGCGATAACACGGCGGCGAGCGTGCACGATCCACTGGTAGGCACGAGCGTCGGCACGGCGATCCGACGGCTGCGCTCGGCCTGGCACGGCGTCATCGTATGCCGCTCCAGCTCCAGGGCCTCCACACCCTCTCTGCCTCCGGACGCCCTGCACCGGAACCCCTGTCCCGGGAGCCGTCATTTTGACCCTACGCGGCGGCGCTGATCGGAGCCACGTGTCCGCGAACGGACCCAGCTGGCAGACCTTGGTTACGGGATCTGACTCATTGCGCCCGGGCGATCGCCCGCGCCAGCTCGACCTTCGTCATCTTCGAGCGTCCCATTCACGTCCAGGTTCCTGGCGCGTTCGTAGAGCTCCTGCCTCGTGTTGCCCTCGACGTCGACGCCGCCGAAGGTCTCACCCTTCCCCTGCCGCTTCTGCGTCGTGGGCTTCTTCGACCGAGGGTCAGAAGGGCCGGGCTCGTCCTTGGGCTCCCAGTGGTCCCCGACCTTTTCGAAGTCGTGCTTCAAAGATGCGTAGGCAGTGCGGTGGGCTCGCTCGCCCTCCCCATACTGCTCGGCGGCGCTGTCGTGCGTCTTGGCGAACTGGCGCTGCGCCTTCGCCGGCGATCCCTTGAGCGTCTCAGGCAGTTCGCTGCGCTTCGGCGCGCCGGACTTCTTCGTCTTCGGCATCACGTGCCTCCTTCTGCTCGCTGTCCCCTTCGTATCCAATTGCGGGCCCGGGTAGCCATCTCCTCCCAGCGAGCAGGGCGCCGCACGCTGGTTAGCCTGCTCGCACCATGACGCCATCCCGCCGCTGGAAACCCGGCATCGCGCTCATCGCGTTCGCCGGTGCGCTGTGGGCTCTGATCGGGCTGTTCACGCCGGCGCTGCTCGACCTCGGTCTCTCGGCTCCCGAGATCGCGTTCTGGCGCGCGCTCCTCGCCGGCATGGGTTTCGCGGCGCACGCCGCCCTGCGGGGGCAGCTGCGAGTCGCATCGACGCGGGACGCGGCCGGGCTCGTTGTCTTCGGTGTGGTCGCCGTGGGTCTGTTCTACCTGGCGCTGTCCATGGCCGTAGCGCTGGGCGGCGTCAGCCTGGCGTGGATCCTCCTGTACACCGGTCCGGCCTGGGTCGCCGTCGCCGCGGTCGTCGTGTTGCGTGAGCACGTCGACGGCTTCCGACGGTTGCTGCTGCTCGTCACGATGGCGGGCGTTGTGCTCGTCTCATTGGGCGGCGGTGAAGGTGTTCGCATCTCCCTCCCGTCGGTCGCGTGGGGACTCGCAGCCGGCCTGTCCTACGCATCCTGGTACATCGGCGGGAAGCGCTTCCTTCCCCGCTACGCGCCGGTCACCATCAGTGCCTGGACGCTGCTCACGGGAGCCGTGTTCCTCCTGCCGTTCGCCGGACTGCGCAACCATTCACCCCGCGCGTGGTTGCTGGTGCTCGGCCTGGCCGCCGTCTCGACGTACCTGCCCGTGCTGCTGTACTACACCGGACTGCGCACCGTCGACGCGTCGCGCGCCGCGATCGTCGCGACCATCGAGCCAGTTGTCGCCCTGGTGATCGGTGCCGTCGTCGGCGGGGAACGGCTCGGGTTGTTGGCGCTGGTCGGGGGGGCGCTGGTACTTGCTGCGACCAGCCTCGCGTCGGCACACCCGCTGCGCCTGCGGACGTGGGCGCATGGGTTGCTGCGCGTCACCATCTGCAACGGGCGGCAGCCGAGAAAACAGGTCGAACATGTCCAACACCTCGCGGACGACGACTGACCACGACACGATCCGCACGAGGGGGCGTGGCGGACACGCGGCAGCGGTGGCCACCCTTTGAACGCCGCAATACCGCAGCGGCGTCGAGGTTCCGCTGTGGTTTGTGGTGTGGGAGTTACGTTGCGCCAGTGACCCATTCCGCCAGACGCCGCCCGTCCGGGCGGCCCGCGTCGAGCAACCTCCGGGGCTGGCGCCGGCCCACGCTCGTGGGAGCCACCGGTGTCATCGCGGTTGCGCTCGTCGCAGGATGGCCCGGACGCGCCGCTGACCCGTCGGCTTTGCAGTTTGCGGCCGGCGTGGCGGGGTTCGCAGCCACGGCCATGTGGATCCGTTCCAGCCGGCGCAGCGACCAGGTGGAGGCGCTGGGCCCGTGGTTGCTGATGGCGGCGGTCGTGGGCGCGACGCAATTCACGGGGGCTGCGGCCAGTCCCTACGCGGCTCTGTACCTCGTCGTCGTGCTGTATGCGGCGGCGTTCATGCCCACGGGGCGGTTCCTGCTGATCGCCGCGGGCGCCACCGGTGCCCGGGTGACGATGAGCATCGGTGCGGCCGACATCAGTGTTTCGTCTGAAGCCGGCATGTCGGTCGTCCTCTGGATCAGCGCGTCGGTGTTCGTGCACGCACTGGTGCGCCGACTGGACAACGCGGCGCAGACCGATGGCCTCACCGGATTGTGGAACCACGCCGCGTTCTGGCGGCGCCTGCAGGCAGAACACGCGCGGGCCAGGCGGAACGGGACCGCGTACAGCGTGTTGATGCTCGACGTCGACCACTTCAAAGCGCTCAACGACAAGTACGGCCACCAGACGGGAGACGCCGTCCTGCGGCGAATGGCCGACATCCTGGGCGGCCGTGTACGCGGCAGTGACGTCCTGGCGCGCTACGGCGGCGAGGAGTTCGCCGTTCTCCTCCCCGACACGCCGCAGGAGCCTGCCGCCGACGTCGCCGAGAAGCTACGGCGCCTCCTCGCCGTGGGAGGCATCAGCGTCAGCATCGGCGTTGCCGACAACGGCGACGACGCCGCGACCGCAGACGACGTGGTCGCCGCGGCCGACCGGGCGCTGTACGACGCGAAGCTCGCCGGCCGCGCGCGCGTAGGCGCCGCCCGTCCTCAGCCGACCCGACCCGCGGCCCTGCGCCCGGCATAGGTGGGTCGGACCCGGCCACGCCCGCCGCTGCCTCCAGCCACGGCTGAGGTCGCTCGCAGGCAGCCCTCTCCGCTACCGGCGCCGGCGGGGCCGATGCTCCCTGACCCGCCACCCGTAATGGACGCTGCACGTCGCGGCCGGGTTGTAGCGGGAGAGCATGGCGGTGCATCCAACCGCCTGGCAGCGGCGCTGCGTGCCAAAATTCTCTATCGGTTGTCCCGCGGCCAGTTGGGCGAAACGGGCGTTACGCGGCGCCACCGTTGGTTCGATCAAGCTCATGCTGCCTCCGTCGTACGGCGTGCGGTAGCAATCCCCGCGCGGTTGTCAACCCCTGGTTGTCAACCCCTGGCCGCGTTGTTCCCCGCCCCTGGACGACTAAACGTTACTAAAGTGTTTCAGCCGCGGCGGGGCCGGCCGCCCGGTGACCCGGGCAGCGCCGGCGCTTGGAACGCGCCCGCCGGCGCGACCACCGAACCGCACAGCCCCGTCACGCCAGACCGACGTCCACGGCCGCACCGCCCGGAAGCCGCACCCGTTGGCCTGCCTGCAGCAGCGTGACCCCTCCGGCGCCGTGCACCGTAAATTCCCGCCCGCGGCCCATCAAGGCGGTGCGGTCGTCGAGTCCGAGAATCCGCAGCGACGGGTGCCGGGCACCCACTCGGGCGGCCCACCGCTGGAACCCGTAGCGGTCGAAGTGCGGGGCGGCCGCCGTTCCGGGAACCAGCCCGAACGCGCGCACGAGACGAAACGGCCGTGGAGGCTGCAGGTGCTGGCGCCATTCGCACAGTGCGATGGCTCCCGCGGAGGAGCCTGACAACGGGATCCCGCCCTGCCACAGCGCAACGATCCGCTCCCACACCGGCGACCGGTCCAACCGCCGGTGCAGCAGCCAGGGGTGTCCGCCGGTCATCACGACGATGTCCGGGTCCTCCAGCGCCGCCAGCGCCCGCTCCGTCTCCCCCTGACCGCCGTTCATGGCGAACTGGACGCGACCCCCCAGTCCCGCCCAGTAGGTGAGGGCCTCGTTCGTCTTGAACGCACGACGCCGCGGCGTGGTGGCGGCCAGCACGACGGTGACCTTCGGGTTGGGATGACCGACCTCGGCGAGCAGGCGCCGGTCGATGGGCTCGCATCCCGCGTTGTGCTCACAGCCCCCCAGCAACGCAAGAAGACCCGTCATGTCGCTGTCCCTGCCGCCGGTGCGCGCAGGTATTGCGGCACCCCGACGATCACCGGTATCCAGAAGGAGATCACACGGTAGGCGAGCACAGCCGCCAGCGCGACTGCCGTGTCCGCGCCGAGCCCGACGTACGTGCCGGTCATGCCGGCCTCGACCAGGCCGAGGCCGCCCGGTGTGTGGGGCAGTGCCGTGATGAGATTCGCGACGCCGAATCCCAAAACGAGGACCCCGATCTCCAACTTCGCGCCGAGCCCCAGGAAGACCATCCACAACGCCGCGATGTCGAACAGCCAGTTCACCGCCGACCATCCCATCACCGGCCACACGCCGGCGCCGGAGGCCATGGCACCCGCCAGGTCGTCCGTCGCCGACTCCCAGACGTCCACACGTTCGTGCCGTCGCCGGAGGATCCGCCGCACGGCCGAGAAGAACCTCGTACGAACCGCAGGCGACCTCAGGCCCGCGGCCGCCGCCCACGCGAGCACAGCGAAAAGCACCGGGATGGTGCAGGCAGCGAGAACACCGCCCACTGTCACACGTCCACGGAACAGGGCCGCCACGGCGCCGATCGTGACGATCGTCCCGAGGGTCACCATCGCCAGCAGACCCTCCACCACGACTGCGGCGGCTGCGACTGAACGAGGCACGCCGTACTGTCGCAGTCGTCCCACCGCCCATACCGCCCCTGCGGCCCCCCCACCCGGGAGCACGCGAGACAGCGTGAACGCGCCCATCGACAGCTGCAGTCCCTGGCGGTAGCGGATCCGCGCGCCCGTCGCCTCGAGCGACGCGCGATACACCTGCGCCAGCGCTGCCACCGCGCCACCTTCCAGCAGCAACCCGATCAGGAGCATCCCCGGAGGAAGGGTGCGGATCACGCCGAGCGCGTCGCGCAGCTCTTGTCTGGCTCCCCACGCGACGACACCGACGGCGGCGAGCGAGCCCGCCAGCAGAGCCCGCCGGAGGACGCGGTGGTGCGGCCCGGGCTGCGACTCGACGTCGTCTCCCGTCTGCCCGAACTCCGCACCCGCAAGCCGCAGCGTCTGGTGCTGGCTGCCCAACCCGCCCCCTTCTTTCAACCGCCGGGCGGCGCTCAGTGGACCATGCGCGCCCTGCGTTGCCAAGGGTTTCGCCTTCCTGCTGCCGTCATCGGCGTCTGGTGGCCAGCCCTGCCGCGGCCGCGAGCAGACACTGCGCCGCGACATCCACCGTTCGGCCGTCGGGGTCGGCGCCGGCATCCACCTCGACGATGTCGAGCGCGACGACCTTCGGGTGTGCTCCGGCGACGAACGCGGCATCGACGAGTTCCCACGGGGCGAGGCCGCCAGGCCGCGCTCCGGGGCAACCGGGGGCATAGGCGGCATCGAGCACGTCCACGTCGAGATCGACGTACAGCTCGGCGCAACGTGCCGCCAGTGAATCGAGGTTCCGGCGCACGCACTCGCCAACCCCTTCCCGCCGCGCATCGGCGGCGGTTACCACCGCGATTCCGTGGTCGTGACAGTAGCGCCGGTACTCAGGCGAATTGGTGAACATCCCGATGCCGATCTGCACGACGGCCTCGCCCGGCACGCCGTCCTCGATCAGACCGCGCACCGGGGTGCCGTTGGACGGGCCTGCAGCGAGATCCCGGACGTCGTGGTGGGCATCCAGCGTCAGCAGACCTGCGTCAGGCAGTGCGGTGACCGCCGCATCCATGGCTGGGCGCGTGATGGAGTTGTCGCCGCCCAGCAGCACCAGAAGATCGGGTTGCCGCGGCAGCCCTGTCCCTTCGGTTTCCGCGACGCCCGCAGCGACCAGCGCCTGTGCGTCAGCGCTGTCCAGCCCGCTCAGGTCCAGATCGCCCAGATCGGCGACGGCGATCTCGTCCAGCGCCACAGTGGCACCACCGGCGCGGGCCGCGAGGGTGGAATAACGGTGCAGGGCGCGGCGGATCGCGTCCGGCGTCAGATGCGCCTGCGACGGCGAAATCGATGCCTGGGACAGCGGCGCGCCCAGCACGGCGAGCAAAGGCGCGTCGTCTCTCGCGGCACCGCCGCCCGCCAGCCACGCAGAGGCCCTGGGCCACTGGGGATCATCCACGGCGTTCCTTCCGGTGCACGACGCGGCCCGCGCGCACGACGCTGTTGATCAGGTCCACACCCGGACGGTACGCCAGGTGCACAGGCTGCGGGGCATCGAGGACGACGAGGTCGGCACGGGACCCAGGGGCGATTCGGCCCGCGTCGTACAGCCGCAGGGCGGCGGCGCCGCCGACGGTCGCGGCGCGCACCGCTTCGTCAGGCGAGAGGCCCAGCTGGGTGCACGCCAGCGTGATGACGAACGGCATGCTCGTCGTGTAGCTGGTGCCGGGATTGCAATCGGTTGCCAGCGCCACCTCCACCCCCGCGTCGAGCAGGCGGCGGGCGGGGGCATAGGGCGAGCGGGTGCTGAACTCGGCTGCGGGCAGCAGGGTGGCGACGACGGCCCGTTCGGCCAGTGCCGTGATGTCCCGGTCGTCAAGGTGGGTGAGATGGTCCGCGGACGCGGCGCCCAGTTCAGCTGCCAGCTGCGCCCCCGGCCCGTGCGCCAGCTGGTTGGCATGCAGCCGCAGTCCCAGGCCCCGTTCCCGGCCGGCGGTGAGCACCCGGCGCGCATCCGGCTCATCGAACACCGAGGGCTCGCAGAAGACGTCACACCACTGCGCGAGGGGCGCACAGGCGTCGAGCATCTCGCCGGTGACGACCTGAAGGTAGGCGTCGGCGTCGCCGGCGAACTCCAGGGGCACGACGTGGGCGCCGAGGAACGTCCTGACGATCGCCGGGGTATCGGTCGACTCAACCGCGGCGGCGACGTCGAGCAGCCGCCGCTCGTCGTGTGTCGTCAGTCCGTACCCGGACTTGGCCTCCAGGGTCGTGGTGCCTGACCGCAGCGCCTCGCGCGCGAGCCGCCGTGCGCCTTCCGTCAGTTCCTCGGTCGACGCCGCGCGGGTCCGCTCGACGGTGTCGGTGATGCCACCGCCGTCGTACGTCGCGCCTGCCATGCGTGCCTCGAACTCAGCGGCCCGGTGGCCGGCGAACACCAGGTGGGTATGGGCGTCGACGAATCCCGGGAGCACGCATCTTCCCCCGACATCGAGCCGGCGCGTTCCAGCGGCCTCGGGCACCGCGTTGGAACGGCCCACCCACGCGACGCGGTCGCCGTCCACCACGACCGCGGCACCATCGACCACGCCGAGAAGGCCGGGGCCGAGTTCGTGGTCGTTCGTGACCAGCCGGCCGATCCCCGTGATGAGCAACCGTCAGCGCCGGCGCTTGGAACGCCGGAGGACGAGCCTGCGCAGCACCAGGACGATGCCCAGCGCCACGATCTGCCCCATGACCGCGACGCGCGTGAGGTCGAACGCAGGCTGCCACGTGACCTTCCCGTCAGCGACGACGTAGACGCCCACGGGACGCCCCCCCATGCCGAATCCGCCGCCACCGGCCTCGTTCCCTGCGTCTGCGGGCTGCGATCCCCCTCCCCCGCCACCGCCGATCGCGGCGACCGGGATGACGGTCACGCCGTCACGTTCGATCGGCTCGCCGAACACCCGCTGAACGGTCAACACCTCGCGGACGTTCTCGACCCACTGGATTGGGTTCATGGTTGCGCCTCAGATGACGGCAACATCGGCAGGTGGATACCCCGGTCGGCGGCGACCTTTCGTGCGCCGTCGTAGCCGGCGTCGGCGTGCCGCATCACGCCGGTACCGGGATCGTTGGTCAGAACACGGTCGAGGCGTGCGGTCGCGTCGTCGGTGCCGTCGGCCACGACCTGCGCTCCGGCGTGGATGGACTTACCCATTCCAACGCCTCCGCCGTGATGAACGGCGACCCATGCCGCACCAGACGCCACGTTGAGCATGGCGTTGAGGATCGGCCAGTCGGCGATGGCGTCGCTGCCGTCGGCCATCGCCTCCGTCTCGCGGAACGGCGAGGCGACGGACCCGGCATCGAGATGGTCCCGACCGATGACGAGCGGAGCACGGACCCTGCCGTCCCGCACGAGGTCGTTGAACCGAGCACCCGCTTCAGCGCGTTCTCCGTATCCCAGCCAGCAGATGCGCGCCGGCAACCCCTGGAACGCGACCCGCTCGTCCGCCAGCTGCAGCCAGCGCTGCAGGGGCTCGTCGTCGGGGAAGGCCTCGGCGACCGCGCGATCCGTCGCGGCGATGTCGGCCGCGTCACCCGACAGCGCGACCCACCGGAACGGTCCCTTGCCCTCGCAGAACAGCGGCCGGATGTACGCGGGGACGAACCCCGGGTACGCGAAGGCATCGTCGAAGCCGCCCAGTTGCGCCTCACCGCGCAGGTTGTTGCCGTAGTCGAAGACGTCGGCGCCGTTGCGCAGGAACCCGACCATCGCCTCGCAGTGGCGCGCCATCGAGGCGCGGGCGCGCTGCACGTACTCCTGCGGCTTGTGACGGCGCAGTTCGGTGGCGGCGCCCAGGTCCAATCCCGCCGGGATGTACCCGTGGAGCGGGTCGTGCGCGGACGTCTGGTCGGTCACGACATCGACGGCGACGCCTCGTGCAAGGAGCTCCGGAAGCGCATCCGCGGCGTTTGCCACGACACCGACCGACAGCGCGAGGCCGTCGCGCGCCGCGTCCAGCGCGCGCTGGACACCACTGTCGAGGTCGTGCGCGACTTCGTCGAGATAGCCGGTCGCCAGCCGCCGCTCCGCGCGTGCGGGATCGACCTCGATACAGAGCGCAACCCCACCGTTCATCGTGACCGCAAGCGGCTGCGCGCCGCCCATTCCCCCCAGTCCCGCCGTCAGCACGACCTTGCCCACCAGCGACCCGCCGAAGCGCTGTTCGGCGACGGCGGAGAACGTCTGGAACGTCCCCTGCAGGATTCCCTGGGTGCCGATGTAGATCCAGCTGCCGGCAGTCATCTGCCCGTACATCGTCAGGCCAGCCGCTTCCAGTTCCCAGAAGGTCTCCCAGTCGGCCCAGTCGGGCACCAGCAGGGAGTTCGCTATGAGCACTCTGGGTGCCTGCGGGAACGTGCGGAAGACACCCACAGGTTTGCCCGACTGGACCAGGAGGGTCTCGTCGTCGCGCAAGGCGATCAGCGTGCGCTCGATGGCTGCCAGCGCCTGCGGGTCCCGCGCTGCCTTGCCGCTCCCGCCGTACACGACCAGATCCTGGGGCCGTTCGGCAACATCGGGATGCAGGTTGTTGCGAAGGCACCGCAGCGCGGCCTCCTGCAACCATCCGCGGCACTGCATCGGAGTCATCAGCGAACCTTTGGGACCCGGTGCGCGCAGCCTAACGCTCAGGCCCCCAGGTCCGCTGCTGCGACCAGCGCTCCGTCGGCGACCAGCGCCCGCATGCTGTCGATGTCCGCGGCCAGAAAACGGTCCCGCCGCATCGGCTGGACCACCGACCGGATGCGGTCCAGAACCGCCGCCGTCCGGTCGCTGGCGGTGACGCCCGCGTCCTGCTCGTGGAGCAGGTCAAGCCGCAGTTCCAGCCCCGCGGCGGCTACCAGCGCCTCGATCGCCAGGATCGACTGGAGGTTGCGGACGACCGTGCGCAACTTCATCCCCGCCGACCAGCCCATCGACACGTGGTCCTCCTGCATGCCGGAGGTCGGGATGGAGTCGGCGCTGGCGGGTGCGGCCAGGCGCCGGTTCTCGGCCACCAGAGACGCCGCCGTGTACTGGGCCAGCATGAATCCCGAGTTCAGTCCGGCCTCGGGTGCGAGGAACGGCGGGAGCCCGTGCGAGCGCGCCGGGTCGAGCAGCCGGTCGGTCCGGCGCTCGCTGATCGAACCCAGCTCGGCCGCGGCGATTGCCAGTAGATCGAGGGCGAACGCCAGGGGTTCGCCGTGGAAGTTGCCCGTCGACTCAACCGATCCGTCGTCGAAGACGACAGGGTTGTCGACGACCGACTGAAGTTCGCGGTCGCGGACGGTTTCCCCCCAGTCCAGTGCGTCGCGGGCGGCACCGTGCACCTGCGGCGCGCAGCGCAGCGAATACGCGTCCTGCACTGCGTGCCGGCTGTGTCGGTGCGATGCCAGGATGCCGCTGCCGTCCAGCAGCGTTCTCAGGTTCTGCGCCGACCGGGCCTGTCCCGGGTGGGGCCGCAGCTTCTGCAACCGGTCGGCGAAGGGGCGGTCTGTGCCCAGCAGGGCCTCGACCGACAGGGCGCACACCACGTCGGCCGTGTCCGCGAGCATGGCGAGGTCGGCGCACGCAAGGATCAGGCACGCCAGCATCCCCTCGGTCGCGTTGAGCAGCGCCAGGCCCTCCTTGACGCTCAGGGCAAGTGGCTGCAGCCCCGCCAGTTCGAGCGCGGGGGCGGCGTCAGCATGTGCGCCGTCATCTGAGACGACCCAGCCCTCGCCGGTCAGCGCCGCGGCGACGTGGGCCATAGGCGCCAGATCGCCACTCGCGCCGAGTGATCCGTGGAGGGGAACCAGCGGCCGCAGCCCGGCGTTGAGCGCCGCCGCCATCGCGTCCACCACCTCCGCACGGACGCCGCTGTGCCCCGCCGCGAGCGTGCGTGCACGCAACACCGTCATGGCGCGCACGACCTCGTCGTCAACGGCCGGCCCCACGCCGGCAGCGTGACTGCGGACCAGCGCATGCTGCAGCGCGGCTGCCTGGTCGGGTGGCACGACGGTGTCGGCCAACGCGCCGAAGCCCGTCGTGACGCCGTACACCACTTGCTCGGAGTCAAGCGCGCCCTCAACGACCCGGCGCACGGCTGCCATGCGTGGCGCGACGCTCTCCGCCACCGCCACCCGTGCTGCACCACGCGCGACAGCGAGTACCTGGGCCGGCTGAAGGGCGGACCCGTCCACTACCACTGCGACATTCATACACGGCAGCGTAGGACGCCGAAGGACTAATCCTTTCTTGTCATCTCGGAAATGACCCGGTCCGTCCGGGTTGGATCACTCTGCTCTGGGCAAAGCTGCCCTGATCGGGCATCCGCCCGACGCCCGCGCCTGCAGTCAGCGCGACGACGGCGACATGGAGCGCACCTTTGAGGTGCGGCGCGGCTGCGCGGCTGATGGGAAAGGCGGAGGGGAGGGTGACGACCGCTTCGGTGTTTCGCGTCGTCGTCGCCGACGACGTGGCAGACCTATGCTTCCTCCTTGGCCGGGCGCTGGAGGCGACGGGGCGCTTCGAGGTTGTCGCCACGGCGGCGAACGGCCAGGAGGCGGTCGAGGAGGCGGCGGCACACCAGCCGGACCTGACGTTGCTCGATCTCGGGATGCCAGTGCTCACCGGCCTGGAGGCTTTGCCCCTCATCCGCAACGCCGTCCCCGGGTGCACCGTCGTCGTCGTATCCGGATTCGACCCAGAGGACATGGAGGCCACGGCCCGAGCGCGCGGAGCCGCCGGCTACCTGGTGAAAGGCCTGAGTCCGCACCAGCTCGTCGAGGAACTGCTGGTGCTGCTGGACGACCTGCCCGAGCGGCCGGTCAACGCAGCGTCGCCCGAAGCGCTCCGGCAACAGGGAGCCAACGACCTCGCGCGGGCGCAGATCACCCTCCCTGCGAGCCCGGCGAGCGGTCGGGCGGCGCGCACATTCGTGTCCAAGCAACTGGCCGAGTGGCGCCTCGAGGGGCTGCGAGACACCGCGCTGCTGCTCACCTCCGAACTCGTCACCAACGCGGTGGTCCACGCCCGCTCACCCGTGAATGTCACCATCCGCAGGGTCATGGACCGCCTTCGGGTGGAGGTGGCGGACGTCGGCGGGGGAGCCCTCGTCCTGCGCGACCCGGATCTGGATGCAACCGGCGGCCGTGGGCTTCAGCTGATGGAGGCAATGGCCGTCACCTGGGGCACCAGCGCCTTCGTGGCGGGCAAGTTGGTGTGGTTCGAACTCAGCGCGTAGCCAGGGTGGCGCACGCGGACATCTGTCGGCGGGCTACTCGTCCCGCTCGTGATTGACCTGCTCGTCGCCGAACCGCTCGACGCCGCTGGTGGCCTCCCACGAGAACACGTGGTGAAGAAGGTCCGTGGCGGTCATCGCTCACCTCCTGCTCAAAGTGGCTGTGCAGGAATAGATATCGGCCGAAATCGCCCCGGGCGCATCGTCAAAATTGGCCATTTTCCGCGGATATCCGGGCATGGCCCCGACGGCGTCGCCAGACGCCCGCGCGAAGTGGCCGCTACTGCAGCAACATCCTCGCGCGGTCGATGTCGTCGACCGCCAGCACCAACCGGTTGTTGGTCGCCAGATACGCCTGTTCGACGTTGATGTTCTCGTCGGCCAGACGCCGGGTGAACTCTCCGAGCGCGCCCGGACGGTCCTCGATGTCCACCACGATCACGTCACGAGCTGCGCGGACGTCCAGCCCCGCGGCCGACAGCGCCTCGAGCGCCTGTTCCGCGTCCGGGACCAGGACGTGGACCACGCCTTTGCCCTGGCCGGTGAAGGCGCTGACGCCCTCGATGTTGATCCCCGCTTTGCCTGCGGCCTCGCCGAGTCGTGCGAGTACACCGGGTTGGTCGTCCGGAATGAGCACGAAGTCCTTGCGCATGACGCCTCCTGCTTGGGTCAGTGGCCGTGAACCCTACGCGGCGGGCTACCGGCCGTCAGCCCAGGCCTTGAGCAGCCCGCGGTAGTGCTCGACGAACTGCTCGTGCTCGTGGACGGGGAACGTCGCGTGCACCACGCGCACGAGCAAGCGGTCGAATTCGTTGCTGCGGACGTATTCGAGCATGACCTCGTCGATCGCCCCCAGGTGGCGGACGCAGAACTCCTCGTAGTCGTCCCGCTGGAAGTAGTCGTCCGCGAGCCGGCGGTACTCGCCGAGCCTCTCGTCGTACGTCATGTCGGAGTCGCCGACGGTGAACCAGCTCAGCAGGTCGAGGTTGATCGGCATCCGTCGCCCCGAGACCGCGCAGAAAACGGACCACTTCAGCAGCGCCTTCACGGCCCACGGGAAGTAGTAGTGCAGGCTGATCAGCGAGACATCGGGGCAGGCATTGGCGTAGTCGATCGGGTACACCTGGTTGCCCTTGACCAGGGTCTCGCACGAGTTGAATTCCCAGCGGAAGAAGGCGTTGACGGTCCGCCCGATGGTGACGACCTCGTCGCCGACCGACGGCTTGAGAAAGCCGTGGTCGACCTGGTAGCGGTCGTGCTGCGGCCGGTCGGGGTCGAAGCGCATGACCATGGTCTCCGCGCCGATGGACAGGCTTCTGGCGAACACGTCGAAGCCGTCGACCGCGGCCTGCAGGTGCATCAGGCGCTCACCGGACTCGTTGTACGCCTTCTGCAGCGCGTCGCGATCGGCGATCCGGGTGACCCCGACCCAGGCACCGCCGTCGAACGGCTTCATGTACAGCGGGTACCCGATCGTCTGTGCCACCTGCTCCAGGTCGAACGGTTGGTTGTAGCGCTCTGCCGTGTACGCGAACCGCTCGTTGTGCGGCGGGTTCTTGTGGGGGATCAACCAGGTGTCAGGGATCTTGAAGCCGAGCCGCATCATGGCGCAGTAAGCGGCATGCTTCTCCATCGCCTGGAACGTGAACGGGTTGTTCAGCAGGTACACGTCGTTCATCAGCGCGATCTTCTTCAGCCATTCGCGCGGCACGAAGTACCAGTGGGCCAGACGGTCGATCACGAGGTCGTACCGCGGATGGGCGCGCAGGTTGAACGGTTCGATCGTGATCCGCTCGGACTCGAACTGGTGACGATCGCCGTGCTCGACGATGTCCAACCTCGCCCGCGACAGCAGAGCCTCGAAGGCGCCGGACCAGTCCTCCTCCGTGCCGAGCAGCAGTCCGAGCAAGTGCTTCGTTGCCATTGCCTCACCTTGCCCCTCTCAGGCCTGCCACACCTGTGTCAGCAAGTCGACCAGATGTGGGTCGAACGTGTCACGCCAACCGATGTAGTTGTGCGCGTCACGATTCACGACCAGCGACACCGGATAGCCCTGTCGCTGCAGGCCGCGGCGACCGCGCAGTTGTTCGCCAGGTTCTCCTCCGCAACCGAACGGCAAATGGTGCGGGCGCACAGATCATGGGACAGCAGCATAGGCAGCGGCGGCCGGCGGTTTCTCCGGGCGGTGGCCCGTCAGGCTCCTTCCCAGCGCTCGTCCTCAGCCTCCCACGCGTCTTCCCTCGCCTTCGCGGTCTCCGCGTAGCGCTCGGCGGCTTCCCGCGACTCGTACGGCCCCATGAGCAGGTCCGCCCCACAGCGGTCGACGGACTCCGCCCGGTTGTGGCGCAGGCACCAGTACCACTTCGTCGGGACCGAGTCCTCTGCCATGGCGTCTCCTGAGATCCCTTGCGATGCGATGGGCTGTGGTCGAAGGTGTGCCGGCCCGGCGGTGCCGGCTGCTGACGGTGAGGTACCCGCTTACGACAAGGAGCCACCGTGTCCGACTTGCCCGGAACCCAGGCGTCGTACTGGATCGAGTCGACGTCACGGGACCCCATTGGTTCGGCACCCGCGCAGCGCACCGTCGACGTGGCTGTCATCGGCGCCGGCATGGTCGGGCTCACGGCCGCCGACCTGCTCAAGAAGGCCGGGTCGACCGTCGCGGTCATCGAGATGCACGGTGTGGCCGAGGGCGTGTCGGGTTACACGACCGCCAAGATCAGCGCCGGGCAGGGCACCCGGTACTCCAGCCTGACCTCGAAGTACGACGAGGAGACGGCGCGGGCGTACGCCGCGTCGAACACTGCGGCCTTGGAGTACCTCGCAGCACTGGTCGAGGCCGAGGGCGTCGACTGCGAGTTCGCGCGCAAGGACAACTACGTGTTCGCCGCCTCCGACGAGGAGGTGTCCTCTGTCGAGCGGGAGGCCGAGGCAGCGGCTGCAGCGGGACTGGCGACCGAGCTGGTGTCGACGACGCCGCTGCCGTTCGACGTCCCGCTGGCACTGCGGCAACGCAACCAGGCGCAGTTCCATCCACGCAAGTACCTGCTGCACCTCGCCCGCAACATCGACGGGGACGGCAGCTTCATTCTGGAGAACACACGCGCGACGGGCGTCAGCGACGGATCGCCGTGCAGGATCGAGACCACCGACGGGGACGTCACCGCGCGGGACGTGATCGTCGCCACACAGTTGCCGTTCCTGGACAGGGGGCTTTTCTTCGCCAGGGCGCACCCGTACCGGGAGCATGTCGTGACGGTGCGTGTTCCGGGCTCCGCGGTGCCCGACGGGATGTTCATCTCGGCCGGTTCGCCCACGCGTTCGGTACGGTCCACGCCGTACGGAGACGGCGCCCTGCTGATCGTCAGCGGCGAGAAGCACAAGACGGGTGCCGAATTGCGGACGGACGAGTGCTACCGGCGCCTGCAGGAGTGGGCCGAGCAGCACTTCGAGGTGCTCGGCCACGAGTACCGCTGGTCGGCGCAGGACTACTACCCGGTCGACGCCCTGCCGTACATCGGCAAGCTGAACCGGATGACGCAACACCTCTACACGGCGACAGGGTTCGCCGCCTGGGGTATGACCAACGGGACGCTCGCGGCGATGCTGCTCAGCGACGCGATCCTGGGCCGCGAGAATCCGTGGGCGTCGCTGTACGACAGCAACCGGATCAACCCGATCAGATCGGCGACGGCGTTTGTCAAGGAAAACGTCAAAGTCGCCGGACACTTCGTCGGTGACCGCCTGTCCAAGGAGGGAGCGGACTCGACCGACGACCTGGCCCCTGGAGAAGCGGCTGTCGTGGGCGGAGGCGGAACCCCTGTCGCCGCCTACCGCGATCCCGGCGGGTTGCTGCATGCCGTATCCGCCCGCTGCACCCACATGGGCTGCCTGGTGAAGTGGAACCACGGTGAACGCAGCTGGGACTGCCCGTGCCACGGGTCGCGCTTCGCTCCGGATGGCACGGTGCTCAACGGACCTGCAGCTCGACCACTGGAATCTCAAGACGTCGGCGGGTAACACTTCCCCGGGGCAATCAAGTCCGCGCCGCGCCTGCCGACACTTTCAGGACCTCGAGGTCGCGCCGGCGGCACGCCGCGTGCTTCGGGGCACTCACTGTCGCCAGTCGATGGTCGCCACCGCTTCGCTGCTTGAGCGACGGGGCGCCGAAGGGAAAGCAATGAGCCAGGGAACGGTCGCGGCGCGACTCGGCGGTGAACTCATCGATGTCCTGACGGCCGATGTCGGGCAGGCCCGGGAACGCGCCCGCCGCCAGCGGCTCGCCTTCCTGGCGTGGACATTGGGGCCCGTCGCCGTCTACCTGTGGGTGCGCATCCTCGCCGGGAACCCGCTGAACGTCTTCACGAAGCCGTCGCTGCCGCCCGACTGGCCGATCTACGCGATCCCGATCGCGCTGATTCTCGCGCTGTTCGCAGCCATGGCGATGCCACTGCTGTCAGGGCGGTCACCGCACATCCTTTTCCGGCCGGAGCAGATCGACGTCGGCCTGGACGACGTCAAGGGGCTCGACACGATCGTCGACGAGGTCGTGAAGACGCTCAACACGTTCCTCGGCTACGCCATCTACCGCGACCGCCTGGGTGGCAACCCGCGGCGCGGCCTGCTGTTCGAAGGCCCCCCGGGCACGGGCAAGACCCACCTGGCGAAGGCCCTGGCACGCGAAGCCGGTGTGCCGTTCCTGTTCGTGTCGGCCACCAGCTTCCAGTCGATGTGGTACGGCGCGACGGCCCGCAAGGTCCGCAGTTACTTCAAACAGCTGCGCAAGGCGGCTCGGCGCGAAGGTGGGGCGATCGGCTTCATCGAGGAGATCGACGCCATCGCCATGACCCGCAACGGGTTGAACGCGACGCCGGTGCCCAGCCTCTCCCCCGCCGTGCTGCGGGCGTGCAACCGCGCCGGGCTCCAGGTCAACCAGTTCGGTTCCTCCGAAGGCACCGGCGGCGTGGTCAACGAGCTGCTCATCCAGCTGCAGTCTTTCGACACCCCGCCGCTGGGTGACCGCCTCGCCAACAAGCTCGTCGACATCCTCAACGCATACCTTCCGGTGCACCGGCAGCTGAAAAAGCGCAAGGTCGTCTACAACAACATCCTCGTCATCGCCGCGACCAACCGCGCCGACAGCCTCGACCCTGCCTTGCTTCGGCCCGGACGCTTCGACCGCCGGCTCGCGTTCGAGCCGCCCGCCAAGGCGGCGCGCCGCGAGCTGATCGACTACTTCCTCGGGCGCAAGACCCACCACCTCGAGCTTGACGAACCAGCCCGCCGCGATCAGCTGGCGGGGCAGACCTTCGGCTACACCCCCGTGATGGTCGAGCACCTCCTCGACGAGGCCCTGGTGAACGCCCTGCGCCACGGCCGCGACGAGCTGAACTGGGGCGACGTTCAGGACGCCCGGCTCACCGGCGAGGTCGGGCTGAAGAACCCCGTGGAGTACACCGAATTGGAGCGCCGCACCGTCGCCACCCACGAGGCCGGGCACGCGACGATGGCGTACCTCGCCGGCACCCGACGCCTCGAGGTGCTGTCCATCGTGAAGCGCGCGGGATCGCTGGGACTGCTGGCGCACGGCGATCCTGACGAGGTCTACACCCGCACGCGCAGCGAGATGCACTCCTTGATCGAGATCGCCATGGGCGGCATGTGCGCTGAGGAGCTGTACTTCGGTGAGGCCGGCACCGGACCAGGTGGCGACCTGGCGTATGCCACGCAAGTTGCCTGCGAGGTGGTCGGTTCGGCTGGCATGGCCGGGTCGCTGGTCTCCCTCGCGGCGGTCGAGAACGGGGCGCTGAACACGTCCAACCTCGTCGGGCGCGTCCTGGCCGACCCACAGACACGGCCCGAGGTCGACCGGCTGCTGACCCAGGCCAAAGCGCGCACGCGGGCCTGGCTGGAGGCGAACCGCCACCTGGTCGAGGCTCTGCGCGACGCGCTGCTGGATGGTGACGAACTCATCGGTGACGAGATCATCGAAGTCCTGGCCGCCGCTGGTCCGCCGGTGCGTGACGGACTGCGCGTGGAGCGCCGCGGCCGCGACCGTCGGCGGCGTGACTGGCTCAGCGAGTAGCCGTCCGCGCCGCTTCGAGCAGGTGCGATCCTGTGGTGGTAATCCCCTCCGGGGGAAAATCGGCGCAAGAGCAGGCGCCCCACCCCCGCAGGGATGAGGCGCCGTGCGTGCACTGCGTTGCGTCTACTAGTTCAGTCCGAGCGCGGCTGCGCAGCTGGGCCACGCGCTCCAACCCTGGCTGGACTGCAACCGCTGAGCCATCGCGATCTGCGTCGAGGCGCTGGCCTCGTGCGGATAACCGGTACCGCCGACGCCGCGCCAGCTGGACAGCGAGAACTGCAGGCCGCCGTAGTAGCCGTTGCCGGTGTTCGCGGCCCAGTTGCCGCCGGACTCGCATGCGGCGAGTTGCGTCCACACGCTGCCTGACCCCGCAGCGGGTGCGGAGGCCGCGGTTGGCGTTGTCTCCGTGCCCGACGAGGCGGACCGCGGCGTGACCTGCGTCGCGGGCAGGGACCGGCGTTTGACGTGTTCGCCCTTTTCCGGGACCTTCAGCTTCTGCCCCGGCACGATGAGGTCGGGGTTGTCGATTTTCGGATTGGCGTCGTAGATCCGCCGCCAGGCATTCTCGCTGTCGTAGCCGAACCCCTTGGCGATCGTGGCGAGCGTGTCGCCCTCGGACACCTTGTAGCGCTCTGCCGCGAGCCCCACGCCGGGGCCGGCGGCAATCATTCCGACCGCCAGCGCGGCGACGGTGACACCTGCGCGGATTCGACGGGGCGCAGTGGACCTGGACTGCACAGTGTTGCCAGACATTCATCCTCGATGGTCGCGGTGCGGGAAAACGAACGCGCGTCGACACCTGCGGTGCCGTGGGTGCGTTCGCAGCCCGGTGCCTTCCCGGGCCTGGCACTAGACGCAGTGCCTGTCGCGGCTCACCGTGGTCGGCGCACCCTCACATGGGATGTGTGCGGCCGACTCACATCGGTGGCGCGAGATGTGGATTGCGCCTGCTGGGCGCGATCGTTGTGACGCGTGGTCTGGGCGTCTTGCGAAGAATGCTATAGCACGACGCTAACTGCAGCACGCACCACATGTCCGGGTGGACCCGGTCTCAGCCCTCGTGCGGCACGCGCCGGAACAGCTCCTGCTTGGCCAGGCTCATGAGGTGCACCTCGTCCGGCCCGTCGGCGAGGCGCAGCGTTCGGGCGTGCGCGTAGTGCTGGGCCAGCGGCGTGTCCTGTGAAACGCCGGCGCCTCCGAACGCCTGGATGGCGCGATCGATGACCTGTTGGGCCATGCGCGGCGCGACGATCTTGATCATGGCGATTTCCGCCTTGGCCGCCTTGTTGCCGACGGTGTCCATCATCCAGGCGGCCTTCAGCACGAGCAGCCTTGCTTGCTCGATCTCGCAGCGGGATTCGGCGATCCAGTTCTGGATCACACCCTGGCGGGCCAGCGGCTTGCCGAACGCGGTTCTCTGGACGACCCGCCGGCACATCAGCTCCACCGCCCGTTCCGCCATCCCAATCAGGCGCATGCAGTGGTGGATCCTGCCGGGCCCAAGGCGGCCCTGGGCGATGCGGAACCCATCCCCCTCCTCCTGAAGCAGGTTCGAGACCGGCACCCGCACATCGGTGAAGGTCATCTCGCTGTGGCCTTCGCCCTCGTCGTAGCCGAACACCGAGAGGTTGCGTACGTGCTCGACACCACGCGTGTCCAGCGGTACCAGGATCATGGACTGCTGGCGGTACGGCTCTCCGTCGGGATCCGTTTTGCCCATGAAAATGCTGATCTTGCAGCGTTCGCGCGCGGCGCCTGACGTCCACCACTTGCGGCCGTTGATGACGTACTGGTCTCCGTCGCGTTCGATTCGCGACTGGATGTTGCGGGCATCGGAACTGGCCACTTCCGGCTCGGTCATCGAGAAGCACGACCGGATCTCCCCCGCCAGCAGGGGAACCAGCCATTCCTCCTGCTGTGCCCGCGTGCCGAACTGCGTCAGGACCTCCATGTTGCCGGTGTCGGGCGCGCTGCAGTTGAACGCCTCCGGACCGATGACGCTGCGCCCCATCAGCTCCGCCAGCGGCGCATACTCGAGATTCGACAGCCCGGCGCCCCACTCGGGGTCCGGAAGGAAGAGGTTCCACAGGCCGGCTGAGCGCGCCTTGTCCTTCAGGTCCTCCATGACCTGCGGGTGGTGGTACGGGTTACCCGATGCGTGGACCTGGTCGCGGTACAGGGGCTCAGCCGGCAGGACTTCATCCTCCATGAACGCGCGCACCTGGTCCTGCAGGCCTCTCATCTTGTCAGTGAACGCGAACTCCACGGGTGCTCCCCTCTCATGGCCCTCCGGCTGATCCTAAGCCCACCCAGTGGGTCAGTGGACCTGGACACCGACCCGGTGGTAGCCGGTCGCTCCGTCGGGCGCCGGCGGCCGGAACTCGGCGGTCTGGGTGTCCCCTTCACGGTCGGTGGCGCGGACCTGCAGGACGTGGTCACCCGGGTCGGCGTCCCACTCCCACACCCACTGCCGCCACGTGTCGACGTTGGGGACGTCCGCCAGGCGTGCCTCGTTCCACGGCCCCTCGTCGACCTGCACCTCGACGCGCTCGATGCCGCGGCGTTGCGCCCACGCGATACCCGCGACGCTGACGCGGCCGGCGTCGACCGCACCCGGCCGCGGCGCGTCGATCCGCGACTGGGTCTTCACCGGCCCCTCCTTGGACCAACCGCGTGGGATCCAATACGCGTCGTATGCGTCCCACGTCGTCAACTCGATCTCCGACAACCACTTCGTGGCGGAGACGTAGCCGTACAGCCCGGGGACCACCAGACGCGCCGGGAAGCCGTGCTCGATCGGCAGGGGCTCGCCGTTCATCGTCACCGCGATGAGCGCCGCCCGGCCGTCGCGGGCAACGTCGGTGGGGAAGCCGGCGGTCCACCCGTCGACGGACCGACCGACGATCTGCGTCGCGTCAACCCGCACCCCGGCGAGGCTCAGCACGTCGCGCAGCAGGACGCCGCTCCACCGCGCGTTGCCGATGAGTCGCCCACCGACCTCGTTGGAAACGCAACACAGCGTCACCCAGTGCTCTTCCAGCCCCTGCGAGACCAGATCGTCGAACGACCACTCCAGGGGGCGGTCGACCATGCCGGTCACCCGTAGTCGCCAGGTCTCGACGTCCACGCGTGGAACGGACAGCGCCGTGTCGATTCTGTAGAAGGTCTCGTTTGGTGTGGTGAAGGGCTCGAGGTCACTGATGCCAAGATCTGCGCCGGCGGGCTCCGACGGCGCCGGCGCGCGCGGCGCCGGCGGTCGCAGCCTCGCCCGGCTCGCGGACGCCACCGTCCGGACCCGCAGCGAGGTCCCGGCCCAGCCAACCACCGCCGCCAGGACAGCCGCGGACGAAAGGAGCCGCAGGAAGCGGCGTCGCCCTTGCGCTGCCCCGCCTGCGTCACCGGAGCCCACCCCCTCGCCGGCCAGGGCAAGCAGTCGCCACAAGACCGCTGCGCCCGCCAGCACACCGGTCACCACGGCCGCCGCCGACGGAACGAGCGCAGCACGCGGATCACCGGCCGCGGCGGCCACGCCGATCAGGCCGAACGCAGCCAGCGCCGCGGCAGCCAACCGGAACCGCCGGCGCCCGAGAAGGCCGATTAGTGCACCCACCAGCAACGCTGCCAGCAGTGTCCCGACGATCAGCGCCGCCTTGTCGGACTGGCCGAACACGCGGATCGCGGCGTCCTTCAACCACGGCGGCACATTGTCCACCACGATGTCGCCGACGGCGACGATCGGCGAGGCGGCGCTCGTCGACACCCCCGCCGCCATTTCCGCTACGGCCAGAGCCACCCCGGCGCCGACCACTCCCGCGGCGGCACCCCACGCGCGGGGGGGCATGGGGCGAAACTCGGGTGACACGCCCATTCGGCCAGGCTATATCCGCGTGTTCGATGCGTGGGATGCGGGGTACAAACCAGGACGCAGCAGGCACCCCCGGACCCGGGAGCCCAAACACGTCCTTCGTCCCTTTCGCGGGTGGACGGTCACTCGGGTCCCGGATCCTCAAGACCGTCGCTCGCTCGAATCCGAGGTGCTCCGCTGATCGATCTCGATACCGCGTTGTCGGCGCACTTTCCCGAACACCCGTACTTCCGCCCGGGGCAGAAGGAGGCGCTCGCCGCGGTCCTCCAGGGCCGTGATGTCGTCGCCGTGTTGCCGACCGGCGGGGGAAAAACGCTTGTCTACCAACTCGCGGGCGCGTTGTTGCAGGGCACCACCGTCGTGGCGACGCCGCTCATCGCCCTGATGCAGGACCAGGTACGCCGCCTTTCCGACGAGGAGTCGGCTCACCCGCAACGCGTCGCGTCCCTCACCGGCGCCGTGCGAGGGGACGACCGGGCTCGTCTGCTGGACGAACTGCGCGCCGGCACCCTCGACTTCCTGTTCTCGACTCCGGAGCAGCTCGCCCGCGACGACGTCCGCCGTGCGCTGCGAGCGTCGAAGATCGACCTGTTCGTCGTCGACGAGGCGCATTGCATCTCGGAGTGGGGCTTTGATTTCCGGCCGGCGTACCGCGAACTTGCGGCGTCGGCGCGCGCGATGGGCCGACCGCCGATCCTGGCGCTGACGGCAACCGCCCCCGAGGCGGTCCGCACAGACGTCGCGCGCGAGCTGAAGCTGCGCGACCCCGAGACCGTCGCCCGCGGCTTCGACCGCACGAACCTGTACTTCGGCGTGGTCCGGGTGACGGACCCGGATCGCCGCGAACGCCAGCTGGCGAAGCTCCTCACGCAGTACGCGGGCTCGTCCGTCGTCGTCTACTGCACGACGCGACGGGAATCCGAGGAGACGGCGCTCGCCCTGCTGGAGCTGGGGATCAACGCCGGCCACTACCACGGCGGCATGGATGGTGCGCTGCGCGAGGAGGTGCAGCGGGCGTTCCTCGAGGACTCCGAGTACGGCGGGCTTGACGTGCTCTGCGCCACCAGCGCGTTCGGCATGGGGATCGACAAGGCCGACATCCGGGCGGTGGTACACCGCACCATGCCGGACTCGCTCGAGTCCTACTGGCAGGAGGCGGGGCGGGCGGGGCGCGACGGCGAGCCGTCGGACTGCATCCTGCTGTACCGGCCGGAGGACCAGTCCGTCCACCACCACCTCCACCGCCGCAGCCGCCCTTCCGAGACCACGCTGGCAAAGATGATGCTGCTGCTGTCGCGCATGGAGAAGGCGACGCACAACGACATCGTCACCCATATCGCAGAGGTCGCCGAGGTCGCCCGGTCAGGCGTCGTCGCGCTCCTTGAGGACCTGGACCGCCTGGGTTGCATCACGCAGTCCAAGTCGGGCATCCGCTTCGAGGGCGACGCCGCCACGGCGATGGAGTCGCTCGCCGCGCATTACGCGAAACAGGCCGAGGTCGAGACGTCGCGCCTGGAGATGGTCGCGTCCTACGCCGAGTCCAACACCTGTCGCCGCCGGTACCTCCTGAACTACCTCGGTGACGAATACCACGGCGAACTGTGCTTGCGCTGCGACAACTGCCTGCGCATCGCGGAGCAACGCGAGACGTCGGACTGGGACAGCGACCGCGAGGCGGAGCGCGTCGAAGCCGACCGCGGCGGACCCTTCGTGCCCGGTCAGCCGGTGCGCCATCCGGAGTGGGGCGACGGCTCGGTGCAGCGCGTCGACGGCGAAGTCGTCGTCGTCCGGTTCGACGCGGTCGGCTACCGC
>WHTG01000204.1 GCA_009377835.1 Nitriliruptorales bacterium
GCCGGCGAGCCCCAGCACCCACACCGTCGTCATCCGCGCCGCGCGCCCCGAGGTCGACGTGAAGTAGCGGTTCATGACGTGTGGCAGGCCGGCCGTGCCGAGCATGAGCGTCAGGACGAGAGCGAACTGGCCGATGCTGTCGTAGCGCGCCCCGGGACGGTCGAAGCGTGCGGGTTCGTCCGGTCTCAGGGCGCTGGACTGCACCTGCAGCTGCCAGCCGTCCTCAGTCTCGACGGGGTTGCGCAGCGGCTCGGCGCCGAGCCTGGCGACCGACGGGCCGTATGCGAAGCCGGAGGCGATGGCCGCGCCGGTCAGCCACGCCAGGACGCTGAGGAGGAACAGGAACTGCAGCGCCTGCGTCCAGGTGGTTCCGCGCATGCCACCGAACATGACGAATCCGGCGATGGCCACGCTGGTGACGGCGACGCCGGTGTCGTAGGCCGACAGCCCGAACATCCCGACCCCGACGAGCAGCTCCCACGTGAGCCCGTTCCCGACGGCCTGGGGCACGAGGTAGCAGACGATGACGAGCTGTACGACGACGACGGCGCCGATCCTGGCCGCGTCGCTGTCGAGTCGCTGACCGAGGAAGTCGGGCAGCGAGAACTCGCCGAAGCGCCGCAGTGGCGCGGCGATGAACAACCCGACGGGGACAAAGCCCGCCGCGAACCCGGTCGCGTACCACACGCCGTCCAGGCCGGAGGCGTAGACCGCAGCGGCCACACCCAGGAACGAGGCAGCCGAGAAGTAGTCCCCGCAGATGGCCGACGCGTTGGTCGCCACCCCGATGCGGCGTCCCGCCAGGTAGTAGTCCAGGGTCGTCACGCCACGCCGGCGGACCAGGACGAGCAGCACGACGACGAAGCTGCCGATCGCCGCCAGGCTGATCGCGCCGACGCTGGTCACCCGCGCTCCTCCTCTGCCTGCGCGTCCCACTCCCGGCCGCCGAGCATCCGGTCCTCCACCGCGTTGGCGAGCGTCGCCGCGGCGACCGACATGAGGAAGAAGAAGATGTACAGGCCGATCCCCACGAAGGCGAAGCCGGGTGTCATCCCCCCGAACAGCCGGCCTTCCGCCCACCACTCCAGCACCAGGGCCAGTGACGGCGGCGACAGCAGCACCGCGACGAAGATCAGGAAGTACGCTGCGGCGACGCGGCGCTGGGTGCGGAATGCCGCATCCACCTCGGCCGGGGCGTCGAACTCGTCGAGCGCTGCGGGGCCGAACTCCGCTGGTGGGGGTGATTCCTCGGCGTCCACTCGGGTGACGTTACCGGGAGCCGAGGTGCGCCGTCAGCCCCACGGACGGACTCGGTATCCCGACCCGTATCCTCCTACGCGCGCAAGCGCCAGGCTGCCCTGCCGGCCAACGCACCGCCGCCGAATGTGAGCACGAGCCCGATGCCGGGCACGGCCGCTCCGAACGTCCCGGCCTGCAGGTTGAGCTCCACCAGCCGCGCCAGCTGCCAGGCGGGCAGCACCACCGCCGGCGCAGCCACGACCACGGCGTGCCACAACACGGCGGCCCGCCGACGCAGGACGGCACCCGGGATACCCAGCATCCCCAGGCACAACGTCCACAGCCCCGCCCCGCGGACACCCGACAGGTTCCCGAAGGGCGTCATCACCCACGGGAGCAGCGACCCGAAGACGATCAGGCCCGCCCCGATCAGTAGGTGCTTCTGCCCCTGGCCGGCGTAGGGCCAGCGTTGGGTGCGGGGCTTCGTCGTCGTGGCGGCCGTCATGGAGTCGACGGTAGCGGCCTCTGCCCACCGGCGGGGAGCACGTATCCGTGAGCGGGCCCCGCGGGGCTGCCGGCGGTCAGCAGGCGGCGGCGAACGGTAGGTCCGGGGCAGCGGCGCCGTCGGGGGCGGCGTCCTGACCGCCCGGCCCGCGCCTGCGCCCGCTCACGCGATCACCGCTTGCCGGGGCCCCCCTCAGCGCGTCTTACTCCCCACGATGGGCCGGCGACCGGTCCCGCAGCGTCCCGCACGAGGAGGTTGGCATGGCCGACACCCGGCGCCCCGTACCGCAACCGCCGCCCGGCGACGACTCCTGGCAGGAGGAGTACTGGCGCCGCAACCTGCGCCTGATGGTCCTTCTGCTGTCCATCTGGTTCCTGGTGTCCTACGTGCTCGGGATCCTCCTCGTCGAGCCCCTGAACAACATCGTGATCGGGGGGTTCCCCTTGGGGTTCTGGTTCGCGCAGCAGGGGTCGATCTACGTGTTCGTCCTGCTGATCCTGGTCTACGCGGTCCGGATGGATCGTCTCGACCAGGAGTTCGGCGTCGACGAGCGTGACGAGGAGGAGGACGTCCGGTGACGCCGATCCAGTTCTGGACGTTCCTGTTCATTCTCCTGTCCTTCGGCCTGTACATCTACATCGCGTGGCGTAGCCGGGTGCGGGAGACGTCCGGCTTCTACGTCGCGGGTCAAGGCATCCCCACCGTCGCCAACGGGGCCGCGGTCGCGGCCGACTGGATGTCCGCCGCGTCGTTCATCTCGATGGCGGGGCTCGTCGCCTTCCTGGGCTACGACGGAGCGATCTACCTCATGGGGTGGACGGGGGGCTACGTGCTGCTCGCTCTGCTGTTAGCCCCGTACCTCCGCAAGTGGGGGAAGTTCACGGTCCCGGAGTACGTCGGCGACCGCTACAGCGAGCTGGTCCGCACGATGGCCGCGGGGGCCGCGATCTTCGTCTCCTTCACCTACGTGGTGGGCCAGATGCGGGGCGGCGGGATCGTCTTCAGCCGCTTCCTGGGTCTGCCGATCCCCGGTGGCGTGGCCGTCGCCATGGCCATCATTTTCACGTACGCGGTGCTGGGAGGGATGAAGGGCATCACCTGGACCCAGGTGGCGCAGTACTCAGTGCTCATCGTCGCGTACCTCATCCCGGGGTTCGCGATCGCGCAGCGGCTGACGGGCTTCCCCGTCCCACAGGTGACCTTCGGGACGCTGCTCAACGAGCTGAACGCCCTGTCGGTGCAGTTCGGGCTCCCCAACTACACCGAGCCGTTCACCGCCCGGCCGCAGATCGACGTGTTCCTCGTCACGCTGTCGCTGATGATCGGCACGGCCGGCCTGCCGCACGTCATCATCCGGTTCTACACGACCAGGACCGTCCGCGGTGCGCGCTACTCGGCGTTCTGGGCCCTGTTGTTCATCGCGCTGCTGTACACGACCGCGCCTGCCATCGGCGTGTTCTCGAAGTACAACCTGCTCGAGGGCGTCGACGGCCAGCCGATCGATCAGTTGCCCCAGTGGATCGGCAACTGGGAGGCCACCGGTCTCGTCACCATCGCCGAGGGCATCGACGTCATCGACTCCGTGAGCAACAACCCGGCCGACGGAGCGGACCTGACCGTCGACAACGACATTCTGGTGCTGGCAACGCCCGAGATCGCAGGGTTGCCCGCGCCGATCGTCGGCCTGGTCGCCGCGGGTGGCCTGGCGGCAGCGATGTCCACCGCGGCCGGCCTGCTGCTGGTGATCTCCAGTTCGGTGTCGCACGACGTGTACTTCCGGCGCTTCAAGACCGGAGCGAGCGAGCGTGAGCAGCTGCGCGTCGGGCGGATCGCCATGGGCGCCGGGGTGCTGGTCGCCGGGTTCTTCGGGGTGAACCCGCCGGGGTTCGTGGCCCAGATCGTGGCGTTCGCCTTCGGCTTGGCCGCGTCCAGCTTCTTCCCGATCATCGTGCTGGGCATCTTCTGGAAGCGCTGCAACGCGCAGGGCGCCGCAGCCGGGCTGCTGACCGGCCTGACGTTCACGACCGTCTACATGATCGGCACGCTGTACCTGGGCTGGCCGCACGTGCTGGGCATCAGCCCGGAGGGCATCGGGGCGATCGGGGCGCTGCTGAACTTCCTCGTGACGATCGCCGTCTCGAAGATGACGCCGCCTCCGCCGGCGCACCTGCGCGAGATGATCGAGAGCATCCGCTACCCGGCTGCGCGGCGCGCGGTGCCGGCCGCGGTGGCGACCGGCAGATCCGACCGGACGTAACTCGGGGGCGCCCGAGCGAGGGGAGGCACGGGATGACCGAACCGACCATCGCGACCCTGTACCGGGAGGGACGCACGTTCCCACCGCCTGAGGGCTTCGCCGCCGAGGCGAACGTGCGCGACGCCGCCGTGTACGACGAGGCGGAGGACCACCAGCGGTGGTGGGCGTCACATGCGGAGCGGCTGCGCTGGATGAAGGCCTGGGACACGGTCTGCGAGTGGGATCCGCCGCACGCCAAGTGGTTCGTGGGTGGGCGGCTCAACGTGGCGGACAACTGCCTGGACCGGCACGTCGACGACGGCCACGGCGACCAGGTCGCCTACCACTGGGAGGGCGAGCCCGGCGACACCCGCACGCTGACCTACGCGGACCTGCGGAACGAGGTCGCGCGGTTCGCCAACGCTCTCAGGCGACTGGGCGTGTCCAAGGGCGACCGCGTCGCGATCTACCTGCCGATGATCCCCGAGCTGCCGGTCTCGATGCTGGCGTGCGCGCGCATCGGTGCCATCCACTCCGTGGTGTTCGCGGGGTTCTCGAGCAGGGCGCTGACGGACCGGATCGACGACGCGGATGTGCATGTGCTGATCACCGCGGACGGGTCGTATCGCAAGGGCAACGTCGTCTCCCTGAAGGAGAACGCCGACAAGGCGATGGACGCCACCGACCGGGTACGGACCTGTGTCGTGGTGCGGCGAACCAGTGAGGATGTGCCGTTCCGCGACGGTCGCGACCACTAGTACGACGACGTCGTAGACGGTCAGTCGACCGACTGCCCTCCGGAGCCGATGGACGCCGAGGACGTCCTGTACATCCTCTACACGTCCGGCACGACGGGGAAGCCCAAGGGCATCGTCCACACGACGGGTGGCTACCTCACCCACGTCGCGGCGACGCACCGGCTGGTGTTCGACCTGAAGCCCGACCGAGACGTGTACTGGTGCGCTGCCGACATCGGATGGGTCACCGGGCACAGTTACATCGTGTACGGGCCGCTGGCCAACCGTGCGACGTCGGTGATGTACGAGGGGGCGCCCGACCACCCCGGCAAGGACCGCTTCTGGGAGATCGTCGAGCGGTACGGGGTGACGATCATGTACACGGCGCCGACCGCCATCCGCTCGTTCATGAAGTGGGGCACCGACTTTCCCGCAGCCCACGACCTGTCGAGCCTGCGGCTGCTGGGCAGCGTCGGCGAGCCGATCAACCCCGAGGCATGGATCTGGTAC
>WHTG01000154.1 GCA_009377835.1 Nitriliruptorales bacterium
CGAGAGAATGCCACCCGACGAGGAGGAGAAGTGGGCGACGCCGTCGGCGTGATCGGGCTCGGCAACATGGGCTCGGCCTTTGCGGCCAATCTGCGGCAATCCGGGTTCGACGTCGTGGGCTACGACCGCGACCCCGTCCGCGCGACGGCCTTGAACGACCTCGGCGGACGTGCGGTGGAGTCGGCCGTCGCGGTGGCCCAGGCCGCGCCCGTCGTGATCACCTCACTGCCCTCGTCGGCCGCGTTGGAGGCCGTAGCCGCCGATCTGGCAGGGTCGGCGGCCCGCGACGGTGTCGTACTGGAGATGGGCACGCTCGCGATCGCGGCGAAAGAGGCGGCGGCGGAACGGCTCGAGGGGCGGTTCACCGTCCTGGACTGTCCCGTGAGTGGGACCGGGACCCAGGCGCTGCGCGGTGACATCGCCGTCTATGCCAGCGGTGACCGCCGAGCGTACGACCGCAGCCTCGACGTTCTGCGGGGTTTCAGCCGCGCGCAGTACTACGTCGGCCCCTTCGGCACCGGTATGCGCATCAAGTTCATCGCCAACCTGCTGGTCACCATCCACAACGTGGCGGCCGCCGAGGCGATCACCCTTGCGCGGCGGGCAGGCCTGGATCTGGACACGGTGCTGGAGGTCATCGGACAGGGTGCGGGCACGTCGCGGATGTTCGAGGTACGCGGCCCCGTCATGGCCGGCGGGACCTACGCGGATTCGACCGCCAACATCGAGATCTTCAAGAAGGATCTCGGGCTGATCAGCGAGTTCGCCGCGGACCTCGACTGCCCGGTGCCGCTGCTCGCCATGAGCGCGCAACTCTACGCCGCGGCTATGGGCCAGGGCCGCGGCAAGCAGGACGGTGCGGCGGTTGCCGGTGTGCTTGCGGGTCTGGCCGGATTGGGTGCCGACGCGGCGGATGGAACGGTGCGTTGAGCGACTCACTTCGCGGCCAGGTGGCCGTCGTGACCGGCGGTGCGGCCGGGATCGGGCTGGCGTGTGTCGAGCGGCTCGTCGCGGACGGGGCGTCGGTGATGCTCGTCGACCGCGACGCGGAGGGGGCACGCTCAGCCGCGCAGCACATCGGCGACGGCGTCGTCGCGCACGCGGCCGATGCCACCGACGAGGTAGGCGTCGCAGCGGTGTTCGGCGCGGCGCTCGAGCGCTTCAACCGCCTCGACGTGCTCGTCAACGGCGCCGGCGGGTTCACGCGCGCCCCGCTGATCGAGGACCTCCCCCGCGACGAATGGGACGAGGTCCTGGCGTGGAACCTGACGAGCACCTACCTGTGTTGCCGCGCCGCTGTCCCCGCGATGAAGTCCGCGGGCTACGGGCGGATCGTCAACATCTCCTCGATGGCGGGGCGCACGGCTGCCGCCGGGATTTCGCACGCGTACAACGCCGCCAAGGCCGGCGTCATCGGGTTGACTCGCGGGCTCGCGCTGGAGCTCGCGCCCCTGGGTGTGACGGTGAACGCGGTGGCGCCGGGTGTCGTCCTGTCCCCGCGGGTGGAGAAGTTGCACGCCCACCGCATGGACGAGATCCTGGCGGCGACGCCGATCGGGCGTCCCGCTCAGGCGACGGAGGTGGCCGACGTCGTGCTGTTTCTGGCCTCACCGGGCGCGTCGTATGTGACGGGCGCGACGATCGACGTCACCGGCGGACGGTTCATCGGATGAATGCCTGCCCGCCGACGCAAACGCGCTTCCGATTGCACGCATGGGGCGACGCGCACAACGTGCAACGACCTGACCCTACCCACGTTCCGGAGACACTGGCGTGAAAGCGGCGATCACCACCACCCCAGGCACCGTCGAGGTGCTCGACGTGCCGTCCCCGTACGTCGAGGACCAGGCGCTGGTAGCGCTCGAACGCATGGGGCTGTGCGGCACGGATGTCAAGGTTCTGCAGGGAACGGTGCCCGTCGAGCGCCCACGCATCTTGGGCCACGAGCTCGTCGGCTTCGTTGTGGAGCCCGGTCCGCTCGGACTGGTCTCGGCGGGGCAGCGGGTGATGGTGAACCCTTCGCTCTCCTGTGGCCACTGCCGCGAGTGCCGACGTGGCGCCCCGCACCGCTGTTCCAACGGCGCGTTGCTGGGCCGCGACGTGGATGGCGGATTCGCCGAACTGCTCGCCATCGGCGAGCGGCAGCTGCATGTCGTGCCGGATGGCGTGTCATCCGAAGCCTCATCGTCGTTGCAGGTCCTGGGCACATGCGTCCACGCACAGCACATGATCGAGGTGTTCCCAGGACAGACGGCGGTGGTCGTGGGCCTTGGCGTGTCCGGGTTCCTGATGCTGCAGCTGCTGCGCGCCCGCGGCATCGAGCGAGTGGTCGGCGTCACGCGGGCAGCGTGGAAGCAGGAACTTGCCAAAGAACTGGGGGCGATCGCGGTCGCGACACCTGATCAGGCTGCGGACGTCGTCGCGGACGTCACCAGCGGCAACGGCGCAGATGTCGTCGTCGAGGCCGTCGGGACCACCGGCACACTCGCGCAGGCGATCAGCCTGGCCGGGATCGGGGCGACGGTATGCCTGTTCGGCACGATCACCGCATCGAAGGCGGATGCATTGCCGTTCTACGACCTGTACTACAAGGAGTTGACGCTGCGGAATCCGCGGGCCGCCACAGCAAGCGACTACGACGAGGCCATCCGCCTCGCGGCCAGCGACATCGTGCAGCTGCGGCCGCTGTGGACACACGGGTTCGCGCTCGACGAGGTGGCGCAGGCGTTCGAGGCGCTGAACGACCCGACGGCATTGAAGGTCACGCTGCAGGCTTGACCGTCGAAAGGAATCGGCACATGGGCAAGGCATTTGCGACCGCGCATCGCTGGGATCTTGAATGGCAGGACGACACCGACATCCTGAGCCTGGGCCACGGCGTCAAGGTCAAGGTCCTCTACTCCGACCCCGAGACGCAGCACTCGGACATGCTGGTGAAGTTCCCACCGGGCTACGTCGAACCGCTGCACAACCACGACAGCAGCCACTCAATCGTCGTCCTCGAGGGTCTCCAGATCGCGAACGGGGAGCCACTGCGCCCGGGGGACTACTGCTGGGCCAGCGGGGAAGAGCCCCATGGGCCGTTTGAGTACCCGGAGGGCGCCACCGTGTTCGTCAGTTTCCGGGGCGCATCCGCGAAGCACCGCTACGAGGGTTCACCTGCAGGCGAGATCTAGTCGCGAAGACCGGCAGCGAGAAAGGCACATCGATGAAGGAAGCATTCGGCGGCATGTCCTCGGACTGGAAGGAGGGGATCAACTGGCAGCAAGTGCGTGAGTGGCGTCTCAGCCGTGCGCGTGACGCGATGAAGCGCCACAACCTGGGCGCGATCCTCTGCATGTACGACGAGAACCTGCGCTACATCTCGTCCACGTTGACGCCCGGTTGGAACCGACTGAAGCCAGGGCTGCGCTACGGCATCCTCGTCGAGGGAAAGGAGCCGATCGTCTACGAGCAGGGGGACATCGGTGAGCACCTCAAGGTGCACAACCCCTGGATCCCGAAGGAGAACATCCGCTACTCCTACTCGTGGATCAAGGGTGCGGCCGGAGGCGCGTCGACGCAGCAGGTGACCAAATTCGCCGAAGCGCTCGCCAACGATCTCGAGGACGCCGGTGTCCGAGACATGCCGCTGGGTGTGGACTTCATCGACATCAACATGATCAAGGCGTTCGAGCGACTGAACATCCAGTGGGTCGACGGCATGACGCCGATGATGGAGGCCCGGGCGATCAAGAGCCCCGACGAGATCAAGGCATCGCGCATCGTTGGTGCCATCTGCGACGCGCTGCACTACGAGTACACGCAGTGGCTGAAGCCGGGTCTGACCGAGAACGAGGTCGCCGCCTTCGGCTTCAAGTACCTGTACGACATCCCCGGCATGGAGGACGTCGAGGACGTCATCGTGTCGTCGGGCCCGAACGCGTGGCCGAACTGGCGCAACTTCTCGGACCGGATCATCCGGCCGGGCGAGCTGGTGATCATCGACCTCGCCGCGCTGACGTGGAACGGCTTCAAGTCCTGCGTGTACCGGACCTACTGCGTGGGTGGCAAGCCCAACGACGAGCACAAGCGCATCTACAACGAAGCGCACAAGTGGCTCTGGGACTCCATCGCAGCGGTGAAACCGGGTGTCACCACGCGCGACATCGCCCAGAAGTGGCCTTCGGCGCAGGACGTCTGGGGTTACAGCGAAGAGGACCAGGCGGCCGCGAACCTGTGGGGCCACGGCCTCGGCCTCGCGCAGTACGACCCGCCGGTCATCTCGCGTATCTGGTCGCTCGACCACCCCGTGGAGATCAAGCCCGGCATGGTTTTCGCGCTGGAGACACAGCACGGCAAGCTGCACGACTTCGGCGTGCGCCTCGAAGAGATGCTCGTGGTGAACGAGGACGGCCCGGAGATGCTGTCCACGTACGCCAGCCACGACATCATCGAAACGGTTTGATGGGCACCGTGGAGCCGCTGGTCGTCGATCTCGACGACCAGCGGTCTGGGGACCCTGCGGTCGCCGGCGCCAAGGCGGCAACGCTGGCCCGCGCCCGGACCCTCGGTTTCCCCGTCCTCGACGGCGTGGTCGTGCCGAGTGCAGCGGGGATGCCGTCCGTGCGTGCCGGCGTCAAGGCGCTGACCGCGACCGGCAGCGGTGGCGCCCGCCTGGCGGTCATGGCCATCGAGGTCGACGACGACCTCGCCGACGAGTTGCGTCGGTCGGTCGAGCGCCTCGGTGCGCCGGTTGTCGTCCGGTCCAGTAGCCCGATCGAGAACAGTGGTGACTTTGCGGGCGCCTTCAGCTCGTTCGACGGGATCGGACCGGACGAGGTCGGGACCGCCGTGCGGGGCGTGTGGGCGTCGCCGTTTGGCGTGGACGCTCTGGCGCGCTGCGAGTCGGCAGGTGTCCCGGTCGACGATGTCGCGCCCGCCGTCTTGATCCAGCCAGAGATCACGCCGCTGTTCGGCGGGTCGGCCAAGGTGCGGACCGACGGCGCGGTCGAGGTCGTCGCCACGCGTGGCGCGCCGCAGAAGTTGATGAACGGGTGGGACAGCGGGTCGGTTGCCGTGGCGCGAGTCGGCGAGCAGCCTTCCGGCGCCGCCGTCGAGTTGCTCGGCGTTCCGGCATTTTCCGCGGTCGTCGCGCTGGCGCGGTCGGTCGCCGACGGCCTCGGCGACAATCTCGTCGAGTGGGCCTGGACCGTCGACGGCGTCGTGCTGCTGCAGGCACGGCGCGCCGCCGAGGCGCCGGCGCCCGTCGAACCGCCACCGGCGCTGCCGGTGTTCCGCGAGCCCGCGGCACGGCGCGTGGCCGCGACGGTGCGCCGCTTTCCCGGTGCCCTGGGGGAGTCGCTGGTGCTTCCGTGGGCGCTGTGCGACACCAACCTGCCGGTGTCATTCCCCCTCGAACCGGTGGACGACCTGCTCGGGGTGCTGGATGAGGCGCGCAGTCTCGGGGCGGAACTGGCCTCGCAGGCATGGGGACTGCCACCCAACGCCGCCGCCGCTGCGGCTGCGGAACTGTACCGTGACCTACGTGGCCCGGACCCGCGTGGTGCGATGGCGTGGCTCGACCGGCTGGCACCGGTCGACCCGATCGCCGCCGCACGAGCCGCGTGGCTGGTCGAGACACTCGTCGAGTCGGCCACACGTCTGGGCTACGTCGAAGTCCCCAGCCAGGTGTGGGACCTGCCGGCCGAGCGCCTGGAACGGGTGCTGGAGGGCACCGACGCGACGTCGCTGCCCGTCCGCAGCCCCGCGGATCGGTGGGAGCCGTTCGTCTACGGCGTCGTTGCGGCGCAGGGACGATCCGTCACCGGAGTGCCGGTCACCGACGGGGTCGGCGCCGGCCGTGTGGTCGTCGTCGACGATCCGGAGAGCGTGGGCGACGTCAACCGCGCCATCATCGTGGCGCGCCGGCCGATCCCGGCGCTGTCGTCGTTGCTGTGGCGCGTGGCCGGTCTCGTGACCGTAGCGGGCAGCACGGCGGCGCATCTGTTCGAGGTGGCATCCTCCGTTGGCGTCCCGGCCGTCATCAGCGTCGACTTCGACGAGGTGATCGCGGGGGGCATCGACGAACTCGCGCGCCGGCATCTCGTGGGCGCGATCGACGGGACCACAGGTCGCCTGTGGCTGCTCGAAGAACAGTGATGGCGACCGACGACGACTTCGAGTTCGTCAAGTTCTACAGCGACGGCCTGCGGATCTCCGCACGCCTGTGGCAGCCCGCCGGGTGGTCCGACGGCGACGCGACGCGGCCGGGTATCGTCTCCTTGCACGGCTACACCGGGATGACGCACATCTACGGGATGGACGTGCCGCGGCGGCTGGCGGCCGAGGGCTACTGGGTGCTCGCGCCCGACCACCGGGGTTTCGGCCGCAGTGAGGGGCAGCGCGGGCGAATGCGGCCGCTCGAACAGGCGCAGGACACCTACGACGCAGTGTCGTTCTTCTCCACGATCGATGGTGTGGACCGCGAACGCCTTGGCGTGTACGGCACCAGCTTCGGCGGCGCGAACGCGATTTGGGCTGCCGCGTTCGACGAGCGGATCAAGGTCGTCGTCACGTCGGTCGGTGTGACCGACGGCTTCGAGTGGATGCGCACCATTCGCCGCCCGCACGAGTGGTACGAGCTGCGTGACCGCATCGACCAAGACGCCCGCCGGCGCACGCAGGCCGGGGAGCCGCAGTGGCTGCCGATGCGCGAGGTGATGATCTCTGACCCGCACACCCTCGGCGTGTGGCAGAACTTCAACTGGGACGACGACCCGTACTACGTGCCGGAGTACGACCTGGAGAGCCTCGAAGCCGCCCTGCGCTACCGACCGGTGTGGGTCGCGCCACAGATCGCGCCGCGGCCGGTGATGGTCATCTACGCCGAGCTGGACGGTCTGGTCCCCCCGGAGCAGGCGTTCTCGCTGTACGAGGCGTTGGGCGAGCCGAAGAAGCTGGTCAAGCTCCCCGGAGCGCACCACTACGAGTCCTATGCGTTCGTCAGCGCAGCGATGCACGAACGAGGGATGGCCGCGGCGGTCGCGTGGTTCGGTCAGTACCTCTAGCATCAGCCAACCGCCGCGCCGAAGAGGTTGCCAAAGTGACAGGGTCCCTGCTGCTCGGAGCGCGGCGCACCCGCCTGCCGGAATCGTGGAGCGGCTCAATGCCTCAATTGCATGCTATATACTATGCTATTCGCCACAGCCGCGTGGTGGAAAAGGGAGCGGCATGGTCATCGCGGACGGCGGACGGCGGGTCACAGTCGCGGCCGTGCAAACCAACCCGCGACTGGGTGCCATCGGCGCAAACGTCGACGACATCGAGCAGTGGATCCGGCGTGCGGCTGCCCGCGGCGCCGAGTTAATCGTGTTCCCGGAGTGCGCTGTGAACGGGTACCGCTACGCCACCGCAGAGGAGGCGAAGGCTGACGCCGAGACGGTTCCCGGACCGACCACTGGGCGGCTGGCGCGGATCGCCGCCGAAGTCGGCGCGCTCGTCGCAGTTGGC
>WHTG01000153.1 GCA_009377835.1 Nitriliruptorales bacterium
GCCATCGCGCAGAACCTGCGCGGGCACCACCCCGACCTGCAGATCGACTGGCTGGCGCAGCACCCGGTGACACGCGTCCTGGCCGAAGCAGGGGAGCACGTCCACGCCGCCAGCGACTGGCTGTCCAGCGAGTCGGCGCACATCGAGGACGAGTCCGCCGAGCACGATCTGCACTGCTTCCAGGCGTGGCGGCGGATGGACGAGATCCTCGTCGCCAACTTCATGGTCTTCCACGACGTCGTCACAAGCACCGACTACGACCTGGTCATCGGCGACGAGGCGTGGGACGTCGACTACTACCTGCACGAGAACCCGGAGCTGAAGCGCTTCGCGTACGCCTGGTTCACCGACTTCGTCGGCTGGCTGCCGATGCCCGACGGCGGCGAGCGCGAGACGTTCCTGACCGCCGACTACAACGCCGAGATGATCGAGCACATCGCGCGCTACCCCCGCATCCGCGACCGCGCCATCTTCGTCGGCGATCCCGACGACATCGTCCCCGACGACTTCGGACCAAACCTGCCGTCGATCCGCGAGTGGACCCAGGAGCACTACGACTTTGCCGGCTACGTCACCGGCTTCGATCCCACGGCGTTCGCGGATCGCGACCAGATCCGCCACCGCCTGGGCTACGCCGACGACGAGCGCGTGTGCATCGTCACCGTCGGCGGATCCGGTGTCGGCGGACATCTGCTGCACCGCGTCATCGACGCATTCCCTGCAGCCAAGGACGCCGTGCCGGACCTGCGCATGATCGTCGTCGCCGGTCCGCGCATCGACCCCGGTTCGCTGCCGTCACATCCAGGACTGGAGGTGCGTCCGTACGTGCACGAGCTCTACCGCCACCTGGCCGCGTGCGACCTCGCCGTCGTGCAGGGCGGGCTGACCACCACGATGGAGCTGACGGCGACCAACCGCCCCTTCATCCACATCCCGCTGCGACACCACTTCGAGCAGAACTTCCACGTCGCGCATCGCCTGCGGCGCTACGGCGCGGGGCGACGGATGGACTACGACGACACCACCCCAGACGCGCTCGCGGCGGCGATCGCCGAGGAGCTGGGCAACATCGTGCAGTACCGGCCGGTTGCCACCGACGGTGCCGCACGCGCCGGCGCCATGCTCGCCGAACTGCTGTAGACGGGCACGGCAGTCCGCCCTCGACGACGGCCCGCCGGCCACAAACGGTCGGCGAGGCAGGGGCCGAATGACTACAGAGAGGAAAATCCCTTGACAAGGAGTAACTAGGGCTGCACCCTTTGTGCGGTGCCCGCTCTTTTCCGGCGGGCTGGTCGATTTGGCGGCGGGGAAGCGGGCGGACTGCGGACCCTGCCGGGGAGGCACGACTTGGCCTTGTCGAGGCTACCTCTGCTTTGTGCTGCCCTTTTCGCGGTGTTCGCGACAGGGTGTTCGGACTCTGCCCAGGAGCAGGAAGCGGCACGGCAACGGGAACTCACCGAGGCGTTCGCGCCGACCTTCAACGAAGCCTCTTCGCACCACCGCACCACGATGGCCGAGATCCAGGGATCGGGACGCACGGCGCTCGAGGCCGGCGACGAAGACGCAGTTCTCGACGTGTACCGCTCGTTGCGCGACGCCAGTGGCGCAGCCGCGGACGAGTTCGAGACGCTCGAGGCGCCGGCGAACGTCAGTGCTCAGCACCAGTCCTTGATCGAGAACCTGCGACGCCAGCAGCAGTCGCTGGATGACATCGTCACCGCTGCCGAGGCACAGCAGGACGCCGCGCTGACGGAGGAGCTGCAGGGACTCGCATCGCTGCTCGCCGACTTCGCAACGATTCACACGGCCATCGACACCAAGCTCGCACAGGGCCCATAAACGCGGGTCTGCTGCGCTTGCGTGCGCAGCGGCCCGCCCCACACGGAGACACGCTATGGCAGCGTCACCGCGCACGCGGCGGACACGACTCTTCTTGATCGCAGCTGTTACTGCGGGCGTCCTTGGGATGACGGCTGTCAGTCAGGCCGCCGCGCCCACGCTCAACGGCACCGCCGTGTACGACGGGATCAACGCGTACGCGGCTCAGGCGAAGCAGCTGGCGGGGCAGGGTGTCCTCGGCGACGCCATGGCGTTCACCGGCCTGAACCCCAGCGGGCCCGCGGGCCTGGACCTCGACAGGGTCTTCGACGATGTGCTCGGGGGGCTGCCGGAGTCGTTCAAGGACCTCGATCCGGCGACCGCACCCACGGCGGTCGCTGCCGAGCTCGAGAAGCTCGACATCGAAGGTGCATCAGCCGCCGACCTCAAGGTGTCGACCGGATGCCCCAAGACGGGCGCGTGCACCGGCTACACGCCAGTCGACGTCTCGGTCAACGGCGACATCGTCTCGATGAACCTGCCGATCAAGGTCGAGCGCACCGTGTCCGTCCCGGTGAAATTCCCTGTCCCGCTGCAATCCGGCAGCCCCATCAGTCTTGAAGGCCAGACGCTGAGCGTCCCTCTGAGCCTGACGGGCACCCTGCCGCTGCGCCTTGACACCTCCCAGGCTGCCGCAGAGCCCGCAAAGGCGTTCTACGTGAGCGGCACCCCCGCATTCACCGCAGGCGTGAGCACCACGACCGACAGCACGGGCGTCGCCATCGCCGCCAAGCTCGGCTTCACCGACCTCACCGCAAGGTTGAAGGACCTCAACGCCGCGCTCACCCTCACGGCAACCCTGCGCGACCCCGACGCCGACGGCAAGGTGACCCGCGACGAGTTCAGCGGCATGGCGCTGACCGACATGTTCTCCCTGGCACGGTCCGGCAGCGCCACGGGAGCGCTCGAACTCGACACCGACCTCACCACCGCAAACCCGGACTTCACGAAGTCATTCACCGGTCCCGCCGCGATCAACCTGAGCAACGGTTTCGAGTTCCCCGAGATCAACCCGACCGATCTGCTTCCCTTCCGCAACATCACGCCCGAGCAGGTCATCTCGGGCTTCGGGCAGGCCGCGGCAGCCATCGCCGGCTCGCAGAAGGTGGGCGACGTCGGGCTGCCGTTCCTCGACGGCGCCCTGTCGGACGTCATCTCCGTCGCGCAGCCCGTGTTCGACTTCGTCAACCAGCAGGCGGTCGTCTGCGGCACCGCCCAACAGACCCCTCCCACCGGGCTCGTTCCAGAGGTGGTCCCGGCCGGCACCGAGATCTACTGCCAGGCGTTCGTGATCCACGATCCGCTCGAGTACCAGGTCGCGAACGTCGACTGGGAGGTCGCCGCCGGCATCGACGCGACGTACGACGACTCACCCTCACAGGCGGACAAGAACAAGACCGTCACGATCACGCCGACGAAGCACGCCGTGTTCACCATGACACAGGACGGGCCGTTCGACGCCTTCGCGACGTACGACCTCGTGGACCCCGAGTCCCCCAGCACGGAACTGCAGAGCAACGTCAAGACCGAGCGGCCGGCGCAGACAGCGCAGCAGCTGCTGCTCAAGCTCAACGAGCTCGGCGGCTTCATGGACCAGGCGGAGCTGGAGAGCGCGGTGGGCAGCGGCGCGAAGGTCCTCGACTACGACGCCACCACCAAGGCGCTGTCGTTCCGGCTGCGCAAGGAACTGCCCGACCTGGTCGAGGACCTCGGCTATAACTTCGGCGACCAGCTGGAGAAGAGCTCCGGCGTGATTGCGCTCCAGGGCGGCGGGAGCGTGAACGCCAGCGTGACCGCGGGCGGCGGCGCCGTCGACATCACCATCGGCGTCCTGCTCGGCCAGCTGTCCGACATCGGGCAGGGACAGCCGTGCGCGGACCCCACCATCGACGCCAACGCAAACACCACCAACTGCCCCGCCAACGAGCTCGACCGGTTCTTCGTCAAGGTCAACCCTGGTGCGCCCGAGTTCGCGATCGACGACGCAACGGTCAGCATCGACACCGGCTCCCAGCTGGCAGGCCGCCTCGGGTTCGTCGGCATCGAGGCGGAGCCGACAACCTTTGCACTGGCCAAGAAGACCAGCGGCACGCCGGTGCTGGCCGTGAACGTGACAACGCCCTCAGCAGGGCTCAACGTCGGCGCGGGCAACATCCCGAACGCCATCCGCCTTCGCCAGTTGCTGTTCAGCCTGGGCGATTTCGTCAGCCCGCCTGCCGTCAACCTGAAGTTCGACGCGACGCTGACCGTCAAGGCGCTCGTGGGCAACACCGACCCGCAGACGGAACTCGGAGCCGGCACCATCACCGTGGCCTGGCCGGACGTCACGGTCGGGCTGCCCGACGTCGCGGTCAGCCAGACCTTCACCGACACCCTGAAGGGCTTCAACACCGACCCGAACCTGTTCGGGTCGCACACCGGCGGTGCTTCACCCGCAACGGCGCCTGACCCCGAGGACCCGTCGGCAACGCCTGCTCCGGCGGTGCTGACCGACTCCACGGCGAGCTTCACCGATGACGTGCTCGGCAAGCGGGTCGACAACCTCACGGACGGGTCGTTCTGCACCGTCACCGCCCGCACCGCCACGACACTGACCTGTGACACGGGTCTGGGTGGCGGCACGGTGAACCAGTGGAACACCGGTGACGAGTACCGCGTCCAGGTCGGCGACCCGCTCGCGATGCTGTGGAAGCTGCTGGAGAACCTCGACGCCATCGTGGCCGGCATCGACGGCCTCGCCGGCGGCGGCGTGGGCGGCGTCTACGAGGCGAACCTCCCGTTCGTCGGTGTGAGCCCCAAGGAACTGGTCCGCCAGACCAACGACCTGAAGCGGGCGCTGACGGAGATGAGGGGTGGGCCGCAGCCGACGATCGTGTGCGGCCTGAACAACGGCAACCCGCCGACCGGCGATCCGAGCCAGCTCAACCTCACCAGTGGCGCGACCAAGGACATCTACTGCCAGCTGGCCAGCGCCAAGGCAGCCAGCGCCGTGCAGTGGCAGTTCGTCCAGGGTGGCAGCACCATCACGAACGCCACGGACATCGGTACGGTCGTGACGCCGGCGACCGCCGACGCAGACGCCAAGCGGGTGACGGCGACGGTCGCCGGCTCGTCCAGTGACGGCGGGCACATCCGCAGCGGTGAGCACCCCGGCGGGTACGCCATCCGGGCGACGTTCACCGACTCCGACGGCGAACACGTCGTCGACTTCCCCGAGCAGAGCGTGCCGCCCACGCTGCAGGCGTTCGAGGAGATGCTCGAGTCCAAGCTGAACCTGCCGGCGTCCTCCTTCGCGATCGCTCCCATGGGTTCCGGTGGCAACCGGCGCATGATGCTCGACCTCAACTACGCGCTGTGCGGCTACGAGGGTGGGGCCGTCCCGGCAATCTGCAGCACTGGCGCCCGTCAGACGCAGGCGTACTCCGCACCGCTGAACGTCGACCTGGGCGACAGCGGTGGCCTGGTCGGCGTCGGTGCCGACGCCGATGTCGACGTGACCTATGCAGCGGACGCGCGCCTGGCGCTGTCGTTCGCCGTGTCCCCGTCGCTGGACCCGAAGGTCGAGCCTGCCACAGGCATCAACGTCAAGGGTCGCGCGGCCGCGACCAACATCGACCTCACCGCCAACCTTGGACCCTTCGCGATTCAAGCGGGCAAGGGCGGCAAGCCGTCGAACAACGGCGCGGGTGTGCTCAAGATCGGTGCCGACTTCTCGCTGGACAACCCAAGCGCCGGCGCTGAGACGATCGGCGACTACGTCGACGGTCTGGTCGCTGACTTCGGCGCGCCGACCGGCACAGGCGAACAGTGCGGCTCGATCGACCTGCTCGATCCCCACACCGCCGACACGGCCGATGACACCGAGGTGTCCGGCGTCGCCTGCGGCCGGCTGTCGCTGGGCTTCCGCTCCGGCAGCAACGTGGAGTACATCGACGATGTCGCCTTCTCGATCTCCGCGCTGGGCGACGACGGCAGTTTCACCCCCGCGACGCACATCCCTGCAGGGTTCGCAGACAAGCTGGCGGCACGCGTGATCAGCTGGGACACCCTGCTCAACGCGCTGCCGGAACTGCTGGCACGGGTCGAGGATGGTCTGCGCGCCAGCTCGGGCACCGGCCCGGACGGCGGCAAGGTGCCGATCATCGGTGATGCCCTTGACGCCGGCGCCGACGTGGTCGGCGTGCTCAACGACGAGGTGATCCCGCTCGCGCAGAGCATCGGTGGCACGATCGACGCCGCGCTGGTCGACTGCACCGATCCCGAGGTCGAGTGCACCACCGAGACGGCCGACGAGCCGAACAATGCACCGTGCGACGGTCCCGACGAACCCGCCTGCGAGTACGACGAGATCGAGGTCCCGAACCCCGATCCCGAGGACGTGGAACGCTTCATCCAGAACTTCTTGTGGGACGAGTTGGGCGCCGGCGGCGCGAACCTGATCCGCAAGAACGCGGGCAGCGCGACACCTGCGGTGAAGGACGACATCGCCGTGACCGCGCTGTGCGGCGGTGTTGACTGCACCGGCGACGACAGCCTGTTCGACATCGACGACGTACGGATCACGTTCAACCTCGGCCAGGCGGCCGGGACGGACGTCGAGAACGCACCCGCGTTCGACATCGGCTTCGACGGCGTGCCGCTGCGCGTGGCCGGCGCCGTCGAGGCGAAGGCCGGCTGGAACCTGCTCGTCGACCTGGGCATCTCCACCAGCGACGGCCCGTACCTCGTCGTCGCGGACGACAACACCCCCGGCTACACCGGCGGCGACGACCGTCCCGCCGAGCTGTTCGTCGACGCCGAGGTCAAGCTCGGCGCCGAACCGGACCAGGACGCGATCTGCAACTCCGAGGTCGACGACCCCGCGTCGGGGGACGCGACCGCGACCGCGATCAGCACGTTCACGGCAAGCAGCGACCGCTGCCTGGCCGGCAAGCTCGGCTTCGTCAGCGTCAACATGCGTGACGAGAACGGCGCCGCCAAGCGCACCCGTGCCGCCGTCGAGACGTCGTTGGACCTGCGCAAGAAGAGCGCACCGTCCGCCACGGCGCTGACCAAGCTGAAGCTCACGGAACTGGTGTCCGGCCAGTTGCAGCCCGTCGCCGCACTCGACGTCGACGCGCGGGCAAACCTGCGGTTCCGCACCGGCATCGGTCAGCTGCAGGACGCCGGCTTCCCGACCGTCGTCGGCACGTTCCACCTCGACATCAGCGCGTTCTTCGAGGAGTACCTCAAGCCCACACTGGACGAGGTCCGCAACATCGTCGGCCCCTTCAAGCCGGTGATCGACACCCTCAACGCCCCGATCCCGGTGGTCAGTGATCTCGCCGAGCTGGTGGGCCAGCCACCGCTGACGTTGCTCGGCCTGATGGAGCTGATCTCGGGCAACAACCTCACCGTGATCAAGAGTCTGGCGGCGTTCGTGAAGTTCGCCGTCGACGTGGCGAGCGACCCGGACTTCGCCAACGGTTTGATCGCGCTCGGCGACACGTCGGCGGCAGGCGGTGCCTTCCCGCTGCTCGCAGCGACCGCCGTCGACCGGAAGAAGCTGGCGAGCAATCCCGGGCCGACCAATGCGGACAGTCTGATCAACAAGGCGTCCGGGCTGTACAAGGCCGGCACCGACCTGCTCGCGAAACAAGCGAAGTCAGGGACGACGACGGGC
>WHTG01000002.1 GCA_009377835.1 Nitriliruptorales bacterium
GGCCGTTGCGTGACGTCGACGAGGTCGACCCGGACATCGCGAGGTCCGGGCATCTGCGTGCCCGGTAGCTCGACGGCCGCGCACCCGAACCCGACGGCATGACGCAATGCGGTTACGGGATCGTCCTGCTCGGCCGCCAGATACCCGGCGAGCGTTGCGTCTCCGGCGCCGACCGTGCTGCGTGGGACCACCGACCGCCGTCCGTGGAACACACCACGATCGTCGACCAGCAGGGCGCCGTCGGCGCCGAGACTGGCCAGCACGGTGCCGACGCCGGACGAACACAGCTTCTGCGCCGCGTACACGGCGTCGCCGAGCGTCCGCACCGGCAGCTGGGTCGCGGCGACGAGTTCGTCGAGATTGGGCTTGACCAGGTCGGGGTGTGCAGCGACGGCGGCGACCAGGGCCGCCCCCGACGTGTCGACCGCGACACGGGCACCGGCCTGTCGCGCGCGTGCGACCAGTTCGGCGAAGAACGACGGCGCGATGCCGGGCGGAAGACTGCCGCTGCCGACGACCCACGCCGCGTCGCGTGCCTCCCGCTCGGCCGCCGCGAGGAGGTCCTCGACCTCGTCCGGGGTTATCGCGGGACCGGCTTCGTTGATCTTGGTGGTGGTGCCGTCGGGCTCCACGACCGACACGTTGGCGCGGATCGAGTCGCGGATGTCGATCGCGATCGTCTCGATCGCCGCGTCCGAGAGCAGCCTGAGCATCTGTCGCCCCTCGAACCCGCCGACCGGCAACACCGCACGTACCGGACGTTCGTGGGCGTGCAGCGCCCGAGCGACGTTGATGCCCTTGCCGCCGGCCTCCACTCGGTGTCCTGAAGCACGCAGCACCTCACCGGGAGCGAGGTGGGCCACCTCGAGGGTGCGGTCGAGGCTGGGATTCGGCGTGACCGTGATGATCATGCGCGCACCACGCGGACGCCTGTGGCTTCCAGGTCGACGCCCAGCTCGCGGTCAAGACCCGTGTCCGTGACGAAGGTGTCGACATCGTCGACGCTGCCGAACCGGATCAGATGGTTGTTCTCCATCTTCGTGTGGTCAGCCACGAGAACCACGCGGCGGCTCGCCGCGATCATCGCCTTCTTGATCGCCCCCTCGGTGGGGTCCGGTGTCGTCAGTCCCCGTGTGATCGACACGCCGTTCGTCGCCATGAACCCGACATCGACGAAGGTGTCCTGCAGCGCCTGCAACGCCCACATGTCCACCGCCGCCAGCGTGCGGCCCCGGACCCGCCCGCCCAGGACCAGGACCGTGATGTTCGGGCGCGGAGCAAGCCGCACGGCGATGTTGAGCGCGTTCGTCACGACCGTCAGCTCGCGGTCCGTGGGCAACACCTCTGCGAGACGGCTCGTCGTCGAACCCGCGTCGAGCAGGACGGAGCCCTCCTCAGGCAGTTCGGCCAGCGCCGCCTTGGCGATGCGTTCCTTCTCGGCGGTCATCACGGTGTCGCGCGCTTCAAACGCCGGCTCGAATCCCAGCCTTTCGATCGGGATCGCGCCACCGTGAACGCGCCGCAGCACGCCCCGGCGTTCCAGCGCGGTCAGATCGCGCCGGATCGTCTCCGGCGTGACGTCCAGGCCCTCGGCCAGGGTGGCAACGTCGACCCGCCCGTCGCGCCGCGCCAGAGCACCGATGTGCGCCTGCCGTTCCTCCGCGTACACCCAGTCCTCGCATGTCCGAGAATGTTGTTTTGTTTTTGGCTCTCTTTGATCATGTGGGATCGACAGACGTGTGTCAACGGGTTTTCTCGTCCCGTAGCCTCCCGCCGCGTGACCGCCACATCCGCCTCTCCCGCGCATCGCTTTCGCGGCACCGCGATGGCGCTCGGCTCGGCCGGACTTTTCTCTGTCAACGGCACCGCGAGCAAAGTCGTGCTGGAGGCGGGTGTCTCGTCCGTGCACCTTGTCGAACTGCGCTCGCTCGGTGCGGCGCTGTGCCTGCTCGCCCTCGTCGCCGTCGTCAGCCCCGGAACCCTGCGCGCGACCCGCTCGGAGATCGGCTTCCTGGCCTTGTACGGAGTGACCGGCGTGGCGCTGGTGCAGTGGTTCTACTTCGTGGCCATCGCGCGCCTGCCGGTGGCCATTGCGCTGCTACTGGAGTACACGGCACCGCTCCTGGTCGCCTTGTGGGTCCGATTCGTCCGCCACGAGGAGGTGCGCGTCCGCGTGTGGGCAGCGCTGGCGTTGAGCCTTGCCGGACTGGCGCTGGTGACGAAGGCCTGGGCGGGTGGCACCCTGGACCCGCTGGGCGTGGCCGCCGGGCTGGCGGCAGCCGTGTCGCTGGCCACGTACTACCTGCTGTCCGAGCACGGCCTGGGACAGCGGGACACGCTGTCGCTCACGGCGTGGACCCTTGGCTTCTCCGCATTGCTGTGGTCGATCGTGCAACCGTGGTGGACGCTACCGTTCGATGTTCTTTCGTCAGACGTGGCGCTCCCGGCATCACTCGGCGCGATGTCGAGCCCCGTGTGGCTCGTCGTGGTCGGGATCGTGCTGCTCGGCACGGTGGCGCCCTTCCTGCTCGTGCTGTCGGCCATCAGCGAGCTGGGTGCGACCCGAGTCGGGCTGCTGGGCATGGCCGAACCCGTGGGCGCGGGGTTGGCAGCCTGGGTCGTGCTGGGCGAGGTTCTCGACGGACCGCAACTGCTGGGTGCGGCCATCGTGCTGGCCGGCATCGCCCTGGCGGAAACCGCCCGGCTGCGCCAGCCACAGCATGAACGGCAGGCGCCGTTGCCTGAGGGCATCGCGCCATGAGGCGCACTCTTCCACCCGTTCCGCGACACTGGGGGTCACGCCGCCAGGAGACAAGGAGTCGGAGATGCCTGTCGAGCTGAACCACACCATCGTTGCGGCACGCGACAGTGACGTGTCAGCAGCGTTTCTCGCGGAGGTTTTGGGCCTGGGTGAGCCGGTGCCGTTCGGTCCGTTCATCACGGTCGAGACCGACAACGGTGTCACGCTCGACTTCATCGACACCGACGGCGACATCGACTCTCAGCACTACGCGTTCCTGATCACTGAGGACGAGTTCGACGAAATCTTCGGTCGCGTCACCCAGAGGGGGCTGCCGTACTGGGCCGATCCGGCGCGGCGGCGCCCGGGCGAGATCAACCACAACGACGGTGGTCGCGGGGTGTACTTCCCCGACCCAAACGGCCACCTCCTGGAGATCATCACCCGGCCCTACGGCAGCGGAGGCTGATCAACAGGGACATACCTCCCACGCCGAAAGGAAACAGCCGGTGGGGCGTGCCGGCGATGTCGTCATGGCACGCCGGGTGAAGTAGTCTGGCGGCGTCTCCCGAACACTGTTGACCCCACGGGGTCCGGTGCACGGCAGCCAGACCGTTGCCGCGGGGATGGATGGGGACGTGCAGCCTGGATGGCTGGGCGGACCTCGTTCGGGAACCAGGGCCGCACCGGGTCACGCTCCACGGGGCGCCGGGCAGTCCGCACCACGACGCGGAAAGAGGACCCGATCGCGACAGAGGACTTCCGGCGACTCGTCCAGGCACATCTGGACGGTGTGGCGTCCGAGGCCGATGCTGCCGTGCTCGCACAGGACGAGAACCGCTGGATCGACACCCTCGAGGACATGCTCGATGAGGTCGAGGAGAACCTGGATCGTGTCCGGCGGACCGTACACGGCCCCGAACGTGGCTTGGTCATCGCCGACTTCGAAGGCGAGTACTGGCGCATCGACGCCCTACTCGTCGCCCTCACCGGTGAAGAGGCCGCTCCTGCGGAACAGCCTGAGCCGCAGCCGGAACCGCGACCAGAACCAGCCGCACCACCCGGACTGCAGCTGTCGTGGAAGCGTGGCCGCGTCGTCGCGTGGTTCGCCGGCCACGGAAGCGTTCCGGAGCCCGCGGAGGTCGTGCTGGAACAGCTGGCAGCGGCGGGAGCACCGGCCGACGTCTGGCACCACCACGATCCGGTGCGGCTGACCCAGGGGCCGCTCGCCGAGGCCGTCGAAGCACCGATACCGTCCACGCTGGGATGGCTGGTCGGTCTGGGCGCCACCGCTCCCGCCGAACCGCTTGCACCGAGCGCCACATGGCTGGGGGTGGTGGCAGCGACAACTGTGCGAATCGCCGCGCAGGGGCGCATGATCCCGCAGCTGGAGAAGCTCACGGCGGCCGACGGCAAACAGGGTCGGGCATCGTTCGCCGTCCGGTGGGCTCCGGCGTTGATCGACGCTGACGAGCTGGCCGAGCTGACCCGTACACTGCCGGGGGCGGTGAGCGTGCTCGAACGGTCGCGCGACCCGAAGGTGTTCATCGAGGCGGTCGTCGGCGACTTCCTGGACGTGATCTGCCGAGACGCCGCCGCCCGAATCGAGGTGCCCGCCCCTCCCCCGGACCCGCGGTCGGATCAGGAGGTCGCGGAGGCGGTCCTGGCGCGTCTGGACGGAGAGCCGTTCGAGGCCCCGGAACAACGCGGCGCCGAACTGATGCGCGGGTTGCAGAAGTGGGCGAGGCCGGTCACGGGCACCGTCACCCTGCGCCTCATCGTGCAACTCGACCCGCCGGACGAGGGTGATGCCTGGCACCTGCGCACGCTCGCGCCGACAGGACGCGGACAGCTGAAGCGGGTGGATGCGGCCATGGCGAACTCGCCCGAGGCGCAGCGACACACGATGAAGCGGGAACTGGATCGCCTCGAAACGATCTATCCCGAACTGCGGCGCAGCCGCCACGCACGGCGCGGCGAGGTGGTGCTCAGCCAGGACGAGGCGTGGGACTTCATGACATCCGCGGGTGCGGTCCTCGTCACGGCGGGGTTCGATGTGCGCGTGCCGCCACTGTCGCGGCGCAAGCCCACGCCGATGCTGCGTCTGACCTCCAGCGAGGCGCAGGAGACGGTGGTCGGCGCACAGCAGTTGACCAGCGTGCGGTGGAGCGCGGTGTTCGACGACGTGGAACTGGGCGTCGATGACATCATGCGGCTGGCGAGCGACGCCCGGCCCCTGGTCAAGGCACACGGCCGCTGGGTCGAACTCGACCGCGCTGACCTCCAGGCAGCCGCCGCGGCCCTCGCCGAGCGTGCCGACCAGACGCGGCTCACCGGCGCGGACATGCTCCGGCATGCGCTGGGGTTGGAAGGCTCACCGCTGGGCGGCATCGATCTCGCGGGCGAAGGTTGGGCGGCCGAGCTGCTCCGCAGCGCCGCAGAGATCTCGGAGCACAGGCCGACGCGTCCGGACGGCTTCCGTGGCGAACTGCGTTCGTACCAGGCGGACGCGCTCGCGTGGCTGCGCTTCCTCGACAACGCGGGACTCGGCGGCTGCCTGGCACTCGACATGGGCCTCGGCAAGACCCCGACGATGCTCGCGCACCTTGTCGCAGCCGTCGCACATGGACCTGCGCTCGTGATTGCGCCCCCGGCCGTCGTGGGCAACTGGGCGGCGGAGGCGCAGAAGTTCGTCCCCGGCCTGCGCGTGCTCGTGCACCACGGTTCCACACGGGCCGATCACGAGGAAATCGCCCAGGAGGTCGCCGACGCCCACGTCATCATCACGACGTACGGGACGGCGGTCCGTGACATCGACGCGCTGGATGACATCGAATGGGGCTCGTTGGTCGTCGACGAGGCACAGGTCATCAAGAATCCCACCAGCGAGACAGCGCAGCAGTTGCGTCGACTGCAGGCGCGCACACGCGTCGCGCTCACGGGCACGCCGATCGAGAACGGCCTCGGGGATCTCTGGGCGATCCTGGACTTCACGAACCCTGGTCTCATGGGAGACCGCGCGTCGTTCGTCGCACAACTGTCGCGGTCGGGCGGAGGACGCTCGAACGCGGAAGAGGCGCTGCGCACGCTCAACGGCGTGCTCGTGTTCCGCCGAACCAAGATGGAACCGGCGATCGCGGCCGAACTGCCGGATCGCATCGACGTGCTCGACCACTGCCCGATGACCCCGGAGCAGATCGGCCTGTACCAGGCCGTGCTCGACGATCTGGTCGCGCAGACGGCCGACGACGACGGCCCACCGAAGAAGGGTGCTGTGCTCGCCGCGATTACCGCGCTGAAGCAGATCTGCAACCACCCCTCCGCCTACAACGACGACCGCGGACCGCTGGATGGCCGCTCGGGAAAGCTGGCGCGGCTGGACGAGATCGTCGACAACGTGTTCGCGGCGGGTGAGCGTCTCTTGATCTTCACCCACTTCGCGCAATGGGGTGAGAAGCTCGCGCAATATCTAACCGATCGCACCGGTGTGCCCATCGCGTGCTACCACGGTGGCCTCGCACGCGGCGCTCGCGACAGGCTGGTGCAGCAGTTCCAGTCCTCCGAGGACGCGGGGGCGCTGGTGCTGTCGCTCAAGGCCGGCGGTACGGGTTTGAACCTCACCGCCGCGAGCCACGTCGTGCTGTACGACCGGTGGTGGAATCCCGCCGTCGAGGACCAGGCGCGCGACCGCGCGTGGCGCATAGGCCAGCGCAACAAGGTCGTGGCGCACCGCCTGGTGTGCCCCGGAACGGTGGACGAACGGGTCGAGGAAGTTGTGGCCGGGAAGCGGCGCATCGCCGACCTCGTCCTGCCCGCCTCCTCGTCGGTGGACGATCTGCGTGGCGACCAACTCCGCGTCGCCCTCGGCATCGATCCCGACACAGTCCTCGCTGACGAGACCTTCCAGCCGACGCACGAAGGAGCCGCCGCATGAGCCCCCGTTCCCGCAGGCGTGGTTCCGGCGGCAGCGCGTCGTCACGCAACCGGCGCAAGCAGAACCGTTCGCGCAGCAATCAGCAGCGGCACGATGGCGCCGGCTTCTGGGGGAATCCCTCCAAGCTGCCGGCCCCGCGCGAGGACGTGCGCATCACCGACGATCCCGCGGCCGTGGCGCGCTCACTCGGTCCGCCACCGCTGCCGGGGCACGACGTGATCGCCGAGCACTACTTCGAAACCGTCTACGACCGTGCGGTGATGCTCGCCGGAGCGGTCGCCACGGCGGGAGGTCTCATCACCCCGGACGAATTGGCCGAGGAACTCGAGGATTAGCTCCGCTCCTGGGGCGGCTTGGTTCCCGTAGGTCGCGCACCTATCCTCCCGCGCATGCGAGGGGAGTTGGCGGCGCCGGTCGGGGTCGGCGACGGCGGGAGCTTCACGTCTTGAAAACCCTCAAGGGCCCCGCAGCCCTCCAGCGTCGTGGTGATCGGCTTCCGCGGTGGGGCCGCCTGTTGTTGGTGCTGGCGTTTCTTTACCTGTTCCTGATCGGCGTCGGACTGCTCGAAGGCGGCATCCGCGCGTTCGGCGAGGGGTTCAACGAAGGCCTCCTGGAAAGCGTCCGCAACCCCCTGGCAGGGCTCTTCGCCGGGATCGCCGCAACTGTCGTGGTGCAGTCCTCTTCGATCACGACGTCGACCATTGTCGGCCTGGTCGGATCCGGCACGATGCCGGTCGAACTGGCAGTGCCGATGATCATGGGCGCGAACATCGGGACCACCGTCACGAACACGCTCGCATCGTTGGCGAGCATCAGGCGCGCCGAGGAGTTTCGCCGAGCGTTCTCGGCCGCGACCATGCACGACTTCTTCAACATCATCGGCGTGGTGGTGCTGCTGCCCCTGGAGTTGGCCACCGGGGTGCTGGAGAAGAGCGCGCGCCGGCTGGCGGGCTACCTCGGTCGGTCAGGCATCGGAGGCGCTGAGGCCGAGAGTCCGTTCCGTACAGCCGTCAAAGCCGGCGTCGGCATGGTCGAAGGCGCAGTCCAGGCCGTGGCGGGTGTCACCGGCCCAGCGCTGGGCGTGGCGCTGCTGGTCGTGGGCGTCGCGCTGCTGTTCGTCTCGCTTCGGCTCGTGACGACGAACATGCGGAAAGTGCTCGCAGGCCGAGTAGAACGAGCGATGAACCAGGTCCTCAACACCGGCGGCGGGCTGGCCGGAATGGTGATCGGGGCGGTCATCACGGTTCTCGTCATGAGCTCGTCGATCACGACGTCGATCCTGGTGCCGATGGTGGCGGCAGGCGTCCTCACGACCCGCACTGCCTATCCCATAACCCTCGGCGCGAACATCGGCACAACGGCGACGGCACTGATCGCGTCGCTGGCGGTCGTCGAGCCGGGTGGCCTGCAGATCGCGCTGGTCCATCTGCTGTTCAACGTCGCGGCTATCGCACTCGTGTACCCGTTGCCAGCCGTGCGCTTCATCCCCGTGCGCCTGTCAGAGACGCTGGCGGACCACGCGGTCGAAAGGCGATCGCTGGTCGCGGCGTACATTGCGGTGGTGTTCGTCGCCCTGCCGTTCCTAGGGGTCTTCCTGTTGGCATGAGGAGCACACGATGATGATCTGGAGGGAATTGTTCGGGGGGCACCGGAGCGGTCTTGACCTTGTCCGGGAACAGTTGCTCCGAATGCTCGATATCGACCGGCGCACCTTCGACGTGGCGACCAACGCCTTGCTGGCCGGGACTGACGTGATGACCGCGCGCGCTCAGGCATCCGACAGCGACCATGAGGTGAACGAGCTGGTCCAGGAGGTACGGCGGGAGCTCGTCGTGCACGCCTCCGTCGGGGGGGACATGAACGAGATGCCCGCGTTGCTGCTGTACATGTCGATCGTCAAGGACATCGAGCGCATCGGCGACTACGCGAAGAACATCCTCGACATCGCCCAGGCGGGTGGCGGCCTGCCCGACGGCGGCGACGACGCGGAGGCGTTGCGGGACTACCGCGACCGCGTGTCGGCGCTGATCAGCAAGGTGCGCGAGACATTCGCCTCACAGGAGACGGCCGAGGCAGAGAGGCTGCTGACCAGCTGGCGCGGCGTGTCACGGGAGATGGATGCGCTGGTGAACGATCTCGTCACGGTTGATGCGCCGGCAAGGTACGCCGTCCCGCGAGCGCTGTACTACCGTTACCTCAAGCGCATCGTCGGCCACCTGCTGAACATCCTGACGGCACTGGTCATGCCCCTGGACAAGCTCGACTTCTTCTGGCAGGAGGACGCCGACTCCTGACCCGGCGTCACGTCGCGGCCGTAGTGCACGGGTCTGGTCCGGGTTGATTGGGATCACGTCGCGTTCGCCGTGGCCAGGGATTTATCCTGTCGCCGTGCACTCCGACATCGACTGGGACGACCTGTTGTGGTACCAGGTGTGGGAGCGCAACCTGTCGCAGCTGGAACGCCACGCTATCGCGATGGCGGTACTGCGTGGACGCGTGCCGGCGGACCCGTTCGAGGGGCGCGTCGCGTTGGAGCTGGCGCGGCGCTGGCGGCGACATGCGGTGTCGCTGTCCCTGCTGTACCTGCTGTGGTCCCTGTTCTGGAGCGTGATCGGCTGGGATGCCGTCCACAGGTACGGGGGTGAGGCGCTGGGACTGCCGCTGGCCTGCACGATCCTGGGGGCCGCCGCAGTGGCTGCCTGTCTGCTGTTCCGGCGGCGACTACGCGCCATTCTCCGCCTCGACGAGTTCGGCGTGACCCCCTGACGCCCGTCGCGAGCGCGACGCTGCGGCCGGTAGGTGGGCGAGGATGAGCGCCGTGCCCGCAGCTATCCACGTCCGGCCCGACGTCGCCGCAGCGCTGGAGGGCCGTCACCCGGTCGTCGCGCTGGAGAGCACGCTCTTCGCTCACGGTCTTCCCCGTCATGACGGCCTCGAGCTCGCGCACCGAATCGAAGCGATCGTCGCCGACGAAGGCGCGCTCGCGGCGACGGTCGGGGTGGTTGCGGGCCGGCCGACCGTCGGTCTCGACGACGAGGAACTCGAGCTGATCGTGTCCGGCAGCGACATCCCCAAGCTGGGCATTCGAGACCTGCCGTCGTGTGTCGCCGCCGGCCGCCACGGCGCCACGACCGTCGCCAGTACTGCGCACCTGGCGGCGCAAGCAGGCATCAGTGTGTTCGCGACCGGCGGGTTGGGTGGCGTCCACCGCGAGGCACGCGACACGTGGGACGAGTCAGCCGACCTGCAAGCCCTGGCGACGACTCCCGTGATCGTGGTGTGCGCCGGCGTGAAGTCCATCCTGGACGTCAACGCGACGCTGCAGCGGCTGGAGACGCTCGGCGTACCCGTGGTCGGCTACCGGACAACGAACTTCCCGGGGTTCTACGTGTCCACGTCGGGCCACGATCTGGTGTGGTCGGTCCACGATCCGGCAATGGCCGCCAGGACGTTCTGGATGCAGCGCGCCCTCGGGTTGGCCGACCGCGCCATGGTGTTGGCAGCGCCCTTGCCCGAAGCCGAGCAACTCGACCCCACGCTGCACGACCGGGTCCTGCACCGTGCGCTGGAGCAGATGCGAAGCCGCGGCATCACGGGCCCGGGGGTGACACCCTTTCTGCTCGACTACTTCCACTCGAACACCGGTGGGCAGAGTCTGCGGGTCAACGTCCGGATCATCGAGCGCAACGCGCGCCTCGCGGCACAGGTCGCCGCGGCATCCGTCACATGAACCCCACGCCCCGGGTGGTGGTGATCGGGGACCTGGTCACGGATGTGGTCGCGCACCTCGCCGAGACGCTGACCACTGGCAGCGACACGCCCGCGACGATCTCGACGACCGGCGGCGGGGCCGGTGCCAATGTCGCTGCATGGCTGGCGGAAGCCGGAATCGACACCGCATTCGTCGGCCGGGTCGGGGCGGACAACGATGGCGAGCTGCGGATGAAGGAGCTGGCGGAACTCGGGGTGCGACTGGCCGTCGGCACGGACGCCTCGGCGACCACCGGGACGGTCGTCGTGCTCGTCGCGCCGAATGGTGAACGCACGATGGTGCCCGATCGTGGCGCCAACCTGAATCTGCTGCCGGCGCACGTGCCGGCTGATGTGTTCTCGCCGGGAGCCCACCTCCACCTGTCTGGCTACACCCTGTTCGACCCCGGTCCGCGGATCGCCGCCCTGCATGCCCTGCGGCTCGCGCGGGAGGCCGGGATGACCGTGTCCGTCGACCCGTCCTCGTCGCAGCCCCTTCGAACGGTTGGGCCCGCTCGTTTTCTGGACTGGACCGCGGGTGTCGACCTGTGCCTGCCGAACCTGGAGGAAGCAGGCGTCCTGAGCGGGACGCTGCGGGTGGACGAAGCAGCCCGCCGTCTCACGACCCGCTACCCGGAGGTGGTCGTGACGATGGGCGAACAGGGAGCGGTCTACGCGGACGTGATGCGGCAGCTGCGCTGCGGCGCCGCGGCGACGCCCGTCGTGGACACCACCGGGGCCGGTGACGCGTTCACCGCCGGGTTCCTGCGCGCACGGCTGGCGGGCGAACCAGTCGAGCAGCAGCTGCGTTCGGGTGCTGCGCTGGCCGCCCGCGCCGTGGCGACCGTCGGGGCCCGTCCCAAGGGGTCTCCATCGGGGTGATGGTCCTGAATGACGTCCGTGCGACGGCGGTCTACGTTCGTTCAGGGTCCTCCGGGAAGGGTCTCCGCCTCGGGCGGCACGCTCGGCGCCGGCTGCGGCTCGGTGGGCACGTCGCCATGCGTCACGGGGTCCGACGGCGCGTTCTCGCGGCGTGCGAGGACCACGAACGGGAGCACCAAGGCGGTGAACGCTGCGGAGACGACGTACGACGCGCCGTATCCCGACACGTCGGCGACGCGTCCCAGCACCGGCTGCGCCACCACACCACCGGCTGATCCCATCAGTGAGTCGAACGACAGCACGGTCGCGCGCTGCGCGGACGGAATGAGCCCGTTGAGAAAGGACTGGCGCATGGGCAGCGCTGCGGCAGTCGTCAGGGCCCACACCACCAACAACGTGACAGCGACCACGAAACTCGACGTTCGCCCGATCAGGGCCAGGGCTGCGACGCTTATCACAGCGGCACCGATCAGCGCGTCCGTCCGCCGGCGTACCAGCCGCCGCACGAGCGGGACCGCGAACCCGCCCAGGATCTGCGATCCGGCAACCACCGCGGCAGCCAGACCCGCGACTCCGAAGGCGCGCTCATCTCCGTACAACTCCAGCAGGTACGGCTGCATGGCGTAGAAGGCGAAGAATCCGACGCCGATCGTGAACGGCGCCTCCAGCATCAGCCAGCGGACCGGCCGGTTTCCCAGACCACCGGAGATGGACAGCCGCATGACGCGTCGCACCTCCTCCACCGGCCGCTTTCCGTGCACCGGCTGGAAGCCGAGGTCGCGCATGAAAACGAGGGCTGCGACAAACGTCACGCCCAGGAGCACAGCGCGGACCACGTATGGCACACCGAGGGTCGTCGCCTGCGCGATGACACCCCCCGCGATGGACCCGGTCAGCATCGCCGCGCCTCCGACGACCTGTCCTTTCGCGAAGACGGATTCCAGGCTGCCGCCAAATCCGGTGGCGTCCAGTGCATCGACCAGCCACGCCTCGACCGCGCCCGAGAAGAACGCGAACCCGAGTCCGATCAGCGCCGAGGAGATCGCCCATCCCCAGAAAGGGCCGTGAACCTGCCACATCAGCAGGTAGAGCAACGTTGACAGCAACAGGGTTGTGGTCCCCAGGAGGAATGACCGTCGGCGGCCGGCGGTGTCCGCAACGACGCCGGTCGGGATCTCCGTCACGACCAGCCCCGCCGTGAAGAAGGCGTTCGCCGCAAATGCCTGCGTGTTCGACAGTCCCGCGTCGAGCAGGAACAACGTGTTGATGCCCCAGATCAGGGATGCGGCGAGCGTCGTCAGCAGCGTCAGCAGGAGATAGACGCGCTGCACGGACCGCCAGTCCCGCTCCGCCCTCGGTTGCACTGCGATCTCCCCAGTTCAGCCGCCGCGCGACCATGCGGCGGATCCCCCTCCACAACGCCGCGCCACCCGGGGCCATTCCGAAGGCCACCGGCGGCCACCGGCGGCCACCACGACGTGCCGCGTCAGCGGTGGCGCCGAGAGCAGCGCTACCGCACCGAGTGGCCACCGCCGCGCGGCGGCCTCATTTGCACTACCAGTAGTGCGTGCGCGGCCCAACTGCGCGGCCGAGGGCACCCAGGATCCACAGCACGGCACCGACCACCACCAGGATGATGCCGATGGTGTAGATAATGGAGGGCATCTCCAGGAACAGCGCCAGAAGTATCAAGATGATGCCGAGGATGATCATCGGTTCTCCGTTCGGATGGCACGACGCGGCAGCAGCAGGCTCGCTGAAAACCGCTGGGTAGTAAACCCCTTCCCCGGCCGGTCCGGCGGATCTGTGTACGGACAGCCGCGTCACCTGCCGCGGCGGAGCCGGGCGAACCCTGCGAGCTTTTCCGGGTTGCGGACGCCGCGGACGGCCGTGATCCGGTGATCACGGACTTCGAAGACGAACACGCTTTCGATGTCCTCACCGTCGCGGACGACAATGCCCGGTTCGGCGTTGATCTCCGCTGCCTCCACCGACAGGCCCCGTCGCTGACCCGTCGCCCAGAACCCCGCGAGCATCTTCGCAACCCGCCCGGCTCCGCGGACCGGACGCGGTGTCGCAGCCACCACTCCCCCGCCGTCGCCTGTGAAGGTGACGTCGGGGGCGAGCAACCCGATCATGGCTTCGACATCCTCCCCGGCGCACGCGGCAAGGAAGGCCTCGGTGACTTCGCGCTGACGGCGGCTGTCGGCGTCGTACCGGTGCTGACGCTGCTCCAGGTGGCGGCGCGCGCGAGCAGCGACCTGACGGATCGCCGCGGGGCCACGACCGAGCATCTGCGCGATTTGGGCATGTGGATGGCCGAAGACGTCGTGGAGCACGAACACGGCACGCTCCAGCGGGGACAGCGATTCGAGAATCACCAGGAACGCGAACGTCAAGGAATCCGCGGTCCCGGCAAGGTCGGCAGGGTCGACCGTGTCTGTCGCCAGGGGTTCCGGCAGCCATGGCCCGACGTAGGTCTCGCGCCGCCGCCGAGCCGACTTCAGACGGTCCAGGCTCAAGCGGGTGACGGCGGTCGTCAGCCATGCGGCCGGGTCCCGGATCTGTGACTGATCCATCTCCGACCACCGCACAAAGGCGTCCTGGACGACGTCCTCCGCCTCGGTCACGGACCCCAGCATGCGGTAGGCCAGCCCGAACAGTCGCCGGTTGTGCTGTGCGTGCAGCCCGGCGGTCGGGTCAACGCTGCTCACGATCCACCTCCGCCAGGACCATCGCCCAACCCTCGCGCACGCTGGGTGCGGTCGGACGCCACCGTGACGACTCCCGCAATCGCTTGTTGCTCGCGCGGTGCGACCGTGCCAGAGCCCGCAGGACCGGGAGGCGCCCGACCACCGCCGGCATCAGGCGTAGGCGGTCACGACCCACCAGCTGCGCGAGCACGGCGGCGTGGTCGCTGCGCGTCAACGGCTCGTCCTCCACCACGTTGTAGGCACCGGCGGGAAGGTCCAGTGCCGCGACGACGGCCGCGGCGGCATCCTCGACGTACACCATCGAGGCGTAGTGGTGACGGGGTCCCGGAAGCAGGAACAGGCCCTTGCGGGCTCCGTTGACTATTTCGCGCGTCTGCGGGCTGCCGGCGCCGTAGAACAACCCGAAACGCAGCGCGATGCCGGTGCCGCCGTTACTGGTCACCAGGTCCGCGCTGGCCTCGGCATCCGCCACCGACGTGGTCTGGGCGACGGGGGCCAACGGCGTGTCCTCGGTAATCCAGTCCGCGCCCCCGTCCGGGTACGTGGGAGCGAACGACTCCTGGATGAACCGCGCGCCGGTGGCAACCGCTGCCTCCGCGAGCACGCGCGAGGCTTCACGACGCAGCCGGTGATTCTCGGCCCACGCTTTAGGGCGCGCCGCCGCCGCGGTCGGCGGTATGTGGGTGGCGACGTTGATGACGACATCGGCACCCTCAGCCGTCTGGGTCGCCGCGCCACCGTCGAAGATGTCCAGCCTCACCGGCTCCGCTCCGGCCGCACGCAGCGCCGCGTCAGCCTCGCTGCGCCGGGATACCGCCACCAACTCGTGCCCCGCCGCGACGAGGCGGGGAACGGTCGCCCGTCCGAGGACGCCGGTGCCGCCGGCGAGCAGGATTCGCATGTTCTACCTCCCACGTCGATCGTTCACGAGCTTGACGAGCAAGGGCCGCGAAATGTGACACGGCACACGTCGTCGCCGGCGCACAGAATCGCGAGCCCACGGTCACCGACGGGCCATTCGCCGAGGCGAAAGAGCTCTCGCCGGCTTCACGATGATCCAGGTCCGTTCGCGCGACAAGGCGATCGGGTGGGTCGAGCGCCGGCCCGACGCCGACGCAGAGCTGAAGCTGCGCCAGGTGTTCGAGGCCGAGGACCGAGCCAAACAGCGCGCGTGGACCCGCGTCAATGCTTCGCGGCCCTCCGCAGATCCGCACCAGGGGTTGTTCTCGCCTCCCCCCCGCGACACTCTGTCGGAGCCGGATCGTGACCGGCGGGCGAGGAGGCGGTGATGGAGGACGACACCAAGGAGGTACTCCGCAGCCGTGTCGCCCAGGTGCAGACGCGCTATCGCGGCCGCAATTTCATCTTCCGCGTCCTGTGGACCATCGCCGGTGCTTCGGTCGTCATCGCCGGCCTGGCGATGACCGTACTCCCCGGACCGGCAGTCATCGTCCTGCCTATCGGTCTGGCGATACTGGCCGCCCAGTTCACCTGGGCGCGTCGCCTGCTCGACGTCGGCATCGACCGCGGCGTCGACGCGAAGCGCCGCGTGCAGCGCGCGAGTCCCGCGGTCCGGAGGCTGACGATGCTTGCCGCGATCGGCCTCGTCGCGGTGGTGGCTGCCGTCTACATCTCGCGGTGATCTCCGGCGCGCGCGTGCGCCCTGTGGTGCCTACCCCGCGCGTCAGCGTGCTGCGCGTCGTCGCCGGATGTCCAGGTGCAGCATCATCATGCCGACAACGCCTGTGAGGAGGTAGATGACGCGGCCCACTCCTTCCGAGTGCGGTGTCGCGAACACCGAGGCAGCAGCGACACGGTCGTCCTTGTGATGCTTGACGCGGGTCGCGGGGCGGTCGATGAGGCGCACGATCTCCAGGCCCCGCCGGTAGTCCATGACATAGACGATGTCGTCCGAGACCCACTGCGGCGACCCGCTGTAGCCGTCGACGGGGGTGATCCACCCGACCTCGCTCATCGTCCCGTCGCGGGCGATGTCAACGAACCGCGTTCCACGGTCGTAGTAGGAGACCGCCATGCGCCCCCCGCGCTTGAAGCTGGGGTGCAATTCCATCCAGTGGGCGCAGTACAGCAGGTGCCCCGGCGCCTGGCCGTCGAGGAACAGGCCCCGACCGCCCGCGTCGTACGCGTCGACCTTCTCAAAGGTGCGCCCCGCGAAGGCCTCCCCGGCTGACGCGCCCCGGGCGTACGCGTCGAGTCCCTCGATGACCTTGCTGGCGTCCCATGTCTCGATGACGGAGTTCTCACCAACGCAGTCGCTGCCGGCGAGATTCGTCGCCCCGTCCGGGGCGATCTCCGTGCCCGCGACGAGGTAGCGGTCTCGGCCTCCGCGACCCCACTCGACGGAGTGGTACCCGAGGCTGGTGAAGCGTCCGGGCTGGTCGATCGCGGTCAGCCGCACCGGGTTGGCCGGGTCGGAGGTGTCCATCAGGATCGCGGTCGAGCCGGCGTACATGACCAGGCCGCGGCGAATCTCGGTGAGGTCGTGGGTGTACGGCGTGTTGCCGCCGTCGCCGTACCCGACGGCCGCGCGCCACGTCGTCGGCAACAGCCTCGCGTCTGTGGGGTCAGTGAGGTCGACGATGTGGCCGGTGCGGCCGTAGGCAAACGCGCAGCTGTTCACGGCGTCCGATGCGTCGATCCCGGCGACGCAGGTCCACGTGTGGTCGGTGACGTTCACGGTGTCGAGCACCCTCAGGTTCCGCGGGTTGGAAACATCCACGACCTGCAACTCGGCGGGGCCGGCGGGTGTCGTTGCCGCGTCGACCAGCAGGATCTCGCCGTTGCTGTTCGGGTCCTCCTGCGCCAACGCCGCCCCCGTGGTCGTCTGGAACAGTGGGATCGACCCGAGCAGCGCCGGCGACGCGGGCGACGAGACGTCGTAGACGGAGACACCCCGCGGATCGGTCAGATAGAACTTCGTGCCGTCGGGAGACAACGCTCCGCCCGCCGTCCCGGAGTGTTCCGGAAACCGTCCCAGGTACTCGACGTTGTCGGTGGCGCGGTACGACAGGTCCGTCGGCGCTGCACTCTGCAACGGCACCGTCGGATGCGCCGACACCGGCGCGGCGAGCAGCAGGACGAGTGCGGCCATGGCGGCAGCAGAGCACAGACGGCGCATTGATCGCTCCATGGAGGGGGCGGGGTACCGACACACAACGAAGGGGACAAGCTGAGGTGACGGCGGTTGCCGCCGGTCGCCGCACGCCGCATCCTTCGGGGCAGCACCTCGGTTAGGTCCTCGCCAGCGTGGTCTGCCGATTTTGGGTATGGCGCAACTCGGCCGCGGGGTGTTTGCTCACGGTGCGATGACACGCAGACAGCCGACGTACGGAAAGGACGTGGCATGAAGGCGCAACCTGGCGACCGGCTGGTCATCAAGGGCCACAAGGTCGGGGAACACGAGCGAGTCGCCGAGGTGCTGGAAGCGCGTGGGGAGGACGGTGGCCCCCCGTTCCGCATCCGGTGGGCTGAAGACGAGCACGAGACGTTGCTGTTCCCGGGCCCCGACGCGGAGGTCCAGCACCACCCGACGAATCCGACGGCGTAGAGGAGTCTGGGACCGGCGGTGGGGGACGAAGCACACGCGTGGCGTGCGCCGCGTCGCCGTACCCTGTGAGGGTGAACAGCGACGCGGGTGATCACGCGGTCCGGCTGCTCGGCGACGTGCTCGACCACGGCCGCGTCCTCATCCTGTCGGGTGCCGGTATCTCCACAGATTCGGGGATTCCGGACTACCGTGGAGCGAGCGGCCGTACGCGACATGCCGCGCCGATGACATACGACCGGTTCGTGAACTCGGCTGCGGACCGGCGACGTTACTGGGCGCGCAGCCACATTGGCTGGGAGAAGATTGCATCCGCCAAGCCAAACGTCTCGCACGATGCTGTGAGCCGGCTGCAGCGGGCCGGACGGCTGTCGGGTGTCGTGACGCAGAACGTGGACGGCCTGCACACCCGTGCCGGCACCGCTGACGTGATCGACCTCCACGGACGGCTGGACACGGTGGCCTGCCTGCGCTGCGGCACGCGGCGGCCACGTTTCGAGTTGGCGCTGCGCCTTGATGCCGTCAATCCGGGTTTTCGCGAAGCGATGGCCGCTGACGTGAGCGTGGCGCGCCCCGACGGCGACCTCGCTCTTCCCGACGACGCGACGGACGGGTTCCGCGTCATCGACTGCCGACGTTGCGGCGGAATGCTCAAACCAGACGTCGTCTTCTTCGGCGAAACCGTCCCGGGCGGCCGGTTTCGCAAGGCGCTGGGCCTGGTCGACCGGTCCGACGCGCTCGTGGTGCTGGGATCGTCGTTGACGGTCGGTTCGGGCTACCGCTTCGTGACGGCTGCTGCACGCCGCCGGATCCCCATCGCGATCGTGAACCGTGGCGCGACACGCGGCGACCGCCACGCGACGATCAAGCTCGACATGGGACTTGCGGAGGCGCTGCGCTTGGTTCGGGTGCGTTACACCAGTCGACTCGCGCCGTCGCGGCGCGAATCGGCCGCCAACGTGGCGCGTCCTATGCCGCTGACACCGCCGAAGAAATGATGGCGTGTGCCAAAACGCCGCACCTCGTAACCGGCCGCGGCCAGAGCCGCCGCGCCCTCGTCCTCGAAATCCGGCTCGACCATCACAGCCTGACCCACGCGGTGCATCCGTGGCCGCTCGATCGCATCGGCTACCGAACGCTGCTCGGCCAGAACTCCTGCGATCACCTGGGTCAGGGCACCGGTGATCCGGCTGCCACCGGCAGCGCCCACCGCGAGCACCGGACCGTCAGGTGCCATCGCGACCGTCGGCGACATCATGCTCCCCATCCGGTCGCCCGGCTGTGGATTCGGGGGGCGCAGATACCCCTCTCCGAGCATCGAGTTGAGGTGCACGTCGTGGAGCCAGTCGCCCGTGCCAATCCCGATGCTGGTCGTCACCACGCATGCGTTGCCAGCCTGGTCGACGACCGCGAGGTTGGTCGTCTCGCCCGGCTCGGTACCGCCTTGGAAAGCCGCAGCGAGCGCCAGCGCCCTGGCTGCGGGGTCCAGCGCACCGAAGTCGGGGAGACCTCCCAGCGTCGGTAGCAGCGCGGACATCCCGCGGCGGGAAAACACCTGTGCACCCGCATACGACACGGACGCAGGCCGCCCGATCAGGACCTCGTAGGCCGCCAGATCCTCGCGATCGATGAGTCCCCCACGGTCGCGACACAGCGCCAGCAGATCCTTCGCGAGTTGACCGTCGTAGACCGACCGCGGCCCCTCCTCCGCCAATATGCGCAGGAAGTGCTCCATGCGCGGCTGGTGCAGGCGCTCTCCGGCCTTGAGCAGCTCGCCGCCCGGCGCGAACATGTCGGCACCCCTGTCCAGGGTGTAGGCGGGACTCATCATCTTCAGCACCACCTCGTGGGTGGGCAGCAGCGTGACGTCGCGGCGGGCAGCGGCCACAGCGGGCTCGACCAACCGCGCCCATGGCATCCGCCCCCACCGCTCCCACAGCACGCCGCATCCAGCCGGCACGCCGGGAACACCTGCGGTGTCGCAGCCGATCTCATACGGGATCGGTTCTGACTCGAACACGATGTCGACCGTGCGGCCGATGCCGTCGAGGATCGACGTCCCGGCAGGGACGGCGCGGGCGAGACCGGGAATCGTCACGAAGAAGTCGATCAGCGTGACGTCACCAGCGGTCGCGTCGTAATAGATCCCGTGGCCGCCTCCGAGCAGTGTCGTCAGCAGCGATTCGGCGACGCCTGAGGCCAGCACTCCCGCGACGGCTGCGTCAGCAGCGGTTCCACCGTCGAGTAGCACCTCCCGAGCGGCGTCGGCGGTTACGGCGTGGTGGGCAGCGACACCGGGGCGCAGCCGTTGCGAGGTAACCAGGGGATCGCGGGGCATCCGGGAAACTCTACGGGCCCGGCAACATCATCTTGACGGCCTTTGTTAATGCTATTAGCGCACTGCGCATCGCGTTCCGGTTGGCGCTGACAAGACCCTGGGGCCCGGCGCTCTGGCAGGCGTACTACGCCAAGCTGTACCCCGGGCGGCCGCCGACGGATCTGGATGAGCATCGCGCCCGCATCCGTGCCAGCCTGCGTCGCCCGGGGCGGTGGAAGGCCTTCGTCACAACGACGCGCACCTCGCACGCGCCCGTGGAGGCGCGACTGCTCGAGATCGACTCTCCCACACTGACGATCATGGGTGCCACGGATCCCGACTGGCCGGACCCGGCCGCGGAGGCGGCCTTCATCGTCGAGCAGCTCGGTGGCGACGTGGCGCTGATCCCATACGCAGGGCATTACCCGCAGGCCGAGTACCCCGAAGTGGTCAATCCCGCGGTGGCGTCGTTCGTCGAACGGGTCCATCCACGTGGCTAGGGCTGGGCTGTCGCCGGCCGGGCCCCGACGCCATCGATGCCACGCGCTTTCTCCGCGCGGCGCTACACGGCTTCGTCGACCTGGAATCCAGCGGTGGTTTCGGCCTTCCGCAGGACGTCGACCACAGCCTTCGGCTGCTGGTGAGCGCCGTCGACGAGGCGTTGAGCCACTGGCCGCACTGACGCGGCCGTGCGAGGCCCGGCGCCTCGTTCGACGGGCTACGGCAACCGAGCCGGACGAGACGTGGTGGCATCGTCGTAAGGTGATGCCATGCTTCGAGGAGAGGTCGGACCGTGACCACTGCGCGCCTCGGGCGCGGCGAACGCGCGCCCGACATGGTCCTGGAGAACCGGCAGGGCGACGGGATCCGGTACTACGCCCATGCGGGAGGTCGCGCGGCGCTGCTGGTGTTCGCGACAGAAGGGTCCGTGGAGCAGATCTCGTCGCTCGCCGCGGGTCTGGAGGGTATCGGGACGGACCGATTGACGGTCCATGTCGTCGGTCCACCTGACCTGGCACTGAACGAGCCCCCGTTCCCGACCCTGGTGGACGCAGACGGCCGCGCCGCCGGTGCCTACCGAACCACAGGGATCCCCACGGCATACCTGCTCGACCCGAATCTGCGCGTTCGGGCCACCTATCCCTTCACGGACGGCGCGTCGTTGGCGGAAACGGTCACGCAACGGCTGGCGGAGACGGCATCACCTGACCGGCCTCCGCAGGAGATTGCGACGCAGGCCCCGCTGCTGGTCGTCCCGGACGTCCTCACCCCGCAGGAATGCACGGAACTGGTCGACGTGTGGGCGGGGGACCACGCGCAGACGGGTGTCGAAGCATCGACCGGCGCGCAACGTGGCGAGCAGCTCAGCGCGACGCTGAAGCGCCGCAGCGACCACATCGTTACCGAGCCCACCCGCAGCCGTGCCCTCGCCACCACCGTCGGTCGCCGTGTGATGCCTGAGCTGTTCAAGGCGTTCGCATATCGTGGAACCCGTTTCGAGGGCTTCAAGATCGCCTGCTACGAGTCGACGGAACGCGGCTTCTTCTCCGCCCACCGGGACAATCTCAGCCCCTCGACGGCCCATCGGCGCTTCGCTCTGACCCTGAACCTCAACGACGAGTACGAGGGCGGCCAGTTGCGCTTTCCGGAGTACGGCCCCGACCTCTACCGCCCGCCGCCCGGTGCGGCCCTGCTGTTCAGCTGCTCGCATCTTCACGAGGTTCTCGACGTCACCGCGGGGCGCCGCTTCGTGCTGCTCTCGTTCGTCTTCCATGACCCACCCGCCCAGCCGGCGAAGTGAACCCGACGGATGCGGATCCTGATCTGGCACGGCTACCTGCTCGGCGGTACCGGGTCGAACGTCTATACCCGCTCGTTGGCCCGTACGTGGAGCCGACAGGGTCACGACGTTGTCGTGCTCTGCCAGGAACCGGACCCGGAAAACCATGACGTCGGCGGGGCACGGGTCGTACGACCGCGGCTGGACGGCGGGTTGCCCGTGTTCGTCATGGACCACTACGCGGACGCGGAACCCGTCCTCGTCGGTGACATGGGCCCCAGCGAACGTCACCGATTCGTCGAGGTGAACGCGGATGCCCTGCGAGCGGAACTGCCCGCTGACATCGTGCTGGTCAACCACGTGCTGCTCGGGGCTGCGGTCGGTGCCGCGGCGGGCACACCGTTCATCGTCAAGGCGCACGGCTCGGAGTTGGAGTTCGCGATCCGCGGCAACGCCGAACTGACGTGCTGGGCTCGCGATTCGCTGGCCTCCGCCGACGCCGTCGTGGTCGGCTCGCGTCACACCGCCGACGTGCTGGAGCAGGTGGTGGGCCCAGGCCGGCACTCCGACAGAACGCACATCGTCGCGCCGGGTGTCGACATCGATATGTTGCGGCCGCAGGCACGCGACGCGGCTCTTACGTCGTTGGTCGAACAATGCCGCCGGGATGCGCCAAATCCCGGCAAGGCCGACCAGCGCCGGCCTGACGAGGGAAACGCCGACCGCCTGGCCGCGTTCTTGGCCGACGACGCGCCCACAGTCCTGTACGTCGGCAAACTCAGCGACCAGAAGGGCGTCGCTCTGCTGCTGGAGGCACTGCACTCGCTGGAGGCAAGAGCGGTCATTGCGGGGTTCGGACCAGCCCGGACCCGGTTGGAGGCGATCGCACCATCGCGGACGTTATTCACCGGAGCGCTGGAGCATCGGCACCTCGCGCACCTGTGGCCGCTGGCCGACGTGGCCGTCACGCCGTCCGTGTTTCCCGAGGCGTTCGGGATGGTGGCAGCCGAGGCCGCCTCATGCGGCTGCCCCCCTCTTGTGGCGCGTCACTCCGGCCTGGCTGAGATCGCAGCGGCTGTGGCGGCGGCGTACCCGCCGGCGTACGGGCACCTGACCTCATTCGACACGGGGAGCGTCGACGACCTGCGGACCAAGCTGTCCGAACTGCTCGCCCTCCCGCCTCCGGAGTGGGGCACACTCTCCCGTGCTGCCCGCACCACCGCGGTCCGGACGTGGAGCTGGGACACCGTTGCGACCCGCTTGGCCAGGGTCGCTGCCACGCGGTCAGGCTCGGGACCCTGATGCAGCCTCCGCAGGCTCAACTCGTCCCCGCGTCGCGCCGCCTGATCGACCGGCTTCCCGGCACCGCCGATCCTGATGCGCTGTTCGACGCATTCTCGCAGTGGGCCGGCGAGCAGGGCTTCACGCTGTATCCGGCGCAGGAGGAAGCACTCATCGAGGTGGTGTCCGGCGCGAACGTGATCCTGAGCACACCGACCGGCTCTGGGAAGAGCCTCGTTGCGGTCGCCGCTCACTTCACCGCGCTGGCACGTGACGAGGTGTCGTTCTATACCGCTCCGATCAAGGCGCTGGTGTCGGAGAAGTTCTTCGCGCTGGTCGACGTCTTCGGGGCCGAAAACGTCGGCATGATGACCGGGGATGCGACCGTCAACGCAGACGCGCCGGTCATCTGCTGCACCGCCGAGATCCTCGCCAACCTCGCCCTGCGGGAGGGTTCCGAGGCCGACCTCGGCCAGGTCGTGATGGACGAGTTCCACTTCTATTCCGAACCGGACCGCGGCTGGGCGTGGCAGGTGCCGCTCCTGGAGTTGCCTGACACACAGTTCCTGCTGATGTCCGCCACACTCGGCGACGTCAGCTTCTTCGTGGACGACCTCACGCGTCGCACCGGCCGCTCGACGGCGCCGATCACCGCGACGCAGCGGCCCATCCCGCTGCACTACCGCTACGTCACCACGGCGATCCACGAGACGATCGACGATCTCCTCGCGACACAGCAGGCGCCCGTGTACGTCGTGCACTTCACACAGGCCTCGGCCATCGAGCGCGCGCAGTCTTTGATGAGCATCAACGTGTGCACGCGCGAGGAGAAGGCCGCGATCGCCGAGTTGATCGGGAGCTTCCGGTTCACCGCAGGGTTCGGCCGCACCCTGTCACGGCTCGTCCGCCACGGGATCGGCGTGCATCACGCCGGCATGCTGCCCAAGTACCGGCGTCTGGTCGAGCAACTCGCACAGGCCGGACTGCTCAAGGTCATCTGCGGGACCGACACACTCGGCGTCGGGATCAACGTGCCGATCCGAACCGTCGTGTTCACCGCGCTCGCGAAGTACGACGGGACGAAGAGCCGGCACCTCAAGGCACGTGAGTTCCACCAGATCGCGGGGCGCGCAGGCCGCGCCGGGTATGACACCGCCGGCACGGTCGTCGTGCAGGCGCCCGACCACGTGGTGGAGAACGAGCGCGCGATCGCCAAGGCTGGCGACGACCCGAAGAAGCGCAAGAAGATCAAGCGCAAGGGCCCGCCGGAAGGCTTCGTGAACTGGACGAAGGCGACCTTCGACCGGTTGGTCGCAGCCGAGCCGGAGACGTTGTTGTCCAGCTTCACGGTCAGCCACTCAATGCTGCTCAACGTCATCGCGCGACCGGGCAATGCGTTCACCGCCATGCGCCGCCTGTTGGAAGACAACCACGAGGATCGGCCTGCCCAGCGCCGCCACATCCGCCAGGCCATCGCGATGTACCGAGGACTGCTCAAGGCCGGTGTCGTCCAGCGCCTCGACACGCCCGACGAGGAAGGGCGCATCGCGCGGTTGACCATCGACCTGCAGCCGAACTTCGCCCTGAACCAGCCGCTGTCGCCGTTCGCCGTGACCGCGCTGGACCTGCTCGACCGGGACTCGCAGACCTACGCGCTGGACGTGCTGTCGATCGTCGAGTCGATCCTCGACGATCCGTACCAGGTGCTGTCGTCCCAGGCGTACAAGGCGAAAGGTGAGGCGGTCAACCGCATGAAAGCCGAGGGCATCGAGTACGAGGAGCGCATGGCGCTGCTCGAGTCGGTGACCCACCCCAAACCGCTCGCCGACCTCCTGGACGCCGGCTTTGACGCCTACAAGTCGAGCCATCCCTGGGTGCTGGACTACCAGCTGTCGCCCAAGTCTGTGGCGCGCGACCTGTTCGAACGCGCGATGACGTTCGCCGACTACATCCAGCACTACGAGCTCGCGCGCTCCGAGGGGCTGCTGCTGCGCTATCTCGCACACGCCTACAAAGCGCTGCGCCAGACGGTGCCGGCGGATGCCAAGACCGAAGAGCTGGTCGACATCGAGTCGTGGCTGGGTGAGTTGGTGCGCCAGACGGACTCGAGCCTGCTCGACGAGTGGGAGGCGCTGAGCCACCCCGACACGGTCATCGCGCCGCCGCCGGTCGACGACACTCCCCCGCCCGTTACCGCAAATCCTCGGGCCTTCCGTGTCCTGGTACGCAACGCGATGTTCCGCCGCGTCGAACTTGCGGCCAGGCGCCGGTGGTCGGAACTCGGCGAGCTGGACGGCGCGGACGGTTGGACCGCCGACGCGTGGGCCGACGCGCTCGGCCCCTACTTCGCCGAGCACGAGGAGATCAGCACCGGGCGAGACGCCCGCGGCCCCCAGCTGCTCGTCATCGAGACCGAGCCGAAGGTCTGGAAGGTCCGTCAGATCCTGGACGACCCAGCTGGCGACCACGACTGGTCGATCAATGCCGAGGTCGACCTGGGCGCGTCCAACGAGGCGGGGACCGCGGTGATCCGGGTCGCCGGCGTCGAGCCGCTGTAACCGTCCGCGGGGGTTGCGCCGAGAGCGCCTTCGGGCCATAATTCAACAACCGTTGAATAGGCGCGGCTCAAGCAGCGCAGCGGTAGCCGCCCCTAACCGATTGACTGGCGGGTGTGCCATGACGGATGCGGTTGTCGTATCACAGCTGGTCGTTGTGCGCGGCGGACAGCAGGTGCTGCACGGGCTGGACTGGACGATCCCCGCGGGCCAGGTAGTGGGCCTGCTGGGCCCCAGCGGCAGCGGGAAGACGACTGTGCTTCGCTGCATCGTCGGTGTCCAGCGGATCCGTTCAGGTGCGGTCACTGTGCTCGGACGGCCCGCGGGTGATCCGCAGCTGCGCGGCACCGTGGGGTACATGACGCAGGCACCGGCGGTCTACGAGGACCTCTCCGTCGTCGACAATCTGGCGTACGGCGCGCGCGTTCTCGGTCTTGGGACCAGCAGGGTGGACGAGGTGGTCGACCAGGTCGACCTTGCCGGACGGCGCCGTCAACTCGTACGCACGTTGTCCGGCGGGGAGCGGTCACGGGTGTCGCTGGGCTTCGCACTGCTGGCCGAGCCGCGGGTTGCGGTGCTTGACGAGCCCACGGTGGGGCTGGATCCGGTCCTGCGCGCCTCGCTGTGGGACCTTTTCCACTCGCTCGCGAGCGCCGGCACGACGCTGCTGGTGTCCACTCATGTGATGGACGAGGCCGAACGCTGCGACCGCTTGCTGCTACTGCGCGATGGCCTCGCACTGGCCGACGGATCACCGCAGGACCTGCGCGACAGTACCGGCACCCCCACCATCGAGGAGGCGTTCCTCGCTCTTGCTGTGCATGGGACGGTGGCCGCATGACTCCCGCCCGGACGTTCGCCACCACACACCGCGTGCTGCGACAGCTGGCCGCCGATCCCCGTAGCGTGATGCTCCTGCTGGCCGTCCCCGCGCTCCTGCTGTGGCTGCTCGACATCGTCTACCGGCAGCGGCCCGCTTCCTTCCAGGCGGTGGGCATCCCGATCTTCGCGATCGCACCGTTCATCGGCATGTTCCTGGTGACGTCCGTGACCGTCCTTCGCGAGCGCCGTAGCGGAACGCTGGAGCGCCTGTTGACGACGCCGTTGGGAAAGGCCGATCTGCTTCTGGGTTACCAGCTCGCGTTCGGCCTCGTCGCGATCGCGCAGGTCCTTGTGTTGACGCTGCTCGCCCTCGGCCCGTTGGACCTGACGTTCGCCGGACCACCCTGGATGGTCGGCGTGGTCGGCGTGCTCGACGCGCTCTTGGGATCCGCTCTGGGGCTGTTCGCCAGTGCTTTCGCTGCGAGCGAATTCCAGGCGGTCCAGTTCTTGCCGGCGCTGGTCTTCCCGCAACTCATCCTGGGCGGGGTGCTCGCCCCGACCGACGAACTGCCGCGTGCGTTGCAGTACGTCTCCGACCTGCTGCCGCTCACCTACGCGCTCGAGGCGGTTCGCACCGTCGCCACCGAGACGGCCGTGGACTCAGGATTGTGGGCGGATGTCGGCGTCGTGGCGGGGACGGTCGTCCTTGCCGTGGCGTTGGGCGCGGCGACCCTACGGCGGCGCACAGCGTGAGCCCGAGCGGCCGCCGGCCGGGAACCACCCGCACCCGCGAAGCCATCCTGGCGGCCGCGCGCGCAGCCTTTGCGGCGAGGGGCTACACCGCCGCGTCACTGCGACAGGTGGCGTCCGACGCCGACGTCGACGCGGCCCTTGTCATGCACTACTTCGGCTCCAAACGCGGCCTGTTCGCCGCCGCGATCGGCATGCCTGTGGACGTCGACGGCCTCCTCGACCAGCTCCGTGACGGACCGGTGGACACCCTCGGCGAGCGACTCGCCCGGTTCTACCTCCGGATGATCGACGCGCCGAGCAGCCCCGTCGTCGCACTCCTGCGTTCGGCCGCGTCAGACGACGAGGCCGCACGAATGGTGCGGGAGTTCATCAGCCAGGAGGTCATCGCGCGACTCGTCGACACGCTCGACGTACCCGACGCCGCGCTTCGTGCCACGCTCGTCGGAACGCAACTGGTTGGGATGGCCGTCCTGCGGCGAGTCGTCGGCGTGGAGCCGCTGGCTTCCGCCCGGCCCGAGGTCGTGCTGGCCTGGGTCGGGCCCACGGTGCAGCGCTACCTCACCGGCGCCGTGTAGCGGCCAGGTCTTCCCTATCCGCTGGACGGGGCGCGTTCACCCGCTCGAGCTCGTTCATGTACACCCGCAGCGACGACGGCGGCGACTCGGCGCCAGGCCGGCGGCGCAGCCCCCGCGGACTCAGTCGAACAGCACGTCCAGCGCCTGCCGCTCGAGGTCTGTCCATCGCCGGACGTGGCCCCGGACCTCCTCGACCTCCTCCTCATCCAGGTGGTCAGTCCCGTCGGGCGTGATACGGCAGACGTCGACAGGGCCGCCGACACTGGGTGCCGTTATCCGCAATGCATCGATCACCCGGACCGCACCCACCACGCCGTACGACACCGACCGCTCGGTCATCCGGAAATGCGCCAGCAACGCCCCGGCTTGCTGCGCCATCGCCGCGCCGCTGCCCACCGCGTGGAAACCGATGTCCTCGTACCGGCTCACCATGCCGTTGGGATTGATCTCGATGATGAACGGCCGACCATGGGCGTAGCCGGCTGTCAGCACATACGCCGAAGGCGTACCCGCGGTGTCCTCGCCCGGGATGTGCTCGATGAAGTTGTCGTAGTGGTGGCGCAGGACCGGTACGACGAACCGCTGCAGCGCCCGGTCGACATCCGCGGAATCCAGTATCACACCTGCCGAATCCCGGAAGCCCTCCTCCAGTTCCGCCAACACCCCTCGCGCGCCGCTGCCGCCCCAAGCGGCGTGATCGCCGAGCGGGTGCAGCTTCTGCGCCGGGTAGCTCATGCCGCGGCCGCTGTCGGTGATCTGCGAGTCGGAAGCCATGACCAACCCATCGTCGCAGCGGATGGACAAGACAACGGTCATCGCAGGCTCCGGCGAGGGTCGCTTCTAATGAAGGTTGCGGAACCGCCGCATCGTAAGAGGCCCGAAGACCGCGACGAACACGGCGGACATCAGCAAGATGATGCCGATCTGCGATGACGTCGCCGTGCCGTGCATGAGACCCCGGATGGCCGTCACCAGATGCGTGATGGGATTGAGCCGCACGGCGACCTGCAACCAGCCGGGCATCGTTTCCGGATCCACCAACACGTTGCTCATGAACGTCAGCGGGAACAGGACCATCATGCTGGCGTACATGACTGACTCAGGCTTGCGCATGACCAGACCGAAGAGCGTCCACAACCACGACAGGCTGAAGCAGAAGATCAGCAGGAGCCCGACGGCGAGCAGGATGCCGACCACGCCGGCTTTCGGCCGAAAGCCGAGCGCCAGCCCGAGCACCAGCATGATCGCCGACGCCAAGGAGTAACGCAGCGCATCGCCCAACAGCGCACCGACGATGACCGACGGCTGCCAGATGGGCAGGGAGCGGAAGCGGTCGAACACCCCCTTCGTGATGTCGTTGTTCAAACCCATGCCGGTGTACATCGTGATCATCGTCACGGTCATTACGAGGATCCCGGGCAGGACGAACTGCAGGTAGTCCCCCGTCGATCCGGCCAGGGCACCGCCGAAAATGTAGGTGAACAGCAGCAGGAACATGATCGGAAACATCGTCACGTCGAACAGCTGCTCGGGAACGTGCTTGATCTTGAGCAGCGCTCGCCAGCCGAACGTCAGGGACGCCGACAGCGACGAGACCGGTGTCGGCCGCTCGCCGATCGACAGCGTCGAACGGACAGCGTCCTCGGCCAGTGGCTGCGGTGCGGTGGTCGTGGTCATGCCGCGTCCTCCTCGGTTGCGTCGCGGCGCTCCTCCGCCGGGTGGCCCGTCAGGGCCAGGAAAACCTCGTCCAGGCTCGGCTGTCCAAGCGCGAAGTCGGTAACCGCCATGCCCGAACGCGCCAGGTCCGCCAGTGCGTACGCGACCTGCTCGGCGTCCGCGACGGTGGCCGACAGCGCGGTCGGATCGCCTTCGAGATGGACCGGTGCGGACAGGGCCGCCGACAACAACTGCTCGGCCTCGGCTCGCTGGAACGGATCCTGCAACCGCACCCGCAGCGTGCCTCCGCCGACCTGCGACTTCAGGTCGCTGCTCGTGCCCTCGGCGATGACCTTGCCGTTGTCGATCACGGCGATCCGGTCGGCGAGCTGGTCGGCCTCGTCGAGGTACTGGGTGGTGAGCAGCACCGTCGTCCCCTCGGCGACCAACGCGCGCACGATGGCCCACACCTGGCTGCGGCTGCGCGGGTCCAGGCCCGTGGTCGGCTCGTCGAGGAACATCAGGTCGGGTGTGACGACCAGGCTGGCGGCGATGTCGAGGCGACGGCGCTCCCCGCCGGAGAAGGTCTTGACCTGCCGGCCGGCGGCATGGGCGAGTCCGAAGGCATCCAGCAGCTCGGCGGCCCTGCGCTTTGACTCAGGCCGGGTACGGCCGAGCAGTCGCGCCAACAGGATCAGGTTCTCGGCGCCCGTGAGGTCCTCGTCGACCGACGCGAATTGACCGGTCAGGCTGACGCGTCGGCGGACCTCCGCACCGTGAGTAGCGACGTCGTGTCCGAGGACCCGGGCGGTGCCGGCGTCCGGCTTGAGCAGCGTCGCGAGCATACGCATGGTCGTCGTCTTGCCCGCGCCGTTCGGGCCGAGGAACCCGTACACGCCACCCTGACGTACGGCGAGGTCGACGCCGTCGACGGCTCTGACGTCGCCGAAGTGCTTGACCAGGCCGGACGCCTCGATCGCGAGATCAGGTTGCACCGTGTTCACCAGCCTTCCTTGTCTGCCCCGGCATCCGGAACGGTAAGAGATGAACTGGACTTCAAGTCAAGACCTTCGAAGCGTTGCATCAGCCATCGCTTCCAGCGGGGTTCTTCACGCGCCACGATCTCGGCACCGCCGTCGCCGTACAGGTAGGCCCGCACCGATACGAAGACACCACGGTGCAGCCCCGTATTGACGTTGAACGAGCCGGCCACGGTTCTTCGCTGTGCAGCAGGTAGCCGAAGTCGTCAACAACCTCGACGGTGCCCGTCATTCCCGTCACGCCCTGCGGCGTCGGGAAGCCGTCTCCCGCCCGGGCACCAGTCAGGCCGAGCGCGCGCGCCAGCTCGGCGTGAACGGCTTCCCTGCCGCCTTGCACCGTGCCGAGCGCCCACAGGTTCGCTGCGGGCTCGCCGGCGAAGTGTTCCAGGTACAGCCGCAGGTTGTGCAGGCACCACATCCAGCCCTCGTCGCTGCCTTCCAGCTGGTCCTCCCAGTCCTCGCCGTCACGCACGAACCCGCTCACAAAGCATCGAACCCCTTGCCGCTCCTCGATCTCCGCCGGAACAACCATCCTGCTCGTCGTGGTACTTCGAGACCAGGTGGATAACAGCCGCCGTCAGTTCCTCCGCCGAACGCCGCGCGTCGCCATGCCACCGACCTCGCGCACCACCCTGGGGGCCAGCGCGATGACGTACGCGGCGGAGAGTCGATCGCGCAGGCGGGCCGGATCGCTGCCCGGGTCCCCCATCCCGTCGGGCGACACCACGTAGCCGGCCGCCGTCCATCAGGAGGGCTCGGTCAAGCCGCCCCATTGGCGGGTCTCAGCCTCTTCGACCAGGCCGTGGGCGGCCCGACGCCCAGGACGAGACCCTTACCGGGGACCCGCCGCCGGACTGGGACGCGTGGCTCGACGAGTGAGCTGCTGGTTCAGGGGGCGCGCCTCGTGTCGGTCATGAGGTCGGTGCCGAGATCGACCAGGAACCGGGCATAAAGCGATGCGCAATATCCCGGGCACACATGTGCCGCGTCCGGCGCGGGCCTCAGCGGAGGCCCGACCCGCGGCCGTGCGTACACTGCCCTGATGGCGGTGGTTGCGGCGCTACGGGTGGCTCCCGTCAAAGGTCTGGCGACGGTGAGCCGGGACAGAATCCGGATCGACTCGTGCGGTGTCACGGAGGACCGGCGCGTGTTCCTGCTCGACGAGCACGGATCCGTGATGACATTGCGCAGCCATCCCCACCTCGTCCAGGTCGTCCCCGCTCTCGATCTGGATCGCGGAATCATCCGTGTGAGCTTGCCCGACGGCACTGCGGCCTCGTCTTGCGTGCACGACGTGGCCGAGGAGGCACGCGCCACGCTGTTCGGCAAGGAACGGGCGGGCCGCGTGCTACGGGGCGACGTCGCCGATGCGCTGTCGAGCGCCGCAGGGGAACGGGTGCGTGTCGTCGTTGCGGATCACGCAGGGATGGGGTGGGACGACGGTGCGGTCTCGCTCCTGGGGCGGCCGTCCGCGGCAGCCGTGGGAACTCCCGCCGGCGACACCGCCCGCTACCGGATGCTCGTGGAGATCGAGGGCACGCACCCGTTCGAGGAGGACACCTGGATCGGCCGGGAGATCGCACTTGGCGACGCCCGGGTGAAGGTGACGAATCAGCTGGGCCGCTGCGTCGTCATCACCCAGTCTCCGACCTCGGGCAACAAAGATTGGGACGGCCTGCGCGCGTTGGCGGAACAACGTGGCCGCAATCTGCTGTGTCTCGGGGTGATCGCCGATGTCGTGGCACCCGGAGAGGTCCGTGTCGGCGCAGAGGTCCGCGTGGCTGGCACGACCACTGGGACATGACTGGAGGAAGATCGTCGCCGCCCCGCCGGCGCGTCCAGGATCCCAGGTACGAGGATCCCATGTACGAGGGTCCGAGAGGACCGACACTCCAGGGCGCGACGAAAGGAGTCCCTCCGCTGGGGAGTGCCTCCATTGGCGGCCGCTGGGCCGGATGAGGTTGCAGTGAGCGGTCCGTCAGATGGTCGCGAGATCCCTCTGTGAGGACTCCAGCTCCTGTGCCTCGATGGTCACCGGCTGCGTCTTGCTGCGGCCGACCCACACCAGGCCGAACCCGGCGACGATCAGCACTGCGCCGATGCCCGCGAACATGCCCGCGAGGGCCAGCACCATCTGCAGTGCAGAGTGGGTCACGGTGCCAACGCCCAGCTCGCCGATCAGTCCATGGGTCGTGCCGTTCCACGCCTGGGCGCGGACCAGACCATCGATCGGGTGCTCGCGGTCGAATGCGGTCCAGTAGCGGCCGTCGACGTCCACGTCATATGAGCCGGCCTCGAAGGTCTCGCCGTTGTACTCGACGTCCTCATCCAGCACGACCGTCTGCGTGCCGGTGAGGGTGTGGTAGGCGACCGTCGCCATCTGGAACATGTACTCCGACGCGGTGTTCACCAGCGGGTCGTTGGGGTCGAGGTCTGCTTCGACGACGGGGTAGTCCCAGTCCTCGGTGAGCAGGGCCATGATGGCCTCGGCACCTTCGGTCTCACCGCGGTCGGTCAGCTGGCCGTCTTCGTTGTAGGCCAGCGTGACGTTCTGCTGGGCGCTGAACGCCTGCAGGGACTTGTAGCCGGCCTGCGACTTCGCGTAGGCGACCCCGCCGCCCACCACGAATCCGAGTCCGATGATTGCCAGGATGAATCCAAGGGTCTTGATGCGTGCCTGCATCGTGATCGTCCTCACTTGGTCGTTTGATGTCTGCCCACACCATCGGCGAACGGCGACGCCTGCGATACGACCGTGAGGCCCGGTCAGAGGGACCGAATGGCCCTACGCGGGTACGGGACTTCGGTCCAGGTCGCGCAGGACCCCGCCACCTGCCGTGGAGACCGCAGCCCGCAATTCCAACGATCCGAGGATCCCGCCGTTGCCTCGGGTGAATGGCGCACAGCCCGCCATGTAGCGTCGGGTACCACCGCGGCGACTCGCGCACGGCGATACCCGGACGCTCCACGGGATGGCCGATCGGCTACTCCAGAACGAAGGTGACGAGCAGATTGACCTTGTAGGCCTTGATCTCGCCGTTCTCCAGCATCACGTTCTGGTCCTTGACCCATGCCGATTCGATGTTGCGCAGGGTCTGGTTGGCCCGGTTGAGGCCGACCTTGACGGCGTCCTCGAAACTTTCGGACGAGGAGGCACTGATCTCACTGACCCGGGCGACGCTTTCCATTGCTTCTTCCTTTCGCCGATGAACCCCACGTGGGGACTACCTCAACCCTTGGCTGTCACGCGCAGGCTGAAACACGGCCGCCGGGTGGTCGCGTGGGACTGGGCCGGGGAGATCCGGCTGCGCATGCCGCAGTCCGGTCCGTCGTGCGGGTCACAGCGGCAGCGTGGTGCGGATCCAGTCCGCCAGCACAGGATCGGTGACCGTCAGCCCTTCCTGGCTCTCGATCAGATCACCGTCGGCGAGGAGGCGGTCTCGGGCATGCGCGGCGGCGCCGTGGCTGACGTCCAACAGGATGGCGGCGTTTCCGAAGATCGCCCCGCCGGACGCGACGATCCGGAGCACGTCGCGTTCGGCGCGCTGGAAGTGGGAGAACAGGCGCTCCATCGGGTCGGCGGACACCCGCCGGACCTCCTCAACAGCCAAGGCCCAGGTCGACGCGTCGACCGATCCGCCCTCGGGTGTATGCCGCCATGCCGCGTCGGCGAGCTGCATCGTGCGCTGCGGGTGACCGGCCGCGAACTCGGTGAGCCGCCCCGGCAGCAGCCCGGCGCCCCGGCCGGTCGCGGCGAAACCGTCAACCACCATGTCCGTGACCGCAGCGTCAGAAAGTGGCCCGATCGTCATGAGATCGGCCTGGGCGTAGAAGGGTTCGACACGGTTGGTGAACAACTGGCGCATGACCGACGGCATCGATCCCGCGAAGACGATGCCGAGATCCGTGTAATGGTGCTGCAGTGCCGTGCGCAGGGCGCCGGCGGCCCCGCCGACCGTGGCGATGGAGGAGAATTCGTCGAGGATCAGCAGGGTCGGAACCCGGGTCGCCGTCGTTACGAGGACGTCCAGCAGGAGGCCGAGGCGGGCGACGGGATCCGGGCGGTCCTTTGCGGGGCGCGAGAATTCAACTCGCGCCACGCCCAGCCTCAGCTGCAGCGACGCGGCGAACGGAGCCGCATCCGCTGTGAAGGGCGTGTCGGCCGCGGCCAACGCCTTGTCGACACGGAACACCAGGTCGGCCATGGACGTGACCTCGTACAAATCCACCCACACCGTCGACATCTCGGTCAGCTCCACCGCGAGTCGCCGCAGCAGGCTGGTCTTGCCGTAGCGGCGCGGCCCGACGAGCGCCGTGACACGACGTGCCGTCACCCGCCCGATCAGATCGTCGAGCAACTCGTCGCGGCCGCGCACGTCGGCGGGATCCAGCGGCCCCTGGTACTTGAACGGCGATTCCTCCACCCGGCTAGCCTACTGTAAAACAGTAGGAAATGGCGGCTGTTTTGCGGACTATCCGACCTGAGCGGTCGCGTCAGCCGGCGCTCCAGCCTCGGGCGGACGATGCCGCGCCGATATCCGCCACGCCTCACACCGTCCCGAACTCTTGCCAGGAGGTAGACCAACGGCAAGGAAGGCGAGCACAATCGTCGGCAACCTCGCGCCGTATTCTGCGACGGCGGCGACATCACAGACCTGATCCCGGGTGAGCGGCTCGTCATGGGCACCGGCGACCCGGAAGCCTGACTCCGGCTGAGCATCGTTTGCGAAAGGGGCGGCTGATGGACCGGGACGACGTTGCAGGCTGGCTCGGCCGGTACGTGGACGCGTGGCGGAGCAACAACCGTGACCGAATCGCAGCGCTGTTCACGACGGATGCGATCTACCGTTACCACCCCTACGAAGACCCGCTGGTAGGCGCCGACGCCGTTGCGTCCAGCTGGCTCGAGGACCCCGACGATCCCGACACCTGGGAGGCGACGTACGAGGCTGTGGCAGTGGATGGGGACGCCGCCGTCGCCGTCGGGACGAGCCGCTACGCGCGGACGGCCGCCCGCCCGGCGCGCACGTACCACAACTGCTTCGTGCTGCGCTTCGACGCCGACGGCCGCTGCCGCGAGTTCACCGAGTGGTACATGCAGGAGCCCCCAGGTGCGCCCGACGGGTGAGACCGGCGCGAGCCCGGTTCGGGCGGCATCCCATCTGGTCACGTTTCAGTCGTTGGATCACGAGTCGCTGGCCGGTTGGTAGTAGCAACGGAACATGTTCTGTGCCTGCCGCGTAAGCGTCGTGAAACGTCCGCTGTCGTAACCGGCACCGGGTTCGTTCGCCATCTGCTGGGTGATGAGGCCGCTAATGAGGATCGTCAGGAGCCGCGCGGCCTCGTCGCTGTCCGCGCGGGGATCCAGCTGTCCGAGGCGCACGGCCTCGCGCAACTCGTCGCGCAGCTGCTCCGTCGACCGCACACTCGCGCTGAACGTGCCGGAGGACGGCTCGAACCCCGGCACGGGGCGCCAGTACAGGAGTTGCGCAAGCGCCGGGTGCTCGATGCACCACCGCACAACCGCTTCGACGCCCGCCTCGATTCGCGGCAGCCCGGCAGGCGCCGACGCGACAACGTCCGCCACCACGGCGTCGACGCCGGCGAGACCACGGGCGAACAGTGCGTCATAGACGGCGTGCAGCGACGGGAAGTACTTGTACAGCGAGGGCGGTTTCACGCCCATCCGACGCGCCATCTGGGAGATCGTGAGTCCGCCCACCCCCTGCTCGGCCATGATGTCGCCGGCGTGGTCAAGCGCTTCTGTGATGGTCTGCTCGCGACGTCTGGACCGGCGGTCGGCGCTCGCGGAGCCAGTCTCGCTATGCGATATAGCCATAGCTAGATACCATAGCCACACGTGACCAGGTCAACGGGGGGTCCCTACGACCTCGGGGGGACAGCCTGCAAGCGGCCCCGTCACGGTACGCCAGGCTCTGCGGCCGGCGTTTGCCCTCAGGTCTGACGACGATTTCCGCTTCTGCCGAACCAGCGGCGGATGGTGCTCCACAGGCTGGCGAAGAACAGCGAGAACCCCTTGACTTCCCGCGCCTGGATCTGCGCGGCTTCCTCGGCGGTCGTGGCCTCCAGCTTCGCCTCGAGGCACTGGACGAACTCGTCGATCAGCCGGCTGGACATCTCCTGGATCAACCCGGCGCGCCCGAACTGCGCCGCGGCGCCCGACAGCTTCACGTCGGCGTCCACGGTGACGTGTGACCCCCCGGCGGCGTCGGTGTGGTCGTCGACTGAGTACTCCACCGCAACCTGGCCGCGGCTGCCGCCGCGACGGTCCACGCCCTTGCCCTCGATCTGGCACACCCGGGTACCGTGATCGGGGTCGATTGTGCACTGCCCCTCGAACGTGGCCGTCATCGCACCCAGTTTCACGGACACCTTGCCCGAGTACTTGCCCTCGCCGTGTTCCTCGGTCAACTCGGCACCAGGCATGCACGACGCCACATTCGGGATGTCCTGGAAGAACTCCCAGACCGAGTCGGGATGGCGGTCGACGCTGAACTCGTGACGGATCTTCACACGGGCTCCTGTGTCCGGCGACGTGAAGGTCAGGTGGGTTGCAGGAACGACTGCGGGTCTGCCGTGAACGCGCGCAGGCACCCGGCTGCGCAGAAGTAGTAGGTCACGCCGTCGTGACCGGTGGTGTTGTGGGCCGCCGCCACCTCCACCGTCATGCCGCACACCGGATCGACGTCGTCGGCGGCGACCGCCACAGCGACGGGCGCGACGACGGCACCGGAGGCCCTGAGCGCGACGAGTTGCGCCAGGATGGCCACCGCGATCTCCTCGTGCTGCACCGGCCCGAGATCCATGCCCGCCGGGGCATGCACGCGAGCGAGCGCCTCGTCTGACGCGTCGCGTTCGCGCAACCACTCGAACACTGTGGCCGCCCGCTTCGCCGAGGCGATCAATCCGATGTATCCGGCGGGGGTGGCCAGTGCGTGCTCGAGTGCCGGCTCGTCGTAATGGCCCTGCGTCGCGACGACGACGAAGGTGCCTCCGTCAACCGGCAGGTCACGCAGGTCCAGCGTGGGGACCACGCGGTCGGCACCAGGGTGGTCGACGGCGCTGCCACCGTCATCGACCACCGTCGTGCGCCAGCCCAGGTGTCCAGCCATGCCCACCAGCACCTCGACCGCCGGCGAGCGTCCGATGACGACGAGCAACGGGGCCGGCAGCATCGGTTCCACGTACACCTCCATCGCGCCCTCACTGGTGCAGGCCATAGGGACCCTGTCGACACCGGGCCGGTCGTGCTCGAGTGTCGTGCCGAGGGACAGCAACCGTGGCCGGCCGTCGGTCAGCGACTCCAACGCCGTGCGGACGACGGTGGGCTGTGCGCACGCACCGCCCAACCACCCCGTGACACCACCGTCGGGCGTGATGACCGCCTTGTCGCCGACTTTGCCGGACGACGGCGCCCGCCGCCACACCACCGTGGCGAGCGCGAACGGCCGACCCCGCCGGACGAGGTCGCCGACGTCCTGGACGAGCCGGCCCGTCACGCCGGCGCCGGCGCCCCTTGCACGGCCTCCCACACGCGGTGCGGCAGGACCGGCATGTCGATGTTGCGCACGCCGTACGGTTTGAGCGCGTCGAGCACGGCGTTGACGAACGCCGCGGGCGACCCGACAGTCGCGGACTCGCCGACACCCTTTGCGCCGATGGGATGGTGTGGCGACGGCGTCACGGTCTGGCCCAAGTCGAAGCGGGGCGTCTCCCACGCCGTTGGCACCAGGTAGTCGGTGAAGTTGGAGCCGATGCAGTTCCCGTCGCCGTCGAACGTGATCCATTGCATGTTCGACATGGCGAAGCCCTCGGTGAGCCCGCCGGTGATCTGACCTTCGACGACCATCGGGTTGATCCGGACGCCGCAGTCGTCGACGGCGACCATCTTGAGGACCTCCCACACGCCCGTCTCCGGGTCGACGGCAACGACGACGACGTACGTGCCGAACGGATACGTCATGTTCGGCGGGTCGTAGTAGTGCACGCCCTCCAGCCCGGCCTGCATGCCCTCCGGGAAGTTGGTGTACGCGGCGAACGCAATGTCCTGGATCGTCACGCTGCGGTCGGGGGCGCCCTTGACCGAGAACTTCCCCGGCTCCCACTCGAGGTCGTCCTCGGACGCCTCGAGCAGATGCGCCGCCAGCTTCGCGGCCTTGTCGCGCAGCTGCCGCGAGATGACCGCGGTGGCGGCCCCGGCGACCGGCGTCGAGCGGGACGCGTACGTCCCCAGCCCATAGGGTGTGTTGTCGGTGTCGCCCTCCATGACGATGACATCCGAGGCGGGGATGCCCAGCTCCTCGGCGACGATCTGCGCGAACGTCGTCTCGTGACCCTGGCCTTGCGATTTCACACCAAGCTTCAGGATCGCCTTGCCGGTCGGGTGCACCCGAAGCTCGGCGGAGTCGATCATCTTCAGCCCGGCGATGTCGTACTCGCGCGAATTGCCGGCCCCGACGACCTCCGTGAACGACGCGAGGCCGATGCCGATGAGCTTGCCGTCCTCACGTGGTCCCTTGGCCTGCTCGGCGCGCCAGTGCTCGTAGTCGACCATCTCCAGCGCCTTGTCCATCGCGCCGTGGTAGTCACCCGAGTCGTACAGGAAGCCGGTCGCCGACCGGTACGGGAACTGGTGGGCCTTGATGAAGTTGCGGCGACGGAACTCGGCAGGATCGACGCCGATCTGATTGGCTGCGTTCTCCACCAGACGCTCGATGAGGTAGGACGCTTCGGTGACCCGGAAGGAGCACCGGTAGGCGACGCCACCGGGCGCCTTGTTGGTGAACACGCCTGTGGCCTTGACGTGCGCCGCCGGGAAGTCGTACGAGCCGGTGCAGATGTGAAACAGGCCTGCACGGAACCTCGTGGGTTGTGCGTCGGCGAAGAACGCACCCTGGTCTGACAGCAGTTCGGCACGCATGGCCGTTATGTGGCCCTCCGCGTCGAGTGCGAGCGCGCCCTTCATGTAGTAGTCGCGGGCGAAGCCGGTGGAGATGAGGTTCTCGCTGCGGCTCTCGATCCACTTGACCGGTTTGCCGATCAGCAGCGAGGCCGCGGTCGCCACGACGTACCCGGGGTAGATCGGGACCTTGTTGCCGAAGCCGCCGCCGAGGTCTGGGGAGATGATGCGGATATTCTGCTCGGGCAGCCCGGCCACAAGCGCGAAGAGCGTGCGGTGGGCATGCGGTGCCTGCGAGGTCAGGTAGATAGTCGCCTTGCCGGTGGCGGGGTTGACGTCGGCGACTGCCCCGCACGGCTCCAGCGGGCAGGGGTGCGAGCGCGGGTAGAACGTGTCGAGCTCGACGACGGTCGCGGCCTCGGCGAAGGCGCGTTCCGTGGCGTGGGCGTCCCCGGTCTCCCACCGGTAGGCGACGTTGTCGGTCTGCTCCTCCTTCTCGTCGCGGATGAGCGGTGCGTCCCCGGCCAGCCCCTGCTGTGGGTTGACAACAGCGGGCAGATCGTCGTAGTCGACGAAGATCAGCGACAGCGCATCGCGGGCGATGTAGGGATCGGTCGCGATGACCGCGGCGACCTCCTGGCCCTGGTATCGAACCTTGTCGGTGGCGAGCACCGCCTGCGTGTCGCCGGAGAGCGTCGGCATCCAGGCAAGGTTGTGCTGGGCCATCAGCTCACCCGTGACGACCGCTACCACGCCGTCGAGCGCCTGCGCCTCGGACGTGTCGATCGACACGATCCGGGCGTGCGCGACCGGCGAACGCAGGATCGCCATGTGGAGCATGTTCGGGAGCTTGACGTCGTCGAGGTAGTTGCCGGCGCCCTGGATGAAGCGGTCGTCCTCGATCCGCCGGCGGTTGTGACCCATGCCGCAGATCTGCTCGGAGGTGCGGAGGGCGGGCTGCTCGGTGGTGGTCATGACGGCTCCCTCAGCTCTGGTCGCCAGCGCTCTGCAACTGCTGGCCGGCCCACTGGATGGACTTGACGATGTTCGTGTAGCCGGTGCAGCGGCAGAGGTTTCCGGAGATCGCCCAGCGGACCTCGGATTCCGACGGGTTGGGGTTGTCCTCCAGCAGCGCCTTGCCCACCAGCATCATGCCGGGCGTGCAGAACCCACACTGCAATCCGTGGTTCTCCTTGAACCCGGCCTGGATCGGGTGGAGCTGGCCGTTGCTCTTCAACCCCTCGACCGTCTCGACGGTCATGCCGTTGGCCTGCACGGCGAAGACGGTGCACGACTTGACCGGTTTGCCGTCGAGCAGGACGGTGCAGGCGCCGCACCCCGTTGTGTCGCAGCCCACGTGGGTGCCGGTCAGCCCGAGGGAGTTCCGCAGCCAGTCGACGAGCAGCAGGCGGGGCTCGACGTCGCCGGAGCGGGACTCGCCATTGACGGTGACGGTTATCTGCATGACAGCTGCCTTCCTACGAGCCCTGGGCGATCTCGAGCGCCTTTGCCAGCCCGCGGCGGGTGTAGACGCGGATCAGATCGCGCTTGTACTCGGCGGGGCCGCGCACGTTGGTCTCGGGATCAGCCGCGTTGGCGGCGGCTTGCGCAGCCTCTCCGAACAGCTCCGCCGACGGCGTCTGCCCGACGAGCATCTGCTCGGCTTCGGTGGCCTTGCGGTTGATCGGTGCCACGGACGTCATCGCGATACCGGCCTGTGCGATGCGACCGTCGTCTTCGAGTTGCAAGTGGGTCGCCACCGCCGCTGTCGCGTAGTCGCCGACCTTGCGCTCCAGCTTGATGTAGGTGCCGCCGGCGCGGCCGGTGTACTTCGGGATGCGCACCTCGGTCACCATCTCGCCGGGTTGCAGTGTGTTCGTGAAGAAGTCGGCGATGAAGTCCGCGATGGGGATCACGCGCTCCCCCGTCGCACTTCTTGCGACAACCTCTGCGCCTACCGCGAGCATCACGGAGTTCCAGTCCCCCTCGGGGTCGCAGTGCGCGACCGACCCGCACAGCGTGCCCCGGTTGCGCACGATCGGGTCCGAGATCCACGGGGCCGCCGCGGCGACGGTGTGGTTGGTGCGCTCCACGATGTCGGAGTCCACGATGTCGTTGTTGCGCACGAGCGCCCCGATGGCAAGGTGCCCGTTGGCCTCCTGGATGCTGTCCAGTCCCGGGACCCGGTTGATGTCCACCAGCGCAGCCGGCACGGCCAGGCGCAGTTTCATCATCGGAATGAGGCTTTGTCCCCCGGCGAGAACTCGGGCATCGTCACCGCGCTGTGCCAGCTCCTCGACAGCCTCTTCGAGGCTCGTCGGTGCCACGTAGTCGAACGGTGCTGGATACATCGGTCCTCCTCGCGGACGTCGTGAACCAGCGACCGGAGGGAGCCTGACGGGACAGGGTCAGCGACTCGACTCGACACGTGCGGGCCCACTCCACCCCGCATAGTTCGGGGACTATAGAGGTACGTGCCCGTCCACGGAAGGGTTCAGTTTGGTCGATGCCCAAGTTCCGCTAGCACTGCACCTACCTCTTCCAGACTCGCCAGGTCGTGGCCCGCGACAAGCCGGTCGACGGAGGGCAGCGCGGCTGCCATCCCACGCTGGACAGGTTCGTACCGTGAGTCGCCTTTGAGCGGATTGACCCACACGACCCGGTGCGCGAACCGCGCCAGACGCGCCATCTCGGCACGCAGCACCTCCGGGTCGCCGCGCTCCAGGCCGTCCGAGCAGATCACGATGACCGCGCCGCGGAGCACGCCGAGACGTCCGTGCTCGCGGTTGAGCGTCGCCAGTGAGTCGCCGATGCGGGTGCCGCCCTCCCAGTCGGCGACCCGCTCGGCGGCGGCGGCCAGCGCCCGGTCGACGTCGCGGCCGGCGAGGTCACGAGTGATGCGCGTGAGCCGCGTGCCGAAGGCGAAGACCTCCACGTCGCCGCCGGGCCGGCGGGCGACGAACGCGAACTGCAGCAGCGCACGGGAATAGCCGGCCATCGAGCCGGATACGTCGAGCACGAGCACCAGCGGCCTCGGGCGTGAGCGCCGGCGGCGCCACGCCCGCCGCACCATTTCGCCGTCGGTGCGGATCGCGCCCCGCAGCGAGCGGCGCAGATCCGGCGTGCGGCCCCGGCGGACCGGCTGCGTGCGCCTCGTGAGCCGGTGCGGCACCGACAGGGTGATGTGGGCCATCAACAGCCGCATCGCTTGCAGTTCGGCCACCGTGGCCTGGTCGAAACGGCGGTGACGTAGCAATTCGACCTCCGACGCCACGGCACCCACCCCGACGGGGGCGTCGTCGTCCCCGGCGGCGCCCCCGTCGGGGTCGGCGGGGGCTGGAACATGCTGCTCGACCAGTGCCGTGGTGTTCGCCTCGGCCAGCTCGCCGCCGATGAACAGTGCCCGGAACACGGCGTCGTAGACGGGCAGGTCGGCTGCGTGGCTGATGAGCGTCGAGCGCCCCGCGTAGTACAGGTCGATCGCGTCGACGGGCGCCAGGGCACCCGCAGCATCGATGAAGCTCAGGACCTGGCCGGTCGGAACGGTGACGCCCGCCCGTCGCAGCAGGTGCACCAGAGCCAGCAGGGCGGGGCGCGTGTCGTCCATCGCCTCGCTACAGCACGTCGTTGAGCGCAGCGCGCACGCGCAGCATGTCGTCGCGTTCCTTGACCACCGTCCCGAGGGTGTCGGCCGCGATCTCGGGCGTGACGTCGTCCACGCCCAGCACGGAGAGAACCCGCGCCCAGTCGATGCTCTCGGCCACCCCGGGCGGCTTGAACAGGTCGAGCGTGCGGATCCTCGCGATGATCTGCGCGATCCGGTCGGCGAGCGGGCCCGCCACCTGCGGTGCACGCAGCGCGATGATCTGCGCCTCCCGCTCCACCGTCGGGTGGTCGATCCAGTGGTACAGGCACCGGCGGCGCAACGCCTCATGCAGCTCTCGGGTCCGGTTGGACGTCAGGACCACGATGGGGGGACGGTCGGCGGTGATGGTGCCCAGCTCGGGGATCGTGACCTGGAAGTCGGCGAGGACCTCGAGCAGAAAGGCTTCGAACTCGTCGTCGGCGCGGTCGATCTCGTCGATCAGGAGAACCGGCGGGACCGGCGCCTGGATGGCCCGGAGCAGCGGGCGCTCGAGGAGGAATCGCCGCGAGTACAGGTCGGCCTCGGCAGCCTGCGGGTCCGACCCTGCGGCCTCGACGGCGCGCAGGTGCAGCAGCTGGCGAGGATAGTCCCACTCGTAGAGCGCCTGGCTGACGTCGATGCCTTCGTAGCATTGCAACCGGATCAGCGGCGCATCCAGGGCCGAGGCGAGCACCTTGGCGGCCTCGGTCTTGCCGACTCCCGCGTCACCCTCGAGGAGCAGGGGGCGGCCAAGCCGCAGCGCGAGGTAGACCGCGGTCGCCAGGCCGCGGTCGGCCAGATAAGCGCGGTCGGCGAGCTGCTGTTGCAGCTGCTCGACGGAAGTCGGCGCCCGCGGGCTGTCGCTCACGACGTCACCGGGATCCCGCGCGGTCATGGCCGCATAGTAGATGGCTCTGGCTGGACCGCACGGCGCCTGCGATGCTGCCTGGTGATGCGCGACATCGTTGCCGAGCTCGGCCAGTGGTGGTCTGCGGGACACTCCTTCAGCCTGGCCACTGTCGTCGACGTGTACCAGAGCGCCCCGCGCCGGCCCGGCGCGGCAATGGGCGTTGACGCCGACGGAACCGTGGCCGGCAGTGTGTCCGGGGGGTGCGTCGAGGGCGCCGTTTACGAGGTCGCGCAGGAGGCGATGGGCAGCGGCGAGCCGCAGCGAGTGCGCTATGGGATCAGCGACGACGACGCGTTCGCGGTGGGGCTGACGTGCGGTGGGGAGATCGACCTCCTCGTCGAGCCGGTGACGCCCGACCGGCTGCCCTTCTTCGGCGACGTCGTCGCGTCGATCGCGGCCGAGGAGCCGGTGGCCGTCGCCACGGTCGTGTCGGGTCCCGCCGAGCTTGGCGCGAAGCTGGCGGTGTGGCCGGACCGCAGCGCCGGGTCGCTTGGCGCGGAGGGTCTGGATGTCGGCGCCGGCGACGACGCCCGGGGGATGCTCGAGCAGGGGCAGACGGGCATCCGCTCCTACGGGGCGCACGGTGAGCGACGGCTGGACGACGTCGAGGTCTTTGTCGCCTCGTTCGCGCCGCGTCCCCGAATGCTGGTCTTCGGCGCCATCGACTTCGCGCGCGCGGTGGCGCAGATCGGACACTTCCTCGGCTACCGGGTGACGGTGTGCGACGCGCGGGGGGTCTTCGCCACGCCCAAACGCTTCCCCGACGCCGACGAGGTCGTTGTGGAATGGCCGCACCGGTACCTGGAACGCGTCGACGTCGACGCGCACACCGTCATCTGTGTGCTGACCCATGACCCCAAGTTCGACGTTCCGGTCCTGGAGCTGGCACTACGGACCGACGCGGCCTACGTGGGTGCGATGGGGAGTCGGCGCACGCATGACGACCGCGTCGAAAGGCTGCGCGACCGCGGGCTGACGGATGCCGAGTTGGCACGGCTGTCCTCGCCGGTGGGTCTGGACATCGGGGCGCGGACGCCCGAGGAGACGGCGGTGTCGATCACCGCCGAGATCATCCAGTGCCGCTGGGGCGGGACTGGCCAGCCGCTCGGGCAGACCACGGGCCGCATCCACCACGCAGGCCGCGCCGGTTGAGCGGGTGAACGGCCCGGGCCGCGATGCGGGCGTTCCTGGCGGACTGCTCCTGGCAGCAGGGGAAGGCCGGCGATTCGGGGGGCCCAAGGCGCTGGTCGAACTCGACGGTCAGACCCTGCTCGAACGTGGTGTCGGCGTGCTGCGTGCTGCTCGGCTTCATCCCGTGGTCGTCGTCCTGGGGGCCGCGGCCGAGGAGGTTCGCAGCACCGCCGACCTTGACGGCTGCATGGTGGTCGTCAACAGGGAATGGACCAATGGCATGGGCAGTTCGTTGCGGCTGGGGCTGGCGCGACTCACCCCCGCGGCGACCGGGGCGGTGGTCACCCTCGTCGACCAGCCCCTGGTGACTGCCGCGGCCATCGAGCGGCTGACCGTGGCGTGGCGCAACGGCGCGGTCGCTGCCGTGGCCACCTACGGCGGCCAGCCGGCGAACCCCGTGCTGCTCGACGCCTCGATCTGGATCGACGTCGCCGCCCAGGCGGTCGGCGACGTCGGTGCCCGCCAGTTCCTGCGTGGCCATCCGGAACTGGTGACGGCCGTCGTGTGTGACGACGCCGGTGCGCCCGACGACATCGACACGCCCGAGGATCTCGTCGCGGTGCGTAGCCAGCTGCGGCGGTGAGGGAGAAGCGCAGGAACTCCCGGCACCGCGTTCACAGGACTGCCGGTTGCGTCTCCTCCGCGAACTGAGTGTGGTACAGCTCCGCATAGCGTCCGCCGGCAGCGAGCAGTTCGGCATGTGTCCCGCGTTCGAGCACGCGGCCATCCTCAATCACGAGGATCGCATCGGCTTGCCTGATCGTGGACAGGCGATGGGCGATCACCAGTGCGGTCCGCCCCTCCAGAGCATTGGCCAGCGCCGCCTGCACGGCGGCTTCCGAGGTGGAATCCAGGTGGGCGGTCGCCTCGTCGAGGACCACGACGCGGGGCCTGGCCAGGAGAAGGCGCGCGATTGTCAGGCGCTGGCGCTCACCACCGGACAGCCGGTACCCCCGCTCCCCGACCACCGTGTCCAGCCCGTCTGGCAGCGCCGCGATCAGATCATCAAGGCGCGCCTTTCGCAGCGCGTCCCAGAGCTCACCCTCGTCGGCATCCGGCCTCGCGAACAGGAGATTTTCCCGCACGGTCTCGTGGAACAAATGGCCGTCCTGCGTCACCAGACCCACGGTCCCGCGGATTGAATCGAAGGTCAGGTCGCGAACGTCGACGCCGGACACTCGGACCGCTCCGCCGTCGACGTCGTACAGGCGCGGCGCGAGTGACGCGAGCGTGGACTTGCCGCCACCCGACGAGCCGACGAGGGCGACGACGTGCCCAGGGTCGACGCGGAACGACACGCCATGAACAACTTCGACGCCGCCTCGGGTGTCCAGCGTGGCGACCTCCTCCAGCGAGGCCAGCGAAACCTGGTCCGCTGCCGGGTAGCTGAACCGCACGTCGTCGAACTCCAAGGCCACCGGTCCATCCGGCACGGCCATGGCCCCTGGCTTCTCGGTTATCAGCGGCGAGAGGTCGAGTACCTCGAAGACGCGTTCGAAGCTCACCAAGGCCGTCATGGCGTCGACACGCGCACTCGCCAGACCCGTGAGCGGGGCATACAACCGCGTGAGCAGCAGCGCGAGAGTCACCACCGTTCCTGCTTCGAGTCGACCGCTCAGCGCCATGAAACCGCCCAGGCCGTAGACCAGGGCGGCGGCGAGCGCCGAGACCAGCGCCAGGGCAGTCAGGAAGACCCACTGACCCATTGCGGTTCGGACTCCGATCCGGGCGACCCGTTCTGCACGCCTGCCGAATTCGTCCTCTTCTCTGGCCGGGCGAGCGAACAGCTTCACCAACGTGGCCCCGGGCGCCGAGAAGCGTTCGGTCATCTGTGTCGTCATGGCCGCGTTCAGGTCAGCCGCCTCGCGCTCGAGGTGCGCCAGTCGCGAACCCATCCGCCGTGCCGGCACCAGGAACACCGGCAGTAGGACCAGCGCCAGAAGTGTGATCTGCCAGGACAGTCGCAGCATGACGCCAAGTGTCAGGAGGAGCACGATGATGTTGCTGACGACTTCCGACAGCGTCCAGGTGAAGGCACGCTGTGCGCCGATGACGTCGTTGTTCAGCCGGCTGACCAGCGCACCGGTGTGCGTGCGGGTGAAGAAGGCGATCGGCATGCGCTGGACGTGACCGAAGATCGCGCGTCGCAGGTCGAGGATCAGCCCCTCGCCGATCTTGGAGGACTGCCAGCGGGCAGCCATGCCGACGACGGCATCGGCAACGGCGATGAGCGCGATGGCACTCGCAAGCCAGATCACGCGCGACGTGCTCGCCCCCTTGACGATCGCGTCGACCACCATGCCGGCGAGCACAGGCGTGGCGACGGTGAGGACCGCCGCAACGACACTGAGCAGGACGAACACCGTCAACGCCCTGCGATGCCTGGCGGCGAAATCCCACACGCGTCGCAGCGTCCGGCGATTGAACGGGTGTCGCCTCTGTTTGCCGTGCATGGCGCTCTCGAGCGCCATCCAGTGGCTGAAGTTCATGTCCACGGCGCAGCCCCTTCCCGCATCGTGCGCCCGAAACAAGTAGACCGCGTTGCCGGGCAGAAGTCATCGGGTGAGATCGCTCGGCTCGCGGGCTGGCGACGACAGCCGAGAAGCGGGTTCTCCCGCTGGTCCCCTACTCGTACGGCTGCGCCTCCAGCAGGGACAGAATGTTGCCGGCGGGGTCGGTGAACCAGGCGATCGGCGGGCCATCGGGACCGCGCGCGACGCCCCTGTCATCCTGGTCGAAGCCCTCGTAGCGCTCGAATTCCACACCCCGCTGCGTCAATTCGTCGACCGCGCGGTCGATCTCGTCCACGGGGAAGTTGAGGATGGTGAACGACGCGGGCGCATGGTCCGGCTTTGGATACGCCAGGACCTTGTAGCCACCGGCGATGTGCAGCGTCAGCAGGCCGTTCTCCTCGGACACCTTCATCCCGAGCGTGTCGCCGTAGAACCTCTTGGCCGCCGAGAGGTCGTCGACGGAGAAGCCGCTGAATGCCTGCGCGTCCGTCAGCATGAGGGATCCTTACCCGGTTTCCATGGAGGCGCGTGCCTCGTCACTGAGCTCGATGATCTGGACGTAGTTGCCGTCCGGATCGATCGCGGTGGCGAACAGGCTGCCGTCGCGGTCTTCCAGTTCCGCCAGCCACTCGACGCCAACCTCGCCCAGTCGAGCCGCGACGGCGCGCGCATCCGCGACATCGAAGTTGAAGATCACACGGCCGGGTTCGGGATTCGTATCCGAGATGTCCGTACGGGTGTCGATCATCACGTAGAACCCTCCGAAGGACAACACTCGGTACGGGTCCATCTTCGTGTCGTCGTCGGGTTCCAGCGCCGCGGCGTACCAGGCTCCCAGCCGATCGGGATCAGTGCTGGCGAGCAGGACGCTGTTGAGTTTCGGTCTCGGCATGATGTCCTCCTGCCCTGCAGGGCCGCACGTGACATGGTCACCAGTACTGACGGCGTCCCTGGGCAGAACTCATCGGTGCGCTGTGACGAGCGTGTTCATCCAGTCTGCCGACGTTCTGCCGGGTACTGGCCGAAGCGCCCCACCATCGCGTCAAGGCGGTCAAAGGCCGGCGCGTGAGACACGAGGACATGTACAGCATCGTCTACGGGGCGAGGTCGATGACAACGGCGTCGTGGTCTGATGGGTGCAGGCCGTCCTCGGGGTCCCCGACCGAAAAGGCGCGCCGGACGTCAACCGTCCCGCCCGGCCTGCCCGGCCGGGCAAGCACGTAATCGATTCGGCGATCGAGTTGCTTACGCGCCTCCAACGGCGCGAAAGGGTGCTCCGAACGAAGTGTGCGGCCGCGGGGGTCGCCGCCGCCTGCCGTCCAAGTGTCGGTCATCACCTCGAGCAGCGGCTGCATCTCAACCGAGTCCGGTGCCGCGTTGAGATCCGCGGCGACGAGCACGGGCAGCGGTCCATCCAGGGCAGGATCTGTGGCCAGCTCGGCCAGTCGCCGCGTCTGGGCCAGGTGATCGTCGGCGTGGGCTGGCTCCCATTCGGTGTCGCCGGTGAGCACGTGCAGGGGCCCGGCTGGGTGGTCGAGGGTCGCGAGAAGCATCACCGGTTCGAATGCTCTGTGCGTCGACGGCAATCGGCGATGGCTCACCTCGAGGATTGGCCAACGGCTGACCAGCCCGCTTCCGAGTACGACACCCATTTGATCAGGGGATTCCGGTGGGTCAGGAGGGGGCGGCAATGACGGGGCGGCGAAGGCAGCGTGCATGCCCAGCGCGTCGGCGATCAGATCCGCCTGCGTGACGCCAGCGGCCGCCCAGACCTCCTGCAGGCCGACCACATCCGGCGCCAGATCGCGCAACCGCGACACGATTCGAGGTTCCCGCTCGCGCCAGTTGCCCCCGAAGCGCCACCACACGTTCCACGTCACGATCCGCATGCCATCTACTGTCTTCGCTCGGAGTACCGTCATTCACAAGTCGCAGTGGCCACGATTCCGACCGCGCGGGTCCCACGGCGCACGTTCGAGGATTCGTCGTGGTCACCGCGCCCTCGCCGCCGGCGGCGCACCGCCGACCACGCGGTACAGCGCGTCGCGCAGGGCGACCTCACGGGGGTCGTCGTACAACCGGACGCCCGTGCGGTTCATGGCATAGGCGAATCCCACGCCCACATCAGGGTCGGCGAAGCCGAAGGATCCGCCCCCACCCGGAGTGCCGAACGCCTTGCTGGCCGCGGTGCCGAAGCGGAAC
>WHTG01000231.1 GCA_009377835.1 Nitriliruptorales bacterium
GCGCAGCTGCTCGGTCATCGCGGAGCGTAGATCCGAGCCGAACGCGTTGACCTGGACGACGTCGGTCCACGCGGGGAAATGCGGGTCCCGGCCGAGGGCGAAGATCCGCCCGGCCACCTCGGCGAAGGACGCGGGGTCGCGCTCCAGGTCCTCCGGCGTTCCCGTGACCAGATAGTCCGGGTGGTCGGCCGTCCACGGGTTGTCACGCGCGACATGGTTCGGGACGTAGTCGAGCACCAGGCGGAAACCTCGCCGGGCAAGGGTCGAGCGGGCCTGCGCCAGCGCGTCGTCACCACCGAGCAGCGGGTCGACGGTGTAGCCGCGGATGCAGTAGGGCGATCCGACGACGTCCCGGTCGGTCGCGTCAGGCAGTGCCGCCCGGACGTCCGCACGCACACCGTCGTGCTCCCTGGCGACCACGGCGCCCTGGGAGCTGCGCTGCCAGACCCCCATGAGCCAGACCGCGTCCGCACCCGCAGGCACAGCGTCGTCCCAGGCACCGGCGGGCACCGATCCGAGGTTGATGTCCGCGCCGTGTCGGCGTCGCAGCTCGTCGAGCCACACCCATGTGTTGATCTCGACGATGACCGGCTGATCCGGCCACGCGGTCATCGTCGCCGTCCCAGCACGCACATCGGCGCATCCTACGAAGGAATCGACGCCGCCTCGGGGGCGCTGCGCGACCGGCCGGTGGCGAACCAGGCCGCCGAGGCAACCGGCAGCAACCCCTCGGGCAGCGGGCTGCTGGACAGCAGCAGGGTGCCCGGGGGCCGGATGTGCGCCGGGCGGTCTGCGAAGTTCACGGCGCACGCGAACCCGGGGTCACGCTCGAACATGAGCACGTCGTCGGGGGCGGACAACCATCGCAGCGCCCCTGCGCCCAGCGCTGGATGCTCGCGCCGTATGCGCAGTGCCGACCGGTACAGCTCCAGTGCCGAGGCGGGGTCGCCGTGTTGCGCCTCGACGCTCAACCCGCGCCACTGCGCCGGCGGGGGGAGCCACGGGAGTGAGCCGTCCGGGCCGAACCCGAACGTCGGTGTGTCCCCCGACCAAGGCAGCGGGACGCGGCAGCCGTCGCGACCCCGGTCGGTGTGGCCGGACCTCTCCCACACCGGGTCCGCCAACACGTCCTCGGGCAGGTCCTCGACTTCCCACAGCCCAAGCTCGTCGCCCTGATAGACGTACGCCGAGCCGGGCAACGCCAGCATCAGCAGCGCTGTGGCGCGTGCTCGCCGCGACCCGACCTCGCCGCCGCCGTAGCGCGTCACGTGACGGACCACGTCGTGGTTGGACAGGACCCACGTGGCCGGGGCGCCCACCGACCCGACGGCGTCCAGGCACCGCTGGATGACGTCACGCATGGTCTGGCAGCCCCACTCCGCCTTGAGGAAGTCGAAGTTGAAGGCGGTGTGCAACTCGCCAGGACGCAGATACCGCACCAGGCGCTCGGGTGACGCGACCCAGGCCTCGCCGACGAATACCCGGTCCCCGTCGTACGAGTCGCTGACCTTCCGCCAGGCCCGGTACACGTCGTGGATCTCGTCGCGGTCCCAGTGTGGGTGGTCCACGCGTCGTGTCGGTTCGAGGATCGCTTCCTTCTCCTCCCCCAGGTCGGGCAGGGCGGGATCCTTGATCAACCCGTGCGCCACGTCGATGCGGAACCCGTCGACGCCACGGTCGAACCAGAACCTCAGGATGGACTCGAACTCCTCGCGGACCTCGGTGTTCACCCAGTTCAGGTCGGGCTGGCCCGGCGCGAAGAGGTGCAGGTACCACTGGCCGTCGGCCGTGCGGGTCCACGCCGGCCCACCGAACGTGGAACCCCAGTCGTTGGGCGGCTCGACGCCCATGTCGCCCCGGCCGTCGCGGAAGATGTAACGGTCCCTCGCTGCGCTGCCGCGTGGCGCGGCAAGCGCCTCGGTGAACCAGGCGTGACGGTCCGACGTGTGATTGGGAACCAGGTCGACGATCACGCGGATGCCCGCGGCGTGCGCGTCACGCAGGAGCGCGTCGAACTCGTCCAGGGAGCCGAACAACGGGTGGACGTCGCGGTAGTCGGCCACGTCGTAGCCACCGTCGGCCATGGGCGAGGGATAGAACGGCGTGATCCAGATCGCGTCGACCCTGAGGTCGCGCAGGTAGGGCAACCGTGACCGGATGCCCTCCAGGTCACCGATGCCGTCACCGTCGGAGTCGGCGAAGGAGCGGATGTAGATCTGGTAGATCACGGCGTCGCGCCACCACATGGCGCCGGCGCCGCCGCGTGCGGGTGGAGCGTCTCGCGAGGTGACGGTCATGGCGGGGCGTCTATCCCGAGAGCGGACTGGCCAATCAGGCACTGACCCTACGCCGCTGCTCCGATCCGCGGCCCTTTGTGCCTGCCGCCACGCCGGATGGCGTGAGCTGGGTCAACTGGCCGACTTGACACGGAACAACGCCGAGGGGAGGCCCAGCGTCGTCCTGAAGAAGGGGCCGGACACGGTCGTGGTGCCGTATGTGCCCTGGATCACGACACCGCCGGCACCGCGGGCGGGGTCCCCAATCCGCCCTGACGGACCCTTGGGCGGCGGGGTCTGGATCGCCGTGGCGACTCCGACACCGAACGCCGCACCGATTTGCTCCGCACTGAATGCCCGGACCCAGGTCGTGTTCGGGTTGCCGGAGGCCCGTTCCCAGCGGCTGTCGTCGAACGTCGTGCTGTACGGGAGCGTGCTCCCGAACACGAACGCGGACGATTCCACGTATCCGCCGGACGAGGAGTGGTAAAAGGCGGTCGCCGTCACGCCGGCGTGGCGCAGCGTCTTGCCTCTGGTCGCGTCAACCGCAGCGACCCATCGGGGCGCGACGGATTCCCAGTCGTAACCGGAGTACGCCTGGTCGGACACGGAGTCGTAGACGTCACAGCGGCACGTCGCCCACTTGGTGCTGTTCGTGTCGCGCGCCTGCCGTCTTTGCAGGGCGTAGCTCCGCCCCGCGACCGCCTGTGCCCGCAGCGCGGCGCGGGGCCACGCCGATGGCATCTCCGCCAGCCCGTACAGGTACCGGTCCAGGCTGTTGATGATATTCGTGACGAACGTCCGGGCGCCCAGTCCCGCCCAGCTCAGCACGAGCACCCCGCGGTTGTAACGGTGGTTCTTCGCCGGTAGCCGGACGACGCTGCCCTTCAGGGTTATCCGCAGTGGGCCGTCCGCCGCCGAGAAGATCGTCGTGGTGCCCCGCTTGACCGTGTAGCGGCCACCGGTACCGACCGACGCGCGCCACGTGTGGCCCGCCGGTTGTGACCGCGTGACGCCGCCCAGCCGCCACGAGACGCCGGAGGTCACGGCTTGGATATCCACGTGCGACGGCAGCACCGCGTTGGCTTCGGACGGGACCAGACCGACACGGATGTTGTCCCTGCCCGCGGGCAGGGACGACGCCACCGTCGCTCCCGGGTAGTAGGCCCTCAGAATCTGCCCACGCGTGCAGCCCAGTGACGCCGCCCCCTTCGCCCCGTACTGGCTCAAGCCGACGCCGTGGCCGAACCCGCCACCGATCACCACGAAGTCCCCGGTCTGGGTCGTGGTGCGGCTGATCGGGCCACCACCGGGTGCCGGGCAGACCGCCGCGTTTGCGAGCGGTGCCTGCACGAGCAGCCCGAACAGCAGCGACATCAGGGCCGCTCCCGCCACCACCGCTCTCGAGCCCATCGTGTCCCTCCGGTAGCCCTGAGTCGGGTGCCGACAGGGCCATTCTCCGTCTTCGACGCGCCTGACGGCACCAAGGTTGCCTGCGAGACAAATGTGGGCACTCACCGGCAGGTCACGCCGATTGACGCCCGGAGAGGTGCGTGAGACTCTCACGTCCACGAGGGGCCGAATGCTCGCCGGCATTTGGGTTTCGCCCGTTGTGGGTGCTCGGGCAGCAGGAGGCGCGCCGTGGAAAGCCATGGTTCAGAGAGCTACTTCGTACTCGGCGAGGGGCTTCTCACCCAAAGTGTTGGAGGGCGGGACGTCAGGCTGGCCGCAAGCGAGGCCGACCAGGAGCCGCCGTTTCGCTTCTCACGAATGGGCCCGAAAGGCGCGCGGCGCCAGCTTGGTGACGCCAACCGCAAGAAGATCGCCGCGGCCATGCTGCCGGCGGGGGCGGGGCGTCGCGAATTCCGGCCGGCTTCACGTACCTCGGGCAGTTCGTGGACCACGACCTGACGTTCGACAGGACCAAGGTCATGCTCGGCGCGAACGTCACGCCGGCACAACTGCTCCAGGGACGCTCGCCCAGCCTCGACCTCGACTGCTTGTACGGCGCCGGACCGGCGGACGCGGCGTCGGCGAAGTTCTACGCGGCAGACGGCCTCCATCTCAGGATGGGTAAGACCGTCGCGGCCGATGGCATCGCAGCCAAGGAGGGGTTCGACCTGCCGCGCGGCGCGGGAAGCGGGCCTCGATCGTACGCGGACACCGGCCGACCGTTTACCAGCGAAGGTTCATCGTGAGACCCTGGGAGTGAGGGCGGTCGCGTGCTCGCGCAACAGCGACAGTACGCCCAAC
>WHTG01000050.1 GCA_009377835.1 Nitriliruptorales bacterium
GAGGTGAGTGTCGACGACGTCGTTCCCGCCCCCGCTGCGGGAGGCCCCGAGACGGCCGATGTGCTCGCGTCCGACGAGGTGGCCTGGCAGGTCGCGCGCCGCGCCAGGGGCGGCGGCAGCGCGGCCGACCATGGGTGGACTCGATTCGTGGTGCCGGTGCGAGACGCCGACGAGTTCCTCTCGTGGGTCCTGCCGCTGGGACCCGACGTGCGGGTGACGGGACCGGCGGACCTGCGCGACCTGGTCGTCGAACGGCTGCGGGCGCTGCTGTGACCCGCCCCACCCGGACCCTGCAGCGCCTGGAGCGCATCCTGACGATGGTGCCGTGGCTCCTGGAGAACCCTGGTGTGACACTGGGCGAGATCAGCGAGCGGTTTGGCGGGCCCCGCGAGGAGGTCGCCGAGGACCTCGACATTCTCGGTTACTGCGGTCTGCCGGGATACGGTGGTGGTGATCTGGTCGAAGTCTCGATCGTCGCTGACCGCGTAACGGTGCGGATGGCGGACTTCTTCTCCCGACCTGTGAACCTCAGCCTGCGGGAAGCCGTGACGCTTCTGCTGGCCGCGCGGGCCTTGAGCAGCGTCGAGGGATTACCCGAGTCCGATGCCCTGCGGCGGGCAACGGCGCGCCTGGAGAAGGTCCTGGGGTCGCAGGCAGCGCGCGTGACGGTGGACCTGCGCAGCGACGGCGACCAATGGTTGGCATCGGCGCGCCGCGCCGTTGCCGAGCAGACCGTGGTGCATCTGACGTATCGTTCGGCGTCGAAGGCTCAGACGACGGAGCGCGACGTCGAGCCCTGGGCGGTGGTGGGCCGTGGCGGCTCCTGGTACCTACAGGGCTACTGCCACCAGGCGGGCGGTCCGCGCGACTTCCGCCTCGACCGGGTGAAGGAGATGCACACCACCGGTCAGCCGGTGACGTCGGCGCCCCCCGACCGGCCGGCGCCGCCCGTGTACCAGCCGTCCCCCGAAGACACCACCGTGACGCTGGACCTGCAGCCCGACGCGTGGTGGGTGGCCGAGTGGGCGGTTGTGGATTCCGCTGTCACGAAGCGAGCCGTGCGGCGGGTGACGATGCGGACCCCGAGCGTGGAGTGGGCGGCGAGGCTGGTGCTGCAACTGGGCGGCCACGCCACGGTGGTCGCACCACCACAGGTCGTCCAGCGGGTGCGGGACTTGGCTGCCGCAACACTACGTGGCTACGGGGATCTCCCGAACTGAGCCGGATTTCCGGCCTGGCACCCCTCGTCCGGGTGAGCGGAAAATAGTCCAAAACGACCATGGTGGTCGTCCATCCGCACCGTTTTCATACGAGTACGGGGTCAAGCGGTCAAGCCTGGGCCGTGGGTGCCGATGGGAACAGCGAATGATCGGCAAATCGCCGGCAGGAGCGACGGGAGGGATCCCAGATGACGACGATCAGGGCGACATGCCCCACCTGTGGTGAAGTCGGGTTGACGCCCGACGAGATCGAACTGCGGGTCGACGACGCCGACAGCACCGGGTCCTACTACGCATTCTCGTGCCCCTCGTGCTTCGAAACGGTCCGCAAGACCGCCGACGAACGCATCGTCCGGCTGCTGATCTCCGGTGGCGTGGAAGCACTCGCCGGCCGGCCCGCCACCCCCGCGCCGCGCCTCCTGTCGCAGCGCTTCGACGGCCCGAGCATCACCCACGACGACCTCCTCGACTTCCACGCGATGCTCGAGCGCGACGATTGGTTCGCCGCGCTCGCCTCCTCCGCAACCGAGGACTGACCCCGCGCGGCATCGTGCGGTCGCCGTCAGCGCGGCCGCATTTGTTGTCCGCAGTGCCGCTACGATCCGGCGCGTGCCCGCCCTTGTGGTTCTCACCCTGGTCCTCGCGGTCGTCATGGCCGCCACGATGGTCGTCATGGCTCGTGAGCTGCTGCGGAACATTCGCAAGCTCAACGGCGCGGTCCAGGCGACGAACGAACGGCTGACCCCCCTGACGGAGGAACTGCAGTCCGAATTGGCTGTCACCTCGCTGGAGGTCGACGGGTTGTCCGCGCAGGTCGAGCGACTCCAGGCCGAGCGTCAGGTCCGGGCACGCCAACGCCAGGTGCGGAATCTGGGCCGCAACCGCCCCCGTGGGCGCCGACGGTCTCGTCGGAGGCGCTGACGTACACTCGCAGGACGCGATCTCCCGCTCGGAGGGAACCATGACCGGCGTACTGGCGCTCCAACCGCCCCAAGGTGCGGACTGGCTGATCATCCTGCTCGTCGCTGTGTTGCTCTTCGGCGCAAAAAAGCTGCCGGACCTCGCCAGCTCGATGGGCAAGAGCATCACGAACTTCAAGAAGGGGATGAAGGAGGCCGAGGACGACACCGCGGCCCCTGATGCGACCGCCTCCGAGGATGAGGTCCCGCCGGCCACGCAGACCTCCCGCAACCACGGCTGATCCGCCGCCGCCGGCATGACGGCAACGGCGTCGAGGGGGCGCGGCGTTCCGACACCCGACGACCCGAAGGACCACGCCGGCGGTGAGATGACGCTCTTCGAGCACCTCGAAGAGTTGCGACAACGGCTGTTCAAGTCAGCAGTCGCAGTCGCCCTGGGGTTCGTCGTGGGATTCATGTTTCGTCAGCAGGTGCTGGATCTTCTGACTCAGCCCTACTGCGCGCTCGATCCACGGCTGCGGGCCGCCTCCAACGCCGTCGGGTCCGAAGAGTGCAAGTTGATCTTCATCGATGTCACCGGCGCGTTCTTCATCAGCCTCAAAGCCGCGGCCATCGTCGCAGTGGTGCTCGCCGCACCCGTCGTGCTGTACCAGCTGTGGCGATTCATCACCCCGGGCCTGCGGCCGGTCGAACGGCGGTACGCGATTCCGTTCGTTCTCGTCACCTACCTGCTGTTCTCCACCGGCGCTGTGGCCAGCTACTTCGTCATCCCGGAAGCGCTGCAATTCCTTCTGGGCTTCGCGGGCGACCGTGTCGAATCGCTGATGGACGCGGACCGTTACCTCTCGTTCGTCCTCCAGTCCATGATCGGCTTCGGGCTCGCGTTCGAGTTCCCCGTCGTGCTTGTGATCATGTCGTTGATGGGCGTCATCACGTCAGCCGGCATGCGCAGATACCGTCGGCACGCCATTTTTGGTGTCTTCGTCGCCGCCGCGATCATCACACCCGGCGGTGACCCTCTCACGATGACCCTGATGGCAGCCCCACTGCTGTTGTTCTACGAAGGCAGCATCCTGTTTGCCCGGGTGATCGAGCGCCGCCGTCGCGGGAGCGCTGTTGCAAGCTGACCGCGACTTCAGCGCCGACGTCGACGCGTTCGCGCAGGACTACGGCTTCGAGCTCGACGACTTCCAGGTCGCGGGCGCGGGGGCACTCGCAGAGGGACGCTCGACGCTGGTTGCGGCGCCGACCGGCGCCGGGAAAACAGTCGTCGGCGAGTTCGCGGTGTGGTGGTCGCTGCAGCGTCGTGGGAAGTGCTTCTACACCACTCCGATCAAGGCGCTGTCGAACCAGAAGTACAACGACCTCGTCGAGCGCCACGGCGACCGGCGGGTCGGACTCCTGACGGGCGACAACGTCGTCAACGGCGACGCCGAGATCGTCGTGATGACGACCGAGGTCCTGCGCAACATGCTCTACGAGGGATCCTCGACGCTGCGGGGCCTGTATGCCGTCGTGCTCGACGAGGTGCACTACCTGGCAGATCGCGAACGAGGCGCAATCTGGGAGGAGGTGATCATCCAGCTGCCACAGCACGTGCAGCTGGCCTGCCTGTCCGCGACCGTGTCCAACGCGGAGGAGTTCGGCGCGTGGCTGCGCAGCGTCCGGCAGTCCTGCGACGTGGTCATCTCCGAGCGGCGACCGGTGCCGCTGGAACACTCATACGCCGTCAACGACCGTCTGTACCCCGTGTTCAAGACGGGCGGGAAGCAGGTGGGCAAGGGCGGCAGCGACCGCGCAAAGGCACGTGGCCAGGCGGCGCGCGAGGCTCTGGCCGGGGTCCCGAACCCTGATGTGATCATGCTGGAACGCCAGGCCGGCACCTCCAACCGAGTGTCGCGCCGCGGCAGGTACCAGGCGTCCTCGATGAAGCTGCGGCCGCCGCGGCGCAGCGACATCGTCCGGGAACTGCGCCGGCGGCGCTGGCTACCCGCGATCTACTTCTTGTTCAGCCGCAGCGGGTGCGACGCCGCCGTGCAGCAGCTGATGACCGACAACGTGACCTTGACGTCGCCCGGGGAGCGCGAGGCGATCCGGCGGCTGATCGACGAGCGGACGGCCGAGCTCCCCGCCGCCGACCTGGAGGTTCTGGGGTACGGGCCTTGGGCGGCGTCGCTCGAACGCGGCGTCGCCGCACATCACGCCGGCATGGTCCCGGTGTTCAAGGAGACGGTCGAGGCGCTGTTCGTACGGGGACTGCTCAAGGTGTGCTTCGCGACGGAAACACTGGCGCTGGGCATCAACATGCCGGCACGGACCGTGATCATCGAACGGCTCGAGAAGTGGAACGGGCAGACTCACGAGGTCTTGACGCCCGGCCAGTTCACACAGCTGACGGGCCGCGCCGGGCGGCGGGGGCTGGACGCCGTCGGGCATGCCGTCGTGCTGTACCAGCGTGACATCGCGTTCACGACGGTGGCGTCGCTGGTGGGGCGGCGCACGGAGCCGCTGCGGTCCTCGTTCGCGCCCTCGTACAACATGGCGGTGAACCTGCTGCGGTCGCGGACGCGGGACGAGGCCGAGGCGCTGCTCGCGCGCTCCTTCGCCCAGTACCAGGCGGACCATCGGGTGGCCGGCGAGGAGCGCCGGATCGCGGAGAACAACCGCGCGCTCCAGGGATATGCCAAGGAGAACCTGGCGTCCGGCTTCGGTGACTTCGACGAGTACTGGGCACTGCGCCGGGAACAGTCGCGGCTGGAGTCACAAGGAGCGCGTGACCGGCGGCAGCTGCTGACCGAGGCGGTGGTGGTGGGGTTAGAGCGACTCCGAGACGGCGACGTCGTTGCCCTGCTCAGGGGCCGGGGGAGACCCGAGGTGGTGGCGGTGGTGGACGCCGCCAGGTCGCGCGGGAGGGGGAAGCCGCCGCTCGTCAGCGTTGTCGGGACCGACAGCCGGTTGCGCCGCATCGGGCCGCGCGAATTCGACCGACCTCCCGTCAAGATCGGGTGGGTGCGGTTGCCCGCGTCCGGGAACCCGCGGCAGGACCGGTACCGACGAGCGGTGGTCGAGCAGCTGCGGCACGTGGATGTGCCGGACCAGCTGCCGCGGCGCAAGCCGCGTCCGGACAGCGAGTCGGCGGAACGGGTCGAGCAGTTGCGCAGGCAGATCCGCGACCATCCGGTGCACCGGGACCCGCACCTGCCCGACATCGAGGTGTGGGCACGCCGCTATGACGAGTTGAAGGCCGAGACCGAGAAGCTCGAGCGGTCCGTGCGGCGTCGGACAGGATCGTTGGTGCGGCAGTTCGACCGCATTCTCGGCGTCCTGGTCGACCTCGGCTATCTCACCGGCGAGGAGGATCCGCAGCCCACCGGGGACGGCATGGTCCTTGCGGCCCTGTACGCCGAGACGGACCTGGTCCTGACGCAGGCGCTGCGCGCCGGCCTGCTGGAGGATCTGGACACGGCGGACCTGGCAGCCGTCGCGAGCGCCTTCGTGTACGAGACACGCTCCAAAGAGATCCCGCCGGTGCGGTTCCCCAGCCCGGCGACTCGCGACGCCGTGACCAAGATCATCGGCATATGGGAGGACGTCGCGGCGCGCGAGGAGGACGCCTCGTTGCCGGTCACGCGGCTCCCCGACCCGGGCTTCTCCGAGCCTATCTGGCGCTGGGTGTCAGGCGCCGACCTGGACGAGGCGCTGGCCGGGACCGAGATGACCCCCGGCGATTTCGTCCGGGCGGCCAAACAGGTCAACGACCTGCTGCGCCAGCTGCGCGACGCGGTGCGGGGCACGGCGCTCAGCGACAGCGCTCACGACGCGGCGGGAGCGATCATGCGCGGAGTCGTCGCGTACAGCGGCGTCTGACCCAGAGCAGGAGGGCGCAGGCGGGCGTCTACCATCCGGCGCCGCCGCCGCCTGCAAGGAGCCACCTGATGTCAAGCCCGCACGGGCCGATGCGCCTGATCGTGAACCCACGCGCGGGACGCGGGATCGTCGGCAAGACGATGCCCGAACTCACCGACGCCCTTCGGGGCCAGGGCCTCCAGTTCGACGTCGTCGAGACGAAAGGGGCGCGCCAGGCGTCGCAGGCGGCGACCGAGGCGCTGCGGCACGGCATCCGCTACCTGGTCGCGGTCGGCGGCGACGGGACGGTCCACGAGGTCGTCAACGGCATGTTCGACGGCACGGAGGCGATCGCGCCCGACGCCGTGCTGGGGGTCGCTGCCGCGGGCAGTGGCTGCGACTTCGTCCGCACCTTTGGTCTCGACCGCAAGCCGAAGGTCATCGCAAAGCACCTCGCCGGCGACGCGACCATGGATATCGACGTCGGGGTCGTCGAGTACGCCGACCTCGACGGGAAGCCGGCATCGTCGTTGTTCGCCAACATCGCCGAGGTGGGCTACGGCGCAGAGGTCGTCCGTCGCGCCGAACGGTATCCCCGGTGGTTCGGCAGGCTGCGGTACCTGATCGGCGCGTACTCCGCGATCATGAGGACTCCCCGGCCGGAGACGACAGTCACCGTCGACCACACCTCCAAAACCGTCCCACTGGTCGAACTGGTGGTGGCCAACTGCCAGTTCTTCGGGGGTGCCATGAAGGTTGCGCCCCGGGCCCTGCCCGACGACGGGAAGTTCAACGTGCAGCTGTACACCGGCCAGCGCAGCCAGGTCTTCACCCTCACGATGAAGATCTACCGCGGCGAGCACCTGCCCCACCCGGACATCACCGAGTACCAGTCGTCCACGGTCTCGTTGACACCAGATCCGGCGCTGCTGGTCGAGGCCGACGGTGAGGTGCTGGGAACCACGCCGGCACAGTTCAGGCTGCTGCCCCGTGCGCTGCGGTTGAAGATCTAGAGGCAGCGCACGGGGCGCAGCCGGAGGGCTTAACGGCCGTCGACCGCCGTGCCACGGTTCTCGACGACTGCCTCGCGGTCTTCGAGCTTGGTGTGCCAGCGCGCGCCGAGCATCCCACCGAGCGCTCCGCCAAGGAGCATCGCGACGAGCGCGCCGATGCCCGCGACGGTGCCGACGTCGCTGAGTTCGCTCAGCGGCAGCGGCAGGGCTGCGGCATCCGGTGGCTGTGCGCCTACATTCGCCATCAGTGCCGCGACGATCGCGCCGACGATGGCGACCAGCACGATCGCCATGATCGGCACCAGCAGGCCGTTGAGGAAGCCCGACCCGCGGGCCATACGACCAGCCGTGTAGCCGCCCCACAGGTACGCCAGGAACTGGGCGATGATCACGCCGATGGCAGCGCCCATGCCGGCGTTGGCAGCCTCACTGCTGCTGATCCCGCCTTCGACAACGCCTAGCGCGGCGAGAATCGCACCGACGATCGCTGCGAGGATGATGAATGATCCGAACGCCACGAGGACGCCGCTGAGAACCGACCAGAACGAGAAGCCGCCTCGTGCTCGGTCGGGTTCCCGCACGACGCGCGTGTCGCTCCGGCGACCCACCGCTGTGTCACGCCTGACAGTGGTGTCACGATCCGTGGTCACGCCGCTGCTGGTGCCCGTGCCGCCCGCGGCGACCGCACCATGCGACTCGTCCGGGTGATGTTCGATGGTGGGACGGTCGTCCACGTTGTCACGATCATGCCTCGAGTCGCTCACTGCGCGCTCCTTCCGACCGGGTTGTCCGGTGTCGACAACCGTTGTCTTACCCTTCGTAGAGGCGGACTAACGGCTGTCAACTGTTGGCCGAATGGCCGCGATCCGGGTCACTAGACTCGCCGCGATGAACACCCACGCCGATTCGGCCCTGCAACGTGCCCGCAGCGCGATGGACGACCTCGGTGTCGACGCACTGCTTGTCGGCCCTGGCGCCGATCTGCGCTACCTCACCGGCTACCGCGCCCTCGCACTGGAGCGGCTGACATTGCTGGTAGCGCGTGCCGACGGCGCCACGTCGCTGTTCGTTCCGGAACTGGAGCGGGCCAGGGCACTGGCGTCCCCGCTGCCGGATGTCGTCGAGGTCGTCTCCTTCGCGGAGACCGAGGACCCCTATGCCCTCGTGGCTGAACGGCTCGACGACGGCGGGCGATACGGCGTCGGTGACCGGCTGTGGGCGACGTTCCTGCTGCACCTGCAGCAACGGCTTGCCAAGAGCGAGTGGGTCACCTCCTCGACGGTCACAAGGCACCTGCGGATGAGCAAGTCGCCGGAGGAGGTCGACGCGCTGCGGCGGGCCGGACAGGCGATCGACCGCGTCCACGAGCAGGTCCCGTCATTGCTGCGGCCCGGACGAACCGAGGCGCAGGTCGGTCGCGAGGTCGCCGACCTCATCCTCGCGGAGGGCCACGAGGCGGTGAACTTCGTCATCGTCGCCTCAGGTCCCAACGGCGCGTCGCCGCACCACGAGACAGGAGAGCGGGCCCTGGTCCACAGCGATGCCGTCGTCGTCGACATCGGCGGGACCTTGGACGGCTACTGCTCGGACTGCACCCGCAACTACGTCATCGGCGCCGCAGCCGACGGATACACAGAAGCGCATGCCGCGCTCGAGGCCGCGCAGATCGCGGCGTGCAACGCCGTCGGGCCCGGGGTCACCGCCGAGTCGGTCGACGCGGTGGCCCGTCTGGCTCTCCGCGACGCGGGATACGGGGAGTTCTTCGTACACCGCACCGGCCACGGCATCGGCCTCGAGGAGCACGAGGACCCCTACATCGTCGAGGGCAACGACCTCATCCTCAGGCCAGGCATGACGTTCTCGATCGAGCCGGGGGTCTACCTGCCGGACCGGTTCGGCATTCGGATCGAGGACATCGTCGCCGTGACCGAGGATGGCTGCGAACGGCTCAACACGCTGTCCCGCGCCGCGGTTCCGGTGTGAACGGGGGCTGTGGATGACCGGTCCGATGGCCATCGATCGGGCGCGCATCGAGGAGGTGCAGCGTCTGGCGGCCGAGTACAGACGAGAAGCCACCGAAGGCGGCACGCCCGTGGAGCCGCCGATGCCCTCCGGCGCCCTGTTCTGGATCGCACGCGACGGACAGCGCCAGGACATGGGGTACGCGGCCGGCACGCTGCGGCCGGAGGGGCTCGTCCTGGGGCCGGTCTACGTGCGGCCGGATCACCGCCGGTCAGGCGTGGGCCTGCGGCTGCTGCACCAGATCCAGCAGTGGGCGCAACGGGCTCGCATTCCCCTGGTGGAGGTGTCGGTCGCCAGCGACAACGACGCCGGAGTCCGGTTCCTGGAGTCGGCGGGATATCGGATACGCCGCCACCTGATGGCCCGGGAGGATGGCCACGGAGGACGACAACGATGACAGCGATGCGCCTTGATCCCGAGCAGCGGGACCTGCTCGACGTCGCACGGGCGTTCGCGGCGAACGAGGTGGCACCCCGCGCAGCCGAGGACGAGGCGGCGTCTCGGTTCCCCGCGGACGTGATGCAGCAGCTGGGGGCCATGGACTTCATGGGGTTGCCGTTCGATCCCGAGCACGGGGGGTCGGGCCAGCCGTTCGGCGTGTACCTGCGAGTGGTCGAGGAGCTGTCGCAGGCCTTCCTCGCCGTCGGCCTGGGCCTGAGCGTGCACACCCTGGCCACCTGGGCCGTCGCGACCTACGCCAGTGACGAGGTGCGCAAGGAATGGCTGCCGCGGATGCTGTCCGGGGAGCTGCTCGGCGCATACTCCCTGTCCGAACCCGGAAGTGGTTCTGACGCGGCGGGGCTGTCGACACGCGCCGTGCGAGACGGCGACTCGTATGTCGTCAACGGGACCAAGGCATGGGTGACGCACGGGGGGGAGGCCGGGTTCTACGTCCTGATGTGCCGGACCTCGGAGGAGAAGACCCGCGGGATCTCCGCCCTCCTCGTTCCCGCCGACACACCCGGGCTGTCTTTCGCCGCGTCCGAACGCAAGATGGGGATGAACGCCTCACCGACGCGGCAGCTGATCTTCGAGGACGCGAGAGTGCCCGCGCGTTACCTGCTGGCGGAGGAGGGCAGTGGATTCACCATCGCCATGAGCGCTCTGGACGGTGGACGGCTGGGGATTTCGGCGTGTGCCGTGGGTCTGGCTCAGGCGGCGCTGAACCAGTCGCTGGACTACGCAGTTCAACGGGAGCAGTTCGGTCGGCCGATCGGGGAGTTCCAGGGTGTCGCCTTCATGCTCGCCGACATGGCGACCGCGATCGAAGCGTCGCGGGCGCTGTACCTGGAGGCCGCGGACCGTCGCGACCTGGACATGCCATACGGCCGCATGGCGGCGATGAGCAAGCTGTTCGCCACCGACACGGCTATGCGCGTCGCGATCGACGCGGTCCAGGTTCACGGCGGGTACGGCTATGTCACGGAGTACCCGGTCGAACGCTACATGCGTGAGGCGAAGGTCCTGCAGATCGTCGAGGGGACGAACCAGATCCAGCGTGTCGTCATCTCCCGCGACCTCCTCCGGGGGGAGGGCGCGCATGTGCCGACAGCGAGCCACAACGGGTGACGGCTGACAGGGACCGCACGACGGTGAAGCGAGCGCTGGTCGCAGGGGCGGTCGCGGGCGCGGTGGCGGGGACCCTCGCCTTGGCGGGTGTGATGGCAAACGCCGTGCCGGGAGCGCTGGTGATCGCCGCAGTGATCGCGGGCTCCTCTTTCGTCGCGGCGGGATGGTTGCTGCTGTCGGCGGTGCTCGACATTCTCGCCGGGGATCCACCGGATGCCCGCCGGACCGCGTGGACGGCCGGCGCGGCGTTGCTGGCGATGCTGGGACCGTTCCTGCTGCTCGGCACGTTCACGCAGGCAGGCGGGGGTTCCCCGTGACCGAGTTCGTGTGCACGGACTGCGGAACACGCTTCACGGTGCGCCAGGAGGTGCTCGACCGCTACCCGGGGTGGACTCCGCGCCAGTGCATGTCGTGTCGCACTGGTGGCGGTGCGAACCCGGCGCGAAAGGGGGGTCGCACCCGTGCCGGCCCGGTGGAGGAGAACCTCACCACGGCGCAGGTGCTCGAGAAGTACCGCGAGGGGCCGACCGACGGTGTGTTCACCGACGGCAGCGCACACCCGAATCCCGGTCCGGGCGGGTGGGGGGCCGTCTACGTGGTGAACGGCGAGGTGATCGACCAGGCGCACGGTCGGGAGTCTCCGACGACGAACAACCGGATGGAACTCACCGCGCTGATCAAGGGCTTCGACCTGGTGCCCGTCGGGACGCCGGCGGTGGTCTACACCGACAGCAAGTTGTGTGTGGACACCATCACCAAGTGGGCGCCCGGCTGGGAGCGCGCCGGCTGGAAGCGCAAGAGCGGCCCGGTGCAGAACCTCGACCTGGTCAAGGAGCTGTACGCCACGGCGAAGGCGCGCCCTGAGCTGCAACTGCAGTGGATCGCGGCACACAACGGGGCACGCTGGAACGAATACGCCGACTCGCTTTCGACCGCGTACCTGCGGGACGAACTGTGACCCGCACGCTGCTCGTCACGGCTGGTGTCCACACCGTAGATCCCCAGGGGCCGCGCGGCGCGAGGTCCGTCCTGCTCGACGGAGATCGCATCGCTTGGGTCGGGGCGGACCCTGCGGGCGCCCCACCGCACGACGCCACGGCCGATCTTGGCTCGGCCTGGATCACGCCCGCGTTTGTGGACGCGCATGTGCACGGCACAGCCACCGGTCTGGCGCGGACCGGCCTTGACCTGACCACCGCGTCCAGTGCGGCGGACCTGCTCGACCGCGTTCGCCGGTTCTCTGCGGATGCTGGTGACGTGGTCATGGGGTACGGCTGGGACGACTTCGGCTGGCCCGAGCCGAGACGGCCGACGGCGGCGCAGATCACCGCTGCGGCCGGGGGGCGGACGGTGCTGCTCAGCCGCATCGACTCCCACTCGTGCCTTGTCAGCGACCGTGTGCTCGACCGGCTTCCGCTGGAGGGGCTGGACGGCGTCGAGCGCGATCCCGCCGGCGCGCCTACAGGCTGGCTGCGGGAGGCGTCTTCGCAGGCGGCGATGGGCGTGGTGCGCGCGCACCTGCCGCCGGAGGCCCTGGCGGCCGCACGCCAGGCCGCATGCGACGCGGCGCTGCAGTTGGGCATCGCGTCGCTGCACGAGATGGGCGTGCCCGGCATGTTCGGTCTCGACGATGCGCTGGCGTGGCTGCGAGGCGAGTGGCCGATCGAGGTGTTGACCTGGTGGGCTGAAATCGACATTCAAACGACGCAGCGGCACGGACTTCGCTCCGGCGGAGACCTGTTCCTGGACGGCTCCATCGGCTCGTGCACTGCGGCGACGACGCAGCCGTACGGCACGCCGCCCGGGCACGGGGACCTGTTCCACGCCGACGAGGAGGTGGCCGAGTGGTTCACCCGCTGCACTGCCGAAGGCGTCGGATTGGGTGTTCACGCGATCGGCGACCGCGCGATCGAGCAGGCGCTGCAGGCGGTCGAGGTCGCTGCGGCCGTGCATGGGACCGCGGCTGTCCGCGCGTGCCGGCACCGCATCGAGCACGTGGAGTTGCCGACGCGCGACCAGGTCGACCGCATGGGGCGGATGGGCGTGGTGGCCAGCGTCCAGCCGGCGTTCGATGCGACCTGGGGCGGCGACGCCGGGCTGTACGCAGAGCGCTTCGGCGCCCAGGCCGCGCTGCGCTCGAATCCGCTGCGCTGGTTTGCAGACGCCGGCGTCGTCATGGCGTTCGGCTCCGACTCAACCGTGACGCCGCTGGATCCCACAGGCGGACTGCGGGCGGCGACGTCGCATCTGGGCGGCCTGTCTGTGGACCCGGACGTGGCGCTGGCCGCGCATACGGTCGGCTGTCGATACGTTGCGGGACAGGACGACGTGGGGCGCTGCGCGGCCGGTCATCGCGCTGATCTCGCGGTGTGGTCGCAGGACCCCTTGCGGCTCGGCGCCGACGGTGACGTGGCGTGCCTTGCGACCATCGTGCGCGGCCAGAGCACATGGGGCGAGATCCTGCGGCAGTAGGACCTCGGCGTTCGCCCACACCGCTAGAAAGTTCACGGCCTTCTGACCTGCGGGTTTCCGCGTTTGTGCTGGTCAGAGCGGTAAACACTGGACGAACGGAGGGTTGACGGACGGTAGACGCCGGACCTACATTCCCGTCGCCGTCAAACGGCTCGCAAGCTGGTTGGCGCGGCAAGTCGAAGGACGAAACCACGTAGGGAGGCCTGGGGGAGGCGCGAGAGGAGATGCCTTCCACGGGTCCCGTAGGAACCTGCGACTGCGGTCAGGAGCCGCGCGTGACGCACGCCGACAGCGTGGTCGGCGGGGTGGAAGGACAGGCTCAGTAGAGAACAACGGGGACCAGCCGATTCGTCCCGGCACCCGTTTGGCACCAACGGCCTGCTGAAACACCGACAGCGGCCCCGGAGGCCCCCCTCCGGGGCCGCTGGTTGTCCCCCAAGGGCATCTGTCGTTGCGCCCGCGTGTCCAAACCGCTACAACGCGCGCCTGACCGAAGCGCCCGGCCCTTGAGGAGCATCTCGCGGTGGCTACCGACGACGACTACGAAGACCCCGCCGACCTGCTGGAAGACGAGGGAGACGAGGACGCGGACGAGGACGAGGACCTGGACCTCGAGATTGATGACGATCTCGGACTGGACGACATCGTCGCGGATGACGACGACGAGGATGTCGACCTGGAGGAAGCTGACGACGAGGCCGACGACGACCTCGAAGAGGACGACGAGGCCGACGAGGAGACACCGCCCGCCGACGAGGCTGAGGAGTCCCTCGACGTCCTGCTGGCACGCGAGCAGGGGGCCGACGAGGTCTTGGTCCGGCTCGACGAAGAACCCCGCGACGGTCTCGTGTCGGTCACGACACCGATCGGCGCCGACGAGTTCACATGCAGATCGTGCTTCCTGGTGAAACGCCGCGCGCAACTGGCCAACGAGAAGAAGATGATCTGCTTCGACTGCGCGTGATGCGCGGCCGGTGACCGTCCGACGACTGGTCCTGGCAGTCGCCGGCGGCGCCCTGCTGTTCGCGAGCCATCCGCCGCTGGACCAGCCGTGGGCGGGCTACATCGCGCTGATCCCGCTGCTGTTGCTTGCGCGGTCATGCGGTGTGGGAGGGCAGCCGGTTCGCAGCGGGTTTGGGTGGGGGCTGGTCGCCGGGCTCGTGTTCTTCCTGCCGCTGGTGGTGTGGCTGAACCGCTTCGGAGCGGCGGCCTGGCTGCTGCTGGCTCTCCTGCAGTCTGTCTTCGTCGGCGGCTTCGTGGCGGTCGTCGCAGCGTGGAGGGAGCGGACCTGGCGGCCGCTGGTCGCCGTTGCTGCGTGGGTCGGGTTTGAGTGGCTGCGGTCGAACGTGCCCCTCGGCGGCTTCCCGTGGGGGGTGCTCGCGTACACGCAGCACGGTGGGGGACCGGTGCTGCCGGTGGCGCGGGTCGCGGGGGCGCTCGGCGTGTCGGCCGTATTGGCAGCCGTCGCCGCGTGTCTCGAAGCCCTCGCGGTGCACCTGCGGCGGGGGGAGCGGGGTCGCGCACTGCTCGGACCCTTGGGGGGCGCCGTCGGCGTGGTCGGGGTACTGCTGCTCGTCCCACCACCACCGGCGCCAACGTCGGAGGTGGTGGACGTCGCTGCCGTTCAGGGCAACGACGTCGACCTACCCGCGTTCGCCGACCGCACCGACAGCGATCGCATCGCGGACATCGCCGATCGGATGGTCGCGGTGACGTCGCGGCTGGCCGACGATCCGAGTGGAGCCCCGCAAGTGGTCGTGTGGCCCGAGAACTCCCTCGACGTCGACCCGCGCGGGGCCCCGCGTATTGCGGCCAAGATCGAGCAGGCGCAGGCGTTCGTCGGCGACGCGGTGCTCCTGGCCGGCACGCTGCTGGACGGCAGCCAGCTGCGGACGTTTCGCAACACCATCGTGCGCTTCGGCCCGGGCGCGGAGATCGTGGACGTCTACGACAAGCGCATCCTCGTCCCCTTCGGAGAGTACGTCCCGTGGCGTTCGGTCTTCGGGGGGCTGCCGCCCCTGCGAGCCATCCCCAACGACGGGGTGCCTGGCGACCGCGCTCACGCGTTCGACATCGACGGTGTCGCCACCGTCGGGCCGGTCACGTGCTACGAGAGCCTGTTCCCGGGACTGGTCCGGGACCAGGTCACCGCCGGGGCGCAGGTGCTGGTCGTGTCGACGAACAACGCATCGTTCGGCCGCAGCCCGGCGAGTCGGCAGCACCTGACGTTCTCGCAGCTGCGCGCGGTGGAGACCGGCCGCTGGGTGATGCACGCCGGGATATCGGGCATCTCGACGGTCGTCGATCCGCGCGGCGGCCTGTCGCAGCGGACCGAACTGTTCGAGCAGGCGATCGTGCGCGCTGACCTGCCGCTGGTTGACGCGCCGACGCTGTACGTGCGGACCGGTGACGTGGTCGGGCCAGTGGCGGCAGCGGCGACACTGGCGTTTGTAGTCGGTCTCGCCGTTGCCGGCCTGCGGTCGCGACGTGGTTCCGCGCGGGCCGCCTCATGACGGAACTGGGGTTCTGTGGCAATGTCTCGGCATGTATCACCAAGGGGTGAGAACCGATGAGACGCAGAGTGCTCACAGTGTCGATGGTCGGCGTGTTCGTACTCGCCGGATGTGGTGACGGCGACCCAGCTGACACCGAAACGGACCCCACCGAGACGGCAACGACAACAACGGCCCCCACGGAAGAACCATCGCCCGAAACCCCGGACGATGCGGCGCCAGAAACCTATCGGGTGCGCGAGGGGGACACGCTGTCGGAGATAGCAGAGCGGTTCGGGACCACCGTGCGCGACCTGTCGCAACTGAACGACATCGACGATCCGCACGCCATCCGGGTGGGTCAGAGGTTGAAGATCCCGGCCGGGGACTGACGCACGGCGTCGCGAGCTTCCGGGTTGCCTCCGGCCCGCGCTCCGCCGCTGTGTCAATGTGTCGAATACACGCGGGCAACAAGGGGTCGACCATGCAGCCGAACAGTGGAGTGAACGCACCCCTTCCTACCGAAGAGTGCGACATCGTCATGAAGGGCGGGATCACCTCGGGCGTCGTGTACCCGTCGGCGGTGCTCGCGTTGTGCGCGCGCTACCGGTTCCGCAGCATCGGCGGTGCTTCTGTCGGGGCGATTGCGGCTGCGACGACCGCAGCCGCCGAATACGGCCGGCAGACGGGGCGTGGGACGGGCTTCGAGCAGCTGAACGTGATGAACGACGAGTTGGCGCGGGAGGGCTTTCTCCTCTCGCTGTTCAAGCCGAGGAGTTCGGCTGGAGGCCTCTATGCGATCTACCTGGCGGCGGTCGGGAAGGGCGGCCCGGCGGCAGTGTTCACGGCGGTGCTCCGGCAGGCGCGTTGGGTGATCGTGCCGCTGCTGGGGTGGTGGGCGACCCTCGTGGCGGTGGCATGGTTGATGGGTGACGCCTGGTGGGTCGTCCCGGTCTTGCTCGCGGCGTGGGTGGTCTTGATCTTCCTGCTCGCCGTTGTGGTCGCTGGAAGGGGGCGGCCGGTGGGAGTGTGGCTCGGGCTGGGGCTGGCGGTCGGTTGGCCGCTGCTGTTCGCGGTGCCGTCGGTCGGGGTGCGGTCGTGGAACGATCTCTCGCGGTCGGGCTTCGGACTCGTCCCGGGATCGGGCGGCGGGGGTGCGCTGTGCGACTGGCTCCACCACCATATTCAGGCGGCAGCCGGACTCAGTGAGGACGAGCCGCTCACGTTCCGGATGCTGGCCGACGATCTCGGCGCAGACGGTGAACCGGTGGGCGTCGACCTGCAGATGACGACGACGAACCTGTCGACCGCGCGCCCCATGCGTCTGCCTCGGGACATGCCGGGCTATCTGTTCGCGCCCGACGACCTTCGTGACGTGATGCCGGCGGCGGTGCTGCACTGGCTGAACGAAAACGGGACGCACGACTCGGGTCTGGTCCGGCTCCCAGTGGACGGCAACCTGCCGGTGCTCCTCGCGTTCCGCCTGAGCATGTCGTTTCCCGCCTTGTTCACCGCCGTCCGTCTGCACGCGCCGGCGCTCGAGACGGGACGCGCCGACGCGGTGCCGCACTGGTTCTCCGACGGAGGGATCGGCAGCAACTTCCCCGTGCACCTGTTCGACAGATGGATGCCTCGGCGGCCGACGTTCGCATTGTCGTTCGCGCCGTTCCCGGTCACCCCAGACGGCCGAGTGGTTGCCGGCGAGACAGATGTCGGTCTGCCGCCGGCCCCCAACGAAGAGCGTCTCCCGCGGTGGGTGCCGATCTCCGACGTGGGTGGGTTCGCCGCACAGATTCTCGAGACCATGCAGAACTGGCGGGACACCATGCAGGCGGAACTGCCCGGCTTCCGCGAACGGGTCTACGAAGCGAGGCTGGACAAGCCGGCGGGTGAAGGCGGGCTGAACCTCGGCATGGACGCCAAGACCATCATGCGTCTGCAGGAGCGAGGGAGGCGTGTCGGCATTGCGACCGCTGCCACCTTCGACATGGACCAGCACTTCTTCACCCGCTACCTCGTCGCGATGCAGCAACTGGAAATCGGGTTGGTCGGCAGGGACGACGGGGGGGCGGGGAGGGATCCCGGTGGAGTTGGGCGCGCCTTCGGCCCGCGCAAGGGTGCATTCGACGCCGGCGACGTGGGTGCCGGCGAACTGTTCGGACGCGATCCCGCGTGGTTGTCTCAGGCCGGCGGTGCGACATGGGATCTGGTGGAGCGTGCTCGCTCGTGGACGGCGTTCGGCCGGTTCGTCAGCGATCAGCCGCGCCCACAGCCGGTCAAGCGCATCATCCCCGACGTGTGACGGGACGGGTGGCGGGGGCGCTGGTGTGGCCCGATGGTGGCCGGGCTGCCGGTGCTGTTCATGCTGCTCCGGTGTTCGTTGCGCGGCCGGCGTCCCAGGGGTCGCCAGCCGCCGGGTCGAGCGACGCTCCGCCAGAGCGCCCTTGTTCGCCCGATGCCAGGCTGCCGCGCGCCTAGCGCCACCAGTGAAGAGCTGGTCACCGGGATAGTTCGGCGCCGCGACGCAGGGCTCGGCACGGTCGACTGCGTACCTGCGGGGATGATGCTTCCCGCTAGGCTGTGCCGCGCCGCAGCGGGTCACGCAGTGCCTGCGACCCGCCGGCGCGCTCCCGTCATCTAGCGGCCCAGGATACCGGCCTTTCAAGCCGGCGGCGCGGGTTCGAATCCCGTCGGGAGCACGA
>WHTG01000176.1 GCA_009377835.1 Nitriliruptorales bacterium
CCGGTCCCAGCCAGCCCTGTGCGGCGGCGTACCGCAGGAGATACCCCGTCCCGAGCAGCAGCACGAGCCCGCCCACGATCGCCAGCAGCCTGCTGGCGGTCAGCTCGACCCTGGGCAACCTTGACCGGAGCGGTTCCGGCCGGCGAGGCGGGACCCAGCTCGGCGCCGGTTGGGGCTGTTCGGGCTGCGGCGCCGGTTGTGGCTGTTCGGGCTGCGGCGCCGGCCGCGATGGCGGGAACACCCTGTGCTCCAACCGATAGACGCGCCGCGTCAGCGCCTGGACGGTCGCCTGGAGCTGCTCGTACTCATCAGATGCCATCGCGGATCTCCCGTCGCATTGTGGTTCGACGTCACGACCGTCGCACCTGCAGGAGCCCGGGCCATCAGGGACTCCCCGGAGATCGCCCCTGACACGAGGCAGTCAGTCGTTCGGGATCCCCTCCTCCTCGGCAGACGCTTTCTCCCGTGCCCGCCGCAGGAGATCCTCGGCCACGCCGTCGACCGCCGAGTACAGCTCGTCGAGCGATCCCTCGTTCCAGATGACGTGGGTCGCCACCGCCAGCTTTTCCTCCAGCGGGGCCTGCGCGTCGATCCTCGCCTGCGCCTGCGCGGCCGGCATTCCGCGCAGTTCGACCAGCCGGCGCAGCTGCGTATCAGGTTTCGACGCGACCACGACAATCGCCTCGTACGACCGGGCCTCGCGGGCCTCCACCAGAAGCGGCACGTCGAGGATCACGACACCGTCGAATGCCTGCAGCAGTTCCAGCCGGCCCGCGATCTGCTCAGCGACCCTGGGATGTGTCAGTTCGTTCAGCAGCGCCCGTTTGCTTTCGTCGGCGAACACGACCGCGCCCAGCCGCGGGCGGTCTATGAACCCCTCCTCGTCGAGTACCTCTGTTCCGAAGTGCTCCACGATCTTGCGGTACGCGGGCTTACCCGGTTCGACGACCACGCGGGCGATCTCGTCTGCGTCGACCAGTTCCACGCCGTGCTGTACGAATCTCGAGGCCACGGTCGACTTCCCCGAGCCTATGCCCCCGGTGAGTCCGACGAGATACACCGCCGCGGCCGCCGGCCCGCCTCAGGCCTGGCTGTCCTCGTCCGCGTCGACCGCGCCCTCGGGAGCTTCCGCCTGTACCTGGTCGTCGGCCGCTGCGACGTCCGGGTCCTTCAACGCGTCCGCGCCCTCGTCCGTGGCCTCTGCGCCGGCTACCTCGTCTGCGACCGCGTCGGACGGGGCCGCAGGTTCGTCTGCCCCCCCCGTCTCGGCGTCCGTCGCCGGTGCAGCGTCAGTGGTGCCGGTCTCGGCGTTCGCCGGTGCAGCGTCAGTGGTGCCGGTCTGGGCGTCCACCCCTTCGGCTGCCGCATCCTCGGCAGCACCTGGTGCGTCGCCCCCGACGGAGCCCGCGTCCTCCGCTCCTGTGGTGTCTTCTCCGGCTGTGCCGGGAGGGGCGGAACCCCCCAGTTCGGCCACGACGTCCTCCAGCGACATACCCGCCACCGACGGCTCCTGCTCGGGTTCGGTCTCGGAGTCCCGTTGCTGCAAGGCAGCCGCCAGCGCCGCACCAACAGCCGAGCCACCGGTCGCTTCGGTGTCGATGTCGTCCGCCGAGAAGCCGGCCGGTGCTTCGGGAACGACCTGGATCTCGGGCTCCTCGCCGTAGCCGGCCTTGACGGCTTGCTTCAGCGACAGTGAGATGCGGCGGCGAGCGTCATCAATGTCGATGATCTTGACAGTTATGGGGTCGTTGACCTTCACGACCTGCTCGGGCAGTTCGACGTGCGCCTCGGCCAGCTCCGAGATGTGGATCAGGCCCTCGATGCCCTCCTCCACCTTCACGAATGCACCGAACGGCACGAGCTTGGTGACGTTCCCCTCGATGAACTCGCCGACGTAGTGCTGGCGAGCGAACTGACGCCAGGGGTCCTCCTGTGTCGCCTTGAGCGAAAGGCTGACACGTTCACGGTCCAGGTCGACATCGAGCACCTCGACCTCGACCTCGTCGCCGACCTCCACGACCTCGCCGGGATGGTCGATGTGCTTCCACGACAGCTCGGACACATGGACGAGGCCGTCCACGCCGCCGAGATCAACGAACGCACCGAAGTTCACGATGGAGCTGACAGTGCCCTTGCGGACCTCTCCCTTCTGCAACGTCTCGAGGAACTCGCGGCGGAACTCGCTCTGCGTCTCCTCGAGGAACTTGCGGCGCGACAGGACAACGTTGTTGCGGTTCTTGTCGAGCTCGATGACCTTGCACTCGAGTTCGCGCCCGACGTAGGGATGCAGGTCGCGCACGCGACGCATCTCGACCAGCGAGGCCGGCAGGAACCCACGCAGGCCGATATCCAGGATGAGCCCGCCCTTTACTACCTCAATGACGGTCCCGGTCACCGTCGCCTCGTTCTGATAGATCTGCTCGATCTTGCCCCAGGCGCGCTCGTACTGGGCCCGCTTCTTCGACAGGATCAGGCGGCCGTCCTTGTCCTCCTTCTGAAGGACGAGCGCCTCGATGAGGTCACCGACCTGCACCACCTCATGCGGGTTGACGTCGTGCTTGATCGACAGTTCCCGGCTGGGAATGACCCCTTCGGACTTGTAGCCGATGTCGAGCAGCACCTCGTCGGAATCGACCTTGACGACGACGCCCTCGACGATGTCGCCATCGTCGAACTCCTTGATCGTCTCGTCCATCGCCTGCTCGAACGCCTCCAGGGATCCGAACTCCTCGATGGCGATCTGCGCGCCGCGTTCACGCTCGGTACGTGGGCCGAGGTCAAGAGTCTGCGTTGGCGTGTCGGAGGACTGCGGTGTTGCGGTGGGGTCGTCGGTGCTCATGAAAGGGTCGTCCGGTCTCGTCGGTTTTCTGGGCTCATCCGCGGCGCCGTTCGGTAGAGCTTCCTGGTGCGCGTACACACGACAACGCACCCGACAACGCGGGCGGATGTCGGAGTGTCGCGGCTGCACGCAACAGTGTCAACGTGACCCCCTACGATGCCGCGCATGCGCTCAAGCAGCGACAGCGGTAGCGCTCTGGGCATGCGCTCAAGCAGCCCACGGCGGTAGCGGCGCTTCCATGCCGCCAGACGCCCTCTCCACGTCGCAGGCACGACGGATCGCGCTGGCAGCGCAGGGATTCACCGACCGCGCGCCTTCCAGCCGTGTGGACCGCCGTCACCTGCGCCGTGCAATCGACCGGACCGGACTGTTGCAGCTGGACTCCGTCAACGTGCTGGCGCGGGCGCACTACATGCCCCCGTTCTCGCGTCTGGGTGGGTACCCGGTCGACACGCTCGACGCAATGGCGTACGGCGACGGCGACTATTTCGAGTACTGGGGCCACGAAGCATCGCTGCTGCCCGTGCAACTGCACCCGCTGCTGCGGTGGCGCATGGCGCGCGCCGAACGCGGCGAGACATGGGGCGGACCGGCGAGCATAGCGCGCGAACGTCCGGACTTTGTCGCGGCGGTGCTCGCCCAGGTCGGCCGGCGGGGGCCCGTCCGGGTCAGCGATCTGGAGGACGGCCCCCGCGTGCGGCGCGGCACGATGTGGGACTGGAGCGACACCAAGAAGGCACTGGAGTGGCTGTTCTGGACGGGGCAGGTGGCGGTTGCGGGACGTGTCAACTTCGAGCGGCGGTACGACTTGACCGAGCGGGTGCTCCCCGCGGCGGTCCTGGCCGCGCCCACGCCGACCGAGGAGGAGGCCCACCGCGAGCTGCTCGTCTTCGCCGCGCAGCGCCATGGCGTCGGCGCGGCGCGCGATCTCGCCGACTACCTGCGGCTGCCGATCGTCGACGCTCGGCGGCGCCTGGCCGAACTCGTCGAGGACGGGCGGCTGCGTCCTGTGACCGTGCAGGGCTGGAAGGAACCGGCGTACCTGCATCCCGGCGCGAAGCTCCCGCGGTGGGTGCGCGCCCAGGCGCTGCTGTCGCCGTTCGACCCGGTGGTATGGGAGCGCAGTCGAATCTGGCGCCTGTTCCACTTCCACTACCGAATCGAGATCTACGTACCCGCCCCCAAGCGCGTCTGGGGTTACTACGTCTTCCCGTTCCTGCTCGGCGACCGCCTGGTGGGGCGTGTGGACCTCAAGGCCGACCGTGGCGCCGGGCGGCTTCTCGTACACGGGGCGTGGCGGGAGGAACATGCCGACCCGGCCGCGACGGCCACCGCGCTGGCCGAGGAGCTTGCGGCACTGGCTCAGTGGCTGGATCTTGGCGCCGTCGAAGTCGCTGACCGCGGCGATCTCTCGCCGACTCTGCGCAAGATCATTGCGCGGCAGACCTCCTGCGCATAGGCAGGAACGTCGCTGGCGATAGGGATCAGGCCTGCTCCGTTGTGGCTGCGGCCGCGCGGATCGTAGCGGTCGACAGCTTGCCCAACGCGTAGACGAACGCGGCGAGGTGCACCCCGCCACTGACGAAGAAGGGCAGCCGCAGCGCCATCTCACGCCCGACGGCGGGTTCGGCCAGGGCCACGAGTGCCCCACCGATCGCCGCGCCGATGGGCATCGAGCCCCAACCGAACAGCCGGTAGACGCTATTGACACGCCCGAGTAGCCGATCCGGGATCACCGACTGCCGCAGCGAGACGGTGATGACGTTCCACACCACCGCAACGAACATGAACAGAGCGAACATCCCCCCCACGACGAAGGCGTTGGACGTGAGCCCGATTGCCGTGCCGGTGATGGCGCCACCCAGCAACGTCAGGTACAGCGAGGTCCGGGACCGATGCGCTTCGTGATATTCGGAGCGAGCTGGCTGCCCGCGATGCCACCGACGGCCATCGCCGTCGCCAGGATGCCGTACCCGCGGGCGTCCAGACCGAGGATCTCCTGCGCGAACAGCACCTCGATGGCGAACATCGCGGTGCTTATCCCGTTCATGATTCCGAGAAGGACCGCCAGCCGGCGGATCAGGTGATGACGCCACAGCCACAGCAGGCCCTCTGCGATCTCATGGCGCATCGGCCGCCGTGGCGCCACGGCCTCGGCGCCCGCAGACGTCGTGCGGAATGTTCCGCCAATCAGGGCGATCAGCAGGGCGGACGCGCCGAACGTCACGGCGTCGACGGCGAACGGCACGGCGATCGCCACGGCGATCAGGAACCCGCCGAGCGGTGGCCCGACCAACTGGTTCATGATCATCTCGGCGCCCCAGAGATTGCCGTTGGCCCGCTCGAGGCGCTCCTTCGACACGATCCTGGGGAGGATGGTCTGCGACGAGTTGTCGTAGATCACCTCCGCCGTTCCCAGAGCCAGCACCGCGACGTACAGCATCGGGATCACCATGACGTCCGCAGCCACGGCAATGGCGACGGCGACCGTGACGGCGAAGCGGATCGTGTTCATCGACACCATCAGACGGCGACGGTCGCCTCGGTCGACGAGGGCGCCGGCGTGGAGGCTGAAGACCAGCCACGGGAGTCGCTGCGCCACGGCGACGCCGGCGATCAGGGCCGGGTTGCGCGTCAGCAGGGACGCCAGCCAGGGGTACGCGATCTGTGCGACACCGTCCCCGACGTTCGAGATGACACTGGCGGACCACAGCTTCCAGTAGTTCGCGTCGAGCCCGGAGAAGCGGGGCGGCCCGGCCGGAGGGTCGGCGACGACGACTGGCCCGGGACCTGCGTCGGTCATGCCGTTTCCTTATGCGCGTTGGGACGGGTCCGGGGTCGGCGGTGGACCGCCAGGTACAGACCCAGCGGCTCGCCCTCTGGGTCGTCGCGGCGCGCCGCGTCGGCGACGAGTTCCTGCATGCGCCTGACCAGCTCGTCGCGGTCGTCCCGCGACAAGCGCACGCCCAGACGGCTCCATTCGACGACGGCCTTCGGTCCCGCCTCTCGCAACTCAGCCACGAACGCCTCGGCCACTGCCACGTAAACCCCTGCATGCTCCTCACCGAAGTCGAGAATCCACGACTTGCGCGTCGCCAGGTACGGACGCTCACGGCTGTTCCGCCGCCCCCGCCGTGGCTCGCCCGCGGCGAGGAAGCCGTTGTCGACCAGCATCCGCACGTGATGCAGAACCGTGCCCGGGTCTTTGCCGAGGCGCTGTGCGAGCTCCTTGTTCGTCAGCTCCTCGTCCAGGCACAGGCGAAGGATGCGCAGCCGGAAGGGATGCGCGAGCGCCCGTGCCTCCGCCGGCGTGGCCCGTTGCCGCCGGGCCCCCTCTCCTGCCGCTGCTTCCATCGGGCGCAGCGTAAAGAAGTGATTTGGTTTTCTCAACCACTTCTCGCCGGTAACCACGTCTCCCGCAGATCTTCGGATTCGCCCTTCTTAGGACACGGATCCGAAACCCGGCGATCGCGGTGCACCCGCCGCAGCCACTGGGTTCGGATTCGTCACCCCAGGCGCACACACCCGA
>WHTG01000163.1 GCA_009377835.1 Nitriliruptorales bacterium
GGGCAAACGCGGTTGTCGCCAGCCCCGAGCAGCCCACCAGGCCGCATCTACCACCACGGCCTCACCCGTCTCACCGGAACATCCACCACCCGCCGAGCAGCCCGGGACTCAACGAAAGCCCGTTCGACACCAGCCACCTAGGCGTGTCTGACCAAATGCACCAGTTCGGGGTTGTAATACCCAGCCACTGGCGGGCTGTCATGGATGATCCTAATCAGTTCTGGGAGTGAGCCATCCGGCAAACTTCTGGTGGTAGCCGGCCGGTGGGTGAGCACTCGTAGGTCCCGGACGTTGAGTCCTGACGAAAGACAGTGCCCCTGCCGGAAGGTCGGGAGAAGTGATCGCTTCTGGGATGTCGTGCCCACCCCTTCTGGTGGTGTGAGCACTGCTTGATTAGGTCGCTGAGAGTTCTCCCGCTGGCTGCACACGGTGATCGGCACTGTGGTCGGGATCGAGAGTGGGAGGACCGTTGCGACTGTTCGTCGGAGATGACTGGGCCGAGGACCACGCTCTCCCTCTACGACTGCTACTCGATCATGCTGGCGCTGACGCTGGAGGACGCCGGGCTCTGCCGCAAGGGCGACGTCGGACCGTGGATGACCGATCAGGACTTCTCCGCCACCGGCAACCTGCCCGTCAACCCGCACGGCGGGCAGCTCGCCTGCGGCCAGGCGGACCTGGCCGGGGGGATGTGCCACCTCGTCGAGGCGGTCCGGCAGCTGCGGGGGGAGGCCGGAGCCAGGCAGGTCACCGACGCCGAGCTCGCGCTGGTCACCGGCAACGGCGCCACCCTCGGCGAGGAGGTGGCGCTGGTGATGGGGGCTTGCGCATGACGAGCGCCGTACCGCGCCCGGGTCGGTTGAGCACCCCGGCCACCGCCGAGTACTGGCGCGCGGCCGCCGGCGGGCGGCTCCTCCTGCAGGTCTGTCACGCCTGCGGACACCGTCAGCTATATCCCCGCACGCTCTGTAGCCGCTGCTGGTCGGAGGCCCTCGGCTGGCGGGAGTCTGCCGGCACGGGCGTGGTGCGGACGTTCACCGTGATCGAGGTGCCCGGACACCCGGCGTGGCACGGAGAGACGCCCTACATCGTGGCCCTCGTCGAGCTTGACGAGGGCCCCTGCCTGCTCACCGGGGTGCTCAGGCAGGACCCGTACGCCGTCCACGTCGGACAGCGGGTGCGGTTCGTCGCCGAGGCGAACGGTGACCCGGCCGGACCGATCCCGTACTTCATCCCGGAGAACCCGTGAATCCCCGCGTCCAGCGCAACGCGGTCGCCGTCGTCCAGGGCCTCGGCCTCGCGGTCTGGTTCTCCATGTCGGCGGTGGTGCCGAGCCTGCGCGAGGACTGGGGGATCTCCGCCACTGCGGCCGTTTGGCTCACCGGCTCGGTACAGCTCGGGTTCGTCGTCGGCGCCCTCGGCTCGGCCGCCCTTAACCTGCCCGACCGGATCCGCCCCCACCTGCTGCTCGCCAGCAGCGCCGCGGCCGCCGCCGTCTGCACGTTCGTGCTGGCGCTCCTCGTCGACAGTATGGCCGGCGCGATCCCGCTGCGCTTCCTCACCGGCGTCTTCCTGGCCGGTGTCTACCCGGTTGGCCTGAAGCTCATGGCCTCCTGGTCGGATAGCTCCACCCGGGGCCGTTCGCTGGGTATCCTTGTAGGGGCGCTGACCCTGGGCTCGGCGCTCCCACACCTCATCGGCGGGCTCGGCAGCCTGCCCTGGCGGGTGGTTCTGGAGGCCGCAGCCGCGATCGGGCTGCTCGGCGCGCTGACCTCGTTGACCGTCGTGCGCGCCGGTCCCCATCTGGCCGCCTCGGCGCCGACCCCGAACCCCCGTTACGCCCTCGCGATGTTCCGCGAGCGCGGCCCGCGGCTGGCGAACCTCGGCTACTTCGGGCACATGTGGGAGCTCTATGCCCTCTGGACGTGGATCCCTCTCTTCCTGCTCGCCGCCCCCGGTGCGGTGGGGTTCCCGACCTCGATCGGGATCGTCGTGTTCGTCGCGATGGGCGTCGCCGGCGCGGCCGGATGCCTGCTCGGCGGGTGGGGCGCCGACCGCTATGGCCGCTCGCCGGCCGCGGTCGTTGCCCTCACCGTCAGCGGAGCCTGCTGCCTGCTCTCACCACTCGCGTTTCGCGCCGACGCGGCGGTTCTTGCGATCTTCTGCGCGATCTGGGGCGCCGCGGTCATCGCCGACTCCGGAGTCTTCTCCACAGCGCTGTCCGAGGCCGCCGACGACCGGTTCGTGGGGACGGCCCTCACCGCCCAGACCGCGATCGGGTTCGGCCTCACCGTGGTGAGCATCCAGCTCGTCCCCCTGCTGGCCGACGCCCTCGGCTGGCAGTACGCCTTCCTGCTGCTCGTCCCCGGCCCGGTACTCGGGGCGATCGCCATGCGCGCGCTCGGCTCCCGGGCCAACGTCACGACGAAGGAGACTGCATGACCACGAACGATGCCTGGCCGCACGGGATGCCCGAGGCCGGCGATACCGCGGAGCTCAGCCGCACCGTCGGACCGAACGACATCGCGATGTTCACCGATCTCTCCGGTGACCGGAACCCATTGCACTACGACGAGCAGGCCGCCAAGTCGTCCCGCTTCGGCGAGATCGTCGTCCAGGGCGGGATCACCAGCGCGGTGCTCAACGCCGTGGTCGCCGAGAAGCTGCCCGGTCCCGGCACGGTATTCCTCAACGTCTCCTGGAACTTCACCGCCCCAGCCCGCCCCGGGGACACCATCACCGGGCGGGTCGAGGTCACCGACGTCCGCGCGGACAAGCCGATCACCAAGCTGAACAGCACCGTCACTCGCGGCGACGACACCGTCGCGTTGGAGGGCACCGCCGTCTGCTGGACGATGGCGATGCCCGACTGGAAGGGTTCTGGCGATGCGTGACAGCACACCTGTCCTCCTGGCGGCCGCCCGTACCCCCGTCGGCCGGTTCGGCGGAGCGCTGCGCGGCGTTGAAGCCGTCGACCTTGGCGCCCACGCGGTGTGCGCCGCCCTCGCCCGCGCCGGCGACGTGGTCCCGGGCCAGATCCTGATGGGTAACGTCGTCCAGGCCGGAAACGGGCAGAACCCCGCCCGGGTCGCCGCCATCCGCGGCGGCGTCCCCACCACCGTCCCCGGCATGACGCTCAACAACGTCTGCCTGGCCAGCATGACCTCTGTCGGACTGGCGGCCGGCATGGTCCGCGGCGGCGAGCTCGACGTCGCGCTGGTCGGCGGATTCGAGTCGATGAGCCGAGCGCTGCACGGTATCCAGATCCGCGCCGCGGGCATGGTCGGCGACGGCGCCACCGTCGACTTGCTCGTCCGTGACGGGCTGTGGTGCGCGATCAGTGATTAGGGCATGGGGCCGATGTCCGACGCCGCCACTGCCGAGCTAGGCATCTCCCGAGCCGACCAGGACGCCTTCGCCATGGCCAGCCACCAGAGGGCTGCCGCCGCAGCCGAGCGACTCGCCCAGGAGATCGTGCCGGTCGACGGGCTCGAGCACGACGAGGGCGTCCGCACAGGCTCGACCCTGGCGAGGCTGGCCGCGCTGGAACCGGCCTTCACCCATGGCGGCACGCTGACCGCGGGCAACTCCTCGCAATTGTCCGATGCCGGCTCGGCCGGCATCGTGTCCAGCGCAGGGCGCGCCGCCGCTCTCGGCATCGAGCCTCTCGTCGAGATCGCCGGCTACGCCGTGGTCGCAGGACCGGACCCCACCCTGCACCTCAAGCCAGCGGCAGCCGCACGGCAGCTGCTCAAGGCGCACGGGCTCACGCCCGCCGATGTCGACGTCTGGGAGATCAACGAGGCATTCGCGGCCGTCGTGCTCGCCACCGCGCGCGACCTCGACATCGAGGTCGACACGGTCAACGTCAACGGCGGCGCGATCGCCGTGGGCCATCCACTCGGCGGCTCCGGTTTCCGGCTAGTGATGACGCTGGCTCACGAGATGCGCTGGCGCGACGCCGAGCTCGGTGTCGCGGCCATCTGCGGCGGTGGGGGGCAGGGCGCAGCGCTTCTGCTCCGACGTGGCTGACGTACGGGTCAGACGCGCCACAGCGGCGATGACGGCGCGCTGCTGCCCGTGCCCGCGACGCCCAGCCGCCGGGCTATCGTCGCCAGGGACAGCATGAGCAGTCCCCGAGGGTCGCGAGGGTCGTATCCGGAGATCGAGGCCACCCGACGAAGCCGATAGTCGACCGTGTTGGGATGCACCTGAACGGCCCGCGCGGCCTCGGTCACGCTGCCGCAGGCGCCCGCGAACGCCTCCACGGTGGCGAGGAGGTCCGCGCCTCGCCGCTCATCGTATGCGACCAGGGCGCCGAGGGCACGATTGCAGACCTCCCCGACGAGCGGGCTGCCCAGCACGAACCGCTCGAGCAGGACGTCCTCGTGACGGATCGGCTCGCGGTAGCCCAGCTGCAGCGCGATCCGCGCTGCCTCGAGGGCGTCGGCGTAGGCCGACGGAACCCCCTCGAGCCCGAGCCGGGACGTGCCCACGCCTGCGGCGGCGCCCAACCCTGAGCACAGCCGGTGGGCAAGGACCTGCACCTGGGGACCGGGCCGGCCTGCGGGCCAGAGCATCACGAGGCCCGACTCGCGCACACCGACTAGCGGATGGGTCCCGGGGTCGAGTCGCTCGGCGATCTCCACGGTGGGCGCCACCAGGGTTTCAACCCGCGTCGAGGACTCCCATGGAAGCAGGACCACCACGTCGTAGGAGTCGGCGACGGCCGAGCCTGATCGATCGAGCTCGTCCGGGTCGGCGCGTCCGGTGAGCATCGCCTCGAGCAGAGCGTTGCGGGTTACCTCCCGGTCGCTCCACACCAGCATCGCCTGCCGCATGAATCCGGCCGCCGTCGCCGCACTGGCCCGCTCGACGTGGGCGAAGATGCGTTCGCCGATGGCAAGCGATGCGGCGGTCTCCGCCGCGCTACCGCCGTCGAGGCACGCGCGGAACGCCGACCACGCCTGTCGGCCCCAGACCGTGAATGACCGCATCACCGCCCCCATCGGGATGCCCATCCTCATCCGGTCTGCCCCGAAGCGCTCGAACGGGGCAGAGTCGAACTCCGCGGCGGCCCCGCGAAGGTCGGCCAGCAGGGCGTCGAGGTTCGCTCGCGCCGACCGCACGAACTCCCCGCGTTCCTCGCTCGGTACGCGCGCGTAGTCGTCGATGTCCGCGGCGTACGCCTCGGCGAATCGCTCGGCCAACACGTCCGCCTGCGCCGCCACGCGGTCCGCGATCGCGGCGACGACCGCGGAATCCGCGTGATGGCCTCTGTCACTCATGACGCTGGAGCGTAGTTCGTCGTTCTAGGTGGACGGACCTGTACGCCTATAGAAGGAATCCGCATGACCACGACACGACACCCGCGGTGACGACTACGGTGCGCGACGGGATCAGGGTGCTCACCCTCGACCGGCCGGAGCGGCGCAACCCGCTGTCCGTGAAGACCGTGCAGGCCGTCACGGCCGCGCTGCGCGATCTCAGCGGCACGGGGGTGGGGGCGGTAGTGGTCCGGGCCGAAGGCCCGACCTTCTCCGCAGGTCACGACCTGTCGGAGATGATCGGGCGCACGCTGGACGACGAGCGCAAGGTCTTCGCCGTGCGCACTGAGATGATGGACAAGGTTCTGCAGATCCCCCATCCAGTCGTTGCCGCAGTGCAGGGATCGCCGTCGCCGCGGGCTGCCAGCTGGTCGCGGCCTGCGATCTCGCCGTAGCGGCGGCGAGCGGGGGTGTTCGGCACTGCCGGTGCGAAGATCGGGCCTTTCCGTTCCACGCCGATGGTCGCGGTCAGTCGAGCCGTCGGACGGAAGGGCGCTGCATATGCTGCTGACCGGCGAGGTCGTCGACGCCGCGACCGCAGCGGACGAGGTCGTCGCACCCAACCAGGTCGACGCGCGGGCGTTCGAGCTTGCTCGGTGTGTCGCCCAGGCAGCCCGCTGACTCTGCGGGTGGGCATGCAGGCCTTCTACCGCCAGATCGCCCCCCAGTGGGGGCGGCCGGCCTCGTCGAGGCCGGGCGGTGCCTTCTGCACGCCACCCACGAAATCCCAGCTCACACGCGGACTAGTCAACAACGCCGGAGCCCTGGATCGCCAGGGACTCGACGACAGGGCCCAGGTGGTACTTGTCGTTGACGAACGTCAGCAGCCCGTGGTTGGAGAGCGTGGTCATCGCTCGGTGGATCGTTCCCGGATTCACGTCGAGTCGTCGCGCAACATCCCGAAGCGGCAACTCCGAAACATATTCGCTCGAAAACACGGCGAGGATTCGGCACACGAGGGCAGCCTCGGTGTGCCGCACCTTCGGCAGGACCTGGTCATCGCCACCTGGCATGGCGGTAAGTTTGGGGGACCTCTTCGATGAGGATGGCATCCTGATTTTTCTCCGATTCACTGTCGATCTATCGCAGCATCCTCCCCACAACACCGAGCATCTATACGATTGTTTATTGACCCGGACGTACGGTGAAGGCGCCGAACGTACCGCGGAAGAATATCAGCGGTGCGACGTTCTCTTCCTGGCTGATGCGCGCGTCGACCACGGAGGCGATAGCAACATGGTGGTCCCCACCATCATGTATCGCAGATGACTTGCACTCCAGCCACGCGATGGCTCGGTCGATGACGGGACTCCCACTGGCCGGTGAGGCCGTCCAGCGCACGTCGCGGAACTTGTCTCCGCCGCTGACCGCGAACTGGCGACTCAAATCTCGATGCTCGGCCCCGAGCACATTGATGACGAACCTGCCCGACCGAATGATTCGCGGCCAACTCGTGGACGACTTGGCCGGACACAGAAGGCATAGCGGTGGATCGAGCGACAACGACGCGAACGACTGTACGGTCATTCCGACCGGCTGGCTTCCGTCCATTGCCGTGACCACCACCACGCCACTGGCGAAATGGCCCATCACCTGACGCAACCGCGCCGTATCGGATAAGGCGTCCGCCGCGTCCCGCGTCTGATTCTGGCTAACGCTCACGTTCTTAGCACTTCCTTTCCGAAAGCTGCTGCAGGAGAAGGCTCTTCCAGACCGGTAGCGGGCCGAGTTTCCCCTCCGGGAGTCGGAGCACGCCGGCCGCGGTCACCGGCACCAGGGCCAGCGGGCCGAGCGTGTCGGTGACGACGTGCCGCCCGCCCGGGCCCCACC
>WHTG01000205.1 GCA_009377835.1 Nitriliruptorales bacterium
AACGCACACCGCGGTTCGTGCCGCAGGTTATCGAGGCGCTGCAGTCGCTGGGTCTGCTTCGGCTTCTGGTCGACCGCGGTGTACACGACGTCGCCGTCGAGGGCGAACACCAACGGCACGACGTGCGGCGAGCCGTCCGGATACGCCGTCGCCAGACGGGCAACCGGTGCCGCGCCGAAGTGTTCGCGAGCGGTGGCGGCGTCCATGGGAGGCCAAACGCTAAGCCATCGCACTTCGTCGTGCGATCCCGTCGCGCCGCGAGGCGAAACCCGGGGACATCTAGAACAACCCCAAGCTGTTCTACCTGGACGTGCACACCGATGTTCCCCTACGGAGCCATTCGCGCGCCTTGCGGCCGAGACCGGACCGATCACTACGATGCGTGTTGTGCGTCAAACCATGCTCACGGTGCGGCTGGCTGCCGGCATGAGCATGCCAGCCACGTCGATGGGCATGGCGTCCGACATGCCGTCGGCGGTGGGGACCCAGTTCGTGCTCGTGGCCGGCATGTGGGCGGTGATGATGGTCGGGATGATGGTCCCGTCCGCCACGCCGATGGTCGTCACTTACACGGACTGGACCCGCCGTGGTCCAATCCGCGGCAGCCGTGTGGGCGCGGTCGCTTCCTTCCTGGCCGGCTACGTGCTGGTCTGGCTGGGGTTCAGCCTGCTCGCCGCGATCCTGCAAGTGACGCTGGAACGGGCTGGGCTGCTGACCGCGATGGGGGCCACCAGCCGTCCCGCCCTCGGCGGGGCCGTGCTCGTGCTTGCCGGGTTGTTCCAGGTCACGCCGTGGAAGGAGTCCTGCCTACGGCGCTGCCGCACACCGCTCGGGTTCCTGATCGCGGAGTGGCGTGACGGCGCCACCGGCGCCGTCGTCATGGGCCTCAGGCATGGTGCCTACTGCCTGGGCTGTTGCTGGGCGCTGATGGCCGTGCTGTTTGTTGTCGGCACCATGCATCTGGTGTGGATGGCAGCCATCGCCGGGTTCATCCTGGCCGAGAAGGTCGTGCCCCGAGCCCTGCGGCTCCACTACGCGGCCGCAGCGGTCCTGGTTGCCTGGGGCGCGTTGACCTTGCTGACCGCAGGGGTGTAGCGAATCCGTGGCGCGATGACCCGTCCCAACTCTGCGCCCTTCATGGTTCTGGGTGATCGTCGTCGTTGCGGTCGTGTCGCTTGCCCTGTTGGAGGAGCACGACGATCACCAGGATGGGGATGAGCACGTACAGGATTTCCTCACCGGCGTGAGCCAGCACCAGGAACATGCCGTCAGGCTCCTACGAGGAGGGCGATTCCTCCGATGGTGTAGAGCACCATGACGGCCAGCAGAGGGTACTGGGCACGGGTGGTGTCGCTGCGGCGGAAGAGGCCGACCGCGCGGTCGTGGGCGGCGACGACGCCGACGACGTGGCCGGCCACGATGGCGGCGACCTGCACGAGTGCGATCGTCTGCGGCGACACGGCGGTGTAGTTGATCTGCCAGTCGGCGGTGCCGAGCAGGTTCGCACCCGTGTTCAGCGGGTCGGAGGCGAGGGTGTAGCCGGCCTGGCCCTGAAATATCAGCAGGGAGAAGTAGTGGGCGATGGTGTAGCCGACCGTGATGGGCACCAACGAGTGCGCGAACGCCTTCGGCGGCGGCATCCATCGCGCGTCGGGACGGGGTGTGGCCAAGGTGGCGGCGCCACGGGTCGCCGCGACGTAGGTGACGGCGACCACCCCGATCGCGCCTGCCAGACCGAGGGTGCCGATCACCGCCAGCGCGAGGCGGTCGTGCCCGGCGGTCAGTTGTTCCCACCACACCGTGCGGGTGAGCCCGTCGAACGCCGCCGAGCCCAGCAGGACGTACACCACCGCGGTCAGACTGCTGTCGACGGTGAGGTCGGCCAGTCCGCGCAGGGGGTTGCGCGCCACGATGCGCCCGTCGGCGCGGCGGCCCCACGGGGCCAGCCGTGCCAGCAGTGTGGAATAGACCTCGAAGGCGTCACCGCGTGCGTACCACGTCTGCCCGTACATGGTGGACGCGGCGACCTGCACCATGCCGTACACGCCGACGAAGAACAGCACGGTGCTCGGCTGTGACGCCCGGTCGTAGACCAGCTCCAGCCACAGGAACACCAGCAGTCCGACGACGGCCGGCCAGTAGCCCAGGGCAGGCGGCAACGGGCGGACGCCCTGTTCGTGGGGGTCGCCGAACAAGCGGGCCAGCGTGGCGCTGATGACCCGCAGCGGGTTCATTCGCCGCCACACCGGACCCAGGAGCAGTGAGGCCGGCACCAGACCCACCCACAACCACACGTACAGCCACGTCGGAGCGGGGTTGTTCGCGCTGTTGCCGCCCCCAAACGCCGCGGCAGCGATGGTGGCGCCGAGCAGGGCCAGGCCGACGACGCGCAGGACCACGGTGGTGGCCGCGGCGTCAACGAGCCGCTGCAGTCCGCCTGGTAGGGGCCCGCCGCCGGTATCGCGATCCAGCCGTGGTGTGGGCCACAACACTCCGAGGGCGACGAAGGACACGACGACGGCTGCGCCGCCGCCGTACAACGCCAACCACAGCGGCACCGGCAGGTCAGAGCGTCCGCCCAGGCCGTGAGCCAACACCAGCATCAGCGCACCCGCAGCTGGAACAGCTCAACGCCGCTGTGCTCGGCCTCGACCTCGAACACCCCCGGGATGTCAGCGGCGAACTCGACTACCGCCGGATCCCCGCGGCTGACTTCCGCGAACAGGTCATAGCCGTGTACGTGGACCTCCTCGTCGACGTCGGCGCGCACCTCGATACGCACGGTCGCACCGACCGCGACGTCCACACGGCTGTTGTCGGTGTGCGCTTGGCCGTCGGTGATCCTCACCTCGATCACCTCCACGTCGCCGTTGCGGTCGTCGTTGGCCGGCTCGTTCTCACTGGTGTCGCCAGCCTCCGGGCCTGTAGTGGCCGGCGAAGTCGCGACCGTGTCGGGTTCACTCGTGTGCGGTTGCCCGGTGGTCGGTTCGTCGTCCGCGCAGCCTGCAAGCACGGTGACCATCACCAGCACTGCAACTGCGCGCCCACGCCACAAATGGACAGACACCGCTTTCACCCCACCGACCCTATCCGGCGCACCCTACAGCTCGCAGAGGCCAGGCCTCGGTGCCCGTGCGGCGTCGCACCACCGCGGAAATAAATCCGCAGTGCGCGTCAGGCGTCCCAGCTCTGTCGGGCTCCCTCACCCTCGGTGTATCCGGCGAGGGTCTGTATCCCCACGACGGCCTGCTGGTGGAAGGTCTCGAGATCGGATGCCCCGGCATACGCGCAGGCGCTTCGCACCCCCGCCACAATTGAGTCCAGCCGATCCTCGACGCCAGGCTGCTCGTCGTCGAGATACATCCGTGACGATGACAGGCCCTCTTCGAACAGGCTCTTTCGGGCGCGGTCGAACGCGTCCCCACCGGCGGATCGCTGCTGCACGGCACGGGCAGATGCCATCCCGAAGCTCAGCTTGTAAGGCCGGCCATCCCGGTCGAAGAGCACATCGCCGGGCGACTCGTGGGTGCCGGCGAACCACGAGCCGACCATGACATTCGTGGCCCCCGCAGCCAGGGACAGGGCCACATCCCGAGGGTGGCGCACCCCACCGTCCGCCCACACGTGGCGCTGCAGGCGACGCGCCTCGGCGGCGCATTCCACGACCGATGAGAACTGTGGGCGACCGACGCCGGTCATCATCCGTGTCGTGCACATCGCGCCGGGACCGACGCCGACCTTGATGATGTCGGCCCCGGCGTCGGAGAGGTCGCGGACACCTTCGGCCGTAACGACATTGCCCGCAGCAACGGGCACGTGCGGGCCGAGCCCCTGAACCGAGCCCAGCGCGTCGAGCATGCGCTGTTGATGACCGTGGGCGGTGTCCACCACAAGGACGTCGGCGCCGGCCTCCAGCAGGGTCTTCGCTCGTCCGGCCACGTCCCCGCTGATCCCGGTCGCCGCCGCGACGCGCAGCCGGCCGTCGGCATCGACAGCTGGCCGGTACAGCGCCGAGCGGACCGCACCTTTCTGGCTCACCAGCCCGACGAGGCGTCCGTCGTCAGCGACCACGGGCGCCATCCGCCGGCGGGCATCGTGAAGGATCCTGAAGGCATCCCGCGCACCGACCGTCGCTCGGACCGTCAGGAGATCCGTCGTCATGACCTGGTGCAGCTGCGTGAACCGGTCGACGCCATCACAGTCTGCGGGCGTCACGACCCCCACGGGCCGGCCGTACGAGGCGCCATCCGCATCGGTCGCGGTGGCGCCGACGTGCTCGACCACGATGACCGCTTCGTGCGATCGCTTCGGCAGGAGGTTCAGCGCGTCACCGACGGTGTCATGTGGATGCAATGTGATCGGTGTCTCGAACACCGCATGACGGTCCTTCACCCACGAAATGACGTCAGCGACGACATCGACGGGGATGTCCTGGGGGATGACCGCAAGGCCGCCACGGCGAGCCACGGTCTCGGCCATCCGCCGACCCGCGACGGCGGTCATGTTCGCGACGACGACGGGAATGGTCGTTCCGCTGCCGTCAACCGTCGTCAGGTCAACATCCAGCCGCGACTCGACCGCAGACCGGCGCGGCACGACAAAGACGTCGTCGAACGTCAGATCCTGATTGGACTGGTGGTGGGTCGCGAAGCGCATCAACCCATCATCGACATGCCGAAGGCACGGCGCCACCACGGACAGCAGCGAATGCCGTATCAGGACCGCCGCGAGCGACTGACCTCGCTGCGTCGCTGCTCGAGGAAGCGTCGCTCGCTCGCGTTGGTGGTGAACGCGATGGCGGCACCGTACGCGTCGGCGGCCTCGTCGACCCGGCCCAAGCGGCGCAGCAGGTCCGCACGCGTTGCGTGCAACAGGTGGTATGCGTCCAATGCGAGCCGGTCGAGGACGTCCAAGGCGGGTTGCGGACCTTTGACCTCCGCCAGTGCGACGGCACGGTTCAATGCCACCACTGGTGTCGGTGCGATGGCCATGAGCTGGTCGTACAGCGCCAGGATCTGCGACCAATCGGTATCGGGGGCCGATGCGGCGTCGCTGTGCACCGCATTGATCGCGGCTTGGAGCTGGTACGGACCTGGGCGGTTGCGCCGCAGGCAGGCACGCACGAGATCCTGGCCCTCGGCGATCAGCGCGTCGTCCCACAGCGAACGGTCCTGGTCCG
>WHTG01000100.1 GCA_009377835.1 Nitriliruptorales bacterium
CCGCTTCACACGCCTGCCGGCACGGTCGGTTCCACGGTCGGAATCGGTCATGATCAGATCCTCCGAGCAAGGTCGGAGAACCCGCCGGATGTTGTCTGATAGACACGCCGATCTCTATCGCGAAGTCAGACGCAAAACACGGGCGACGCTGCTGGGGCGGGATGACGTGATCGTCGATCAGTACGTACAGTTCGATCAGGAGGGTATCCAGGTCTGTACTCACAAACGATCATGGATGCCCTCCTCCCATCTGCTGATCAAGCAGCCACGCCGTGACACCCAGAATTGGGAATCACTCATCTAGGAGGTGCCCGCGCAGGGTGTCGGCTGTGTAGTCGTTTCGGAACAGGCCGCGCTTCTGCAGGATGGGAACGACCAGGTCCACGAAGTCGTTGAGGCATCCCGGCATGTACGTCGTGACGAGCATGAAGCCGTCTCCGGCTGCGTGGAACATCTCCTCGAGCCGATCCGCCACGGTCTCGGCGGAACCGACCACCTTCATGCCGATGCCACTCGCATAGATCTTCGCCATCTCAGCGAAGGTGATCTTCCGCCCGATCCGGTCCTCGCTGAACATCTCCAGGAGCCCGTCGAGACCCTCGATCTTGCGCGGCTCGACGAAACTATCGAGATCGATCTTCGACAGGTCCATGCCGAAGTGACCCGACACCATGGCGAGCCCACCCTCGGGAGGGACGCATCGGTAGAGCTCCGCCTCGATCTCCTGGGCCTGCTCGTCGGTCCGCGCGACGATGGGCATCACGCCCCACAGCACCTTGACCTTCTCCGGGTCCCGCCCGTGGCGCTCGACCCGCTCGGTGATGTCCTGGCGCATCCGCTTCATCACGTCCACGTTCTGCTGGATGGCGAACAGCACGTCCGCGTGCCGCGTGCCGAAGGCCAGGCCGCGGTCGGACTGCCCGGCCTGGATGAGCACGGGCTCGCCCTGGGGGGAGTGGGTGACCTGGCTCGGGCCGCGCACGCTGTAGTACTCGCCGACGTGGTCGATCGTGTGCACCTTGGCCGGATCCGCGAACATCCCGGACTCCTTGTCCCACACCACCGCGTCGGGTTCCCAACTGTTCCACAGCTTGCGGCACACCTCGACGTACTCGTCGCCCATGTCGTAGCGCTTGTCGTGCGGGATCATCTCGGAGACACCGAAGTTGGCGGCCTCCGCCGTGTTGAACGATGTGACGATGTTCCAGCCGATCCGCCCGCGCGTCAGGTGGTCCAGCGTCGAGAACAGCCGCGCCACGTGATAGGGTTTGAAGTACGTTGTCGACATGGTCATGCCGAGCCCCAGCCGGGTCGTCGCCGCCGCCATCGCGGAGACCACGGGGACGGGGTCATGCACCGGGTACTGAGCGGCGAACTTCGCGGTCGCGTCGATCGACCCGCCGTAGTCCTGGAACCCAGCCAGGGTGTCGGCGAAGAACACTATGTCGAACTTGCCCCGCTCGTGTGTGCGGGCGATATCCTGCCAGTATTCGAACGTGGTGTACTTGTTGTTGTAGCCGGCGAACGAACCCCGCATCCGCCACTGGCCGACGGCATGATTCGTCGGACCGTTCAACAAGATCGTCGCAAGGTGCATCTTCTTTGACATCCGACCGTCCTGTTCTTAGTGGGGGTGGTCAACCTCGGCCCGGTGCGTCATCGCCGTTTCGTCCGTCGGGTACGCGAGGCCTACTTCGCCGAGTAGCTCAGCCGTGTGCTCTCCGACGTACGGGGGGCGCCTCAGCGTCGGCGCCCGGTCGGTGGCGAAGGCGAGCGGGCTGCCGAGCCGCTTGATTGTGCCGAGGCCGGGGTGCGCCACGTCGTCCACCAGCCCCCGGTGGACGACCTGCGGATCGGCGAGTGCCTGCGGCAGGGACTGCACCTCCGCACACGGCACGCCCTGGGCCCGGAAGCGCTCCTCCCACACCGCGGTTGGCTCGGTCCTCAGTCTTGCTTCGAGCACCGAGGCCAGCTCCTCCTGGTGACGGGCGCGCGAGGCCATCGTCGCGAATCGCGGATTGTCGGCCAGCTCGGGCATCGACATCGCCTGCAGGACACGACGCCACAGACCGTCGTTTCCGGCCGCGACCGCGAAGTGGCCGTCCTTGGTCCGGAACGCCTGATACGGCGCGGCCAGCGGGTGCGAAGTCCCCAGGGGTTCGGGCAGCTCGCCGGTCAACCAGAACCGATTGGCCAGAAGCGACATCTGCACCAGCGCCGACGCCTGCATCGGCACGTCGATGAAGTCGCCCCGCCCGGTCCTCATCGCGGACACGTGGACGGCGAGCAGGCCGAACACCGCGTAGGCGCCGGCTCCAATGTCGACCAAGGGCACACCGATCTTTACCGGTTCCGTAGCCGCCCCGGCCGCCGCAGGGCCGCTGGTGGTCATCAACCCCACGTTGGCCTGCACCGTGAGGTCGAACCCGGAGTCGTCGCGCCGCGGCCCGCTCTGCCCGTAACCGCTGATGGAGGCGTAGGCCAGCCGGGGGTTGAGCGCGCACACCGGCTCGTAGTCGAGTCCAAACCGCGCCATCACACCGGGACGGTTGTTCTCCACGAGCATGTCGGTGGTTCGGATGAGCCGCCGGGCGGCCTCCTGGCCCGCCGAGCTGCTCAGGTCCAGCTCCACGCTCCGCTTGCCGTGGTTGAAGGTGAAGAACGCTCCGCTCTCGGTGCCGCGAGCGGTCGCCACGCGCGGCGCCCAGGTCCGGATGGCGTCCCCGCCGGGGGGCTCGATCTTGACCACGTCCGCGCCGAGCTCGGCCAGCACCATCCCGGCGTAGGGTGCAGCCGCGTACTGTCCGAACTCCAGCACGCGGACGCCGTCCAACGGGCCTGACATCGACCTCGCCCTACAGCGAGGAGTCGGGCAGGTCGAGGACGCTCTTTCCGACGATGTCGCGCAGGACCTCGACGGTGCCGCCGCCGATCGTGAACATGCGGGCGTCGCGCAGGTACCGCTCGAGCGGGTAGTGCTTCGAGTAGCCCCGCCAGCCGAAGACCTGCAACGCGTAGTCGGCCGCGGCGACCGATGCCTCCACGCACATCAGCTTCGCCACGGCGGCGTCGTGTCGCGTCGGCCGGTCGTTTCGGGCCGCGATGTGCAGCATCGCCCGGGCGCTCACGATGCGCGTGTGCACGTCGGCGAAGTTCCAGCGGGTGCCCTGGTAGTCGCCGATACGGACATCGCCTTGCTTGCGCAGGTTCGCGTACCGGACGGCCATGCCGAAGGCGCCGGCACCGATCCCGAGTCCGATGGACGCGGCGACGAGACGCTGCATGTTGTAGGAGGACATCACGACCGACAGCCCGGCGCCGACCTCGCCGACGATGTCACCGTCCCGGATCGGGACCTCGCTCAGCTCGAGGTCGTACTCGGGCATTCCGTGGGTGCCCGTCATGTGCCACTTCTTGCCCGCGGCGACGCCCTCGTGCTCGCTGTCGACCAGTAGCGCCGCGAACCCCCCGGAGGGCACCGAGTTCGGGTCCACGCGGGCGAGCACCAGGTACACGTCGCCGGTCCCCACGCCGCTGATCGGCCGCTTGCGCCCGTTCAGCACCCAGCCGCCGGCGCTGCGCGACAACGTCGTCTGCATGTCTCGGAGGGAGGATCCCGAGCTGGGCTCGGTGATGCAGATGCACGGCTTGCGTCCGGCGAGAATTCCGGGCAAGTATCGCTGGACCTGATCGGGAGTCCCGCTGTTCAGCAAGCAGTTTCCGACAACGCCGTTGAAATCCCCGGCAATCCGCGCAGTCGTGACATCGACGCGGGCCAGCTCCTCGAGAACTACCAGCATCTCGACGACGGGCCGGCCGTCCCCGCCAGCCTCCGTGGGCAGGCACATGCCGAAGTAGCCCTCGGCCTGCATCAACTCGACAAGGTCCCACGGATATGACTCCGTCGAGTTGTCCCCCTCGGCATCGATCGCCGTCGCGCGTGGCAGCACATACTCCCGGGCAAACCGGCGGGCGCTGTTCCGCACCTCGGCGAGGCGGTCGTCCTCGTAGGGCTGCATGGCCGGTCGTACCGGCTCGGTGCCCACCTCCCCGACCAGGGCCTGGAGATCCAGCGACTCCTCGAGGTCGACGAACTCGTCGACCGCATCCAACTTGAGATCAGCGGCAGTCACGACAGTCACTCCTCATATCGACGGGCACAGGCGGGTGGCGCTACCAGCTCCACCCGGCATTTTTTGGATGCGACCACGAGCCGGACTTCTCCAGGATCGCCAGCACATCCCCCATCCGTCCGATCTCCGAGGGGCTCCAGAACGGAAAGGACAGCAGCATGCCACCGGCCTTCGAGTTCTCGTAGAGGTCGGCCATCTGCTCTGCGACTTGTTCGGGGGTGCCGGCGATGCGGAACAGGCCTGCTCCGTTACCGATGGTGTCCAGCAGGACGGCCTCATCGACATCTTTGTAGGTCTCGGTGTAGGTCTTGATCCCCCCGGTCAACGAGACCGCAAAGGCACGAGCGGCCTCGGTGTCAATGTTGGCGGAAATCCACGCCATCTCGTCCTCGGCCTCGGCCTGGCTGTCCCGGATGAGCGGCATCACAGATATCATCGGCAGCACCTCCCCCTTGCGGTCGACCTCGGCCGCCTGCTCGTCGAGGTTCCCGGCGAGCTGACTAACCTGGGAGGCGTCATTGCCGACAGTGAACACGTAGTCACATTGGCGCACCGCGAACCTCTGACCTGACGGGGAGGCGCCGGCATTGACGAGCAGAGGCCAGGGCTGTTGCACGGGACGTGGCCCGGATAGGTGCCCTCGGAACCGGAGAGCCTCCCCCGCGAACTCAATGTCCTCGTCCGCTCGCCACAGTTCCTTTACGGCGCTGATCAATTCGTCGGCGAGTGCGTAGCGCTCGGTATGGTCGACCAGGCCCTCGTGGCCGAACAGCTGCTGCTCGTTGGCCGTGAAGCCGGTCACGATGTTCATACCCCACCGCCCCGCGCTCATGACATCGAGATTGGCGCCGATCCGAGCGACGTGTGCCGGGTGCAGGTAGGTCGTGTGGATAGTCGTGATGATTCCGATGTGCCGGGTGTGCGAGGCAATAGCTGCGCCCCACAAATAGGCAAGGATGCAGGGATCCTGATGACCAACCCGCGTGCTGGCGGGCGTGTACGGGGAGTACCTGTCGGCCAAGAACGCGTAGTCCAGCCCGATGTCCTCGATAAGCTTGGCGATCTCGATGTGCACGGCGAGGTCCATGACGTCCGGGTTGCGGTCCGCGACGGCCTTGCTCGTCCAGTGCATCGTCCGTGCGCTCGGCCAGAACAAGCCCAGACGCATCCGATCGTCGGAGAAGTTGCGCGTTTTCATGTCGCCACCGCCCTTTCACGTGTGGTGAGGTGCTTCAGTCGGGTTGTGTTCGCGGGTCCTCGTCCCGCCGGCTCGGGCCCCCCGCACCGCGGGCCGAGCTCTGCTCGTCAGAAGACGATGCTGGCACGGGTGATCTTCCTGGCTACCGAGTCGGCGATGGCGTCCCCGACGTCGCGGATGGAGTAGTCGGCGTCGACCAGCGATCCCCACGGGATCTGCGGATGCCGTTCGAGGATGCGCAGCGCCGTGGCCAGGTGACGCGGCCGGTACCGGTAGGCCGCGAGCAGTCGGCCACCGGCGCGGGTGAACCCGCCGGGGTCGATCGCCGCCGTCGACGGGGTGATATTGCCGACCGTGACGATCGTCCCGCCCGGCCGGACGAACCGCAGTGCCTCCTCGAAGGCCGACGCCACGCCCGTGACCTCGACCACGACGTCGGCACCGAGCCCGCCAGTGACCTCGCGCACGGCCTGCACCCGCTCGTCGAGCGAGCGCCCGGCGAAGTCGAGGGCCGCCTTGGCGCCGAACGCGCGGCTCGCCTCCAGCCGCTCGTGGTCCAGGTCGGCGATGATCGGATACGCCCCGCGGATGCCGGCGACGGCAACGCCGCACAGGCCCAGTCCGCCGGCCCCCTGGAACAGGACCGTGTCGCCGGGCGCGAGCTCGGACAGCTCAGCGGCGTGAACGACCTGTGCGAGCGCGCAGTTTGCGCCGGCGGCGGCTCGCTCGTCGACGCCATCCGGGACCCGGAAGAAGCTCTGCGCGCGGCCGATGTGCCAGTGCGTGGCGATGGTGCCGTGGAAGTGCGGCGGCTCCGCCGCCGGGCGTGCGTACGCGCCGGCAGCCCGGTAGCAGATGTTCGACTGCTCGTTCACGCAGGCGGGGCATTCCCCGCAGGTCTGGAAGTAGGTCGCCGCGACGAGATCACCGACAGCGACCGCAGCCCCCCCGCTGTCGAGCTCGACGCCCTCACCCAGCGCGTGGACCCGACCGACTCCCTCGTGCCCCAGTGTGAATCCGGGCTTCACCATAGGATGCGCACCGCGCACAATGTGCAGGTCGGAGCCGCAGATGTTGGCCCGCACCATCCGGGCCACCATCTCGCCCGGACCCGGCGACGGCACGGGGTACGATGCCACCTCGACCTCACCGGGTCCACCCAGCACGGTCAGCTCACCGGTCTCAGCCATGGGCCACCATCCTCTCGCCACCGCTCGCCGCCGTGCCGGCCAAAAACCCGGCGACGGTCTCGGCGAGCAGCTCCGGTCGCTCCAGGGGGAGCATGTGGGCGGCGTCGGCGACCGCCCGGACCTCCGCGTTCGAGATGCCCGTGCGGAACCGCTCGACATTCTCCACCGGCACCACGGTGTCGAGCTCCCCGGCCACGATCAACGTCCTGGCCCGGATCCGATACAGCCGACGGGCCAGCCCCCGGTCCGGGAGGGGGAACAGGAACTTCGCCGCCGCCTCAGCGGCCGTCGCCCGGTCGACCAAGATCTCAACCCGCTCGTCGATCGTCCCCTCGGGATCCGCGAACCGCTGCGCGGTCTCGGACTCCTGATCGGCGAAGAGCAGGCACCACTCACTAGGAAGCAGCGCAAACGGGTCGCGCCCCGGCGCGGTCTCCACGAAGACCCCCATCGGGCTGACCAGTACCAGCTCGCGCACGCTGCCCGGTGCGTTCGCGGCCAGCTCAGCCGCGATCATGCCGCCGACCGAATGACCGACGACCACGACGTCCTCGAGACCGAGGGCGTCGAGCAGGTCCTGATACGCCAGCACCAACTCCCAGGTGTCCCGCAGATCGTGCAGCCCGCTCGATTCCCCCACACCCGGCATCTCAGGCGCATACACCGTGTGCTCGGCAGCCAGCAGGTTCAGGAAATCGACGCAGGCGAGCCCGCCGAAACCGTGCAAGTACAGCACTGGCGGCCCCGAGCCCTGCGTCTGGACCGAGAAGCTAACCCGATCATTGGCACGGATTTGTTCCAACTTCTGTTCACTCATGTGCAGCGCATTCCATTCACTCGCGACCAGCTGCGCGAACCAACGTCCGGGCAGCGCGGATGCCTCACTGCGTGGCCGGCTGGGCGGCCGCCGGCCAGTAGTCCGTCGGATCAAACTCGGAGAACACACCGCGCAGCGCCGGCATGACCTCCTTGGCGAACAGCGTGGTGTTCTTGCACGTCAGCTCGTGCGGCGCCGACCCGACCTGCAGCAGCAGCGCGACGTTGGCGACGTTCAGGCTCCGAGCCGCCGCCTCGAGCTCGTTTCGCACCGTCTCCGGCGAGCCCGCGATGATGTACCCCGCCGCACGTAGCTCGTCCCAGCCGAAGCCGCCCTTCAACACGTCACGGCCGCTTCGGCTGGTCCCCTCAAGACGGGCCTTCAGGACGTTCTTGGTCGAGCGAGCCGACCGGTAACCCGGGGCCTCGACGTAATGCGGGTCGATGTGCATGCACTTGCGGTAGAAGTACATCACGTGCTCCTCGTACTCCTCGCGCGCCTGCTCGTCGCTCTCGGAGACCAGCACGAACTGCGCAAACGCGCCCTGGAATGGATTGCGCTCCACCCCGAGTTCGTCGGCCCTCTTCCAGAACATGTCCATCAACGACTTCGCATATTTGTACCCGTAAAAGCTGAGGTAGGAGAAGTTGTAGCCGTTGGTGAGCGCGAAGTCGTACGTCTCGAGGCTCCCGCCGCCAGGTACCCATACCGGTGGTCGGGGTTCTTGGATCAACCGAGGCCACAGGTTGACGTAACGCAGCTGTGTGTACGTGCCGTTGAAGGCGAAGATGTCCTTCGCCGCCCACGCCTTGATGATCAAATCGTGCGCCTCGTGGTACCGATCCCGGAGCTCCGCTGGGTTGATACCGTAGGAGTAGTTCACGTCCTGCGAGCTGCCGGTCGGGAAACCCGCGATGAGCCGTCCCCCGGACAGCGCATCGAGCATGGCGAACTCCTCGGCCACCCGAACCGGCGGGTTGTACAGCGCCAGGCTGTTTCCGAGGACCATGAGCGAGGTGGACTCGCTCTCGCGGACCTTGCGGGCAAGCGAGGCCGCCCACAGGTTCGGCGAGGGCATCATCCCGTAGGCGTTCTGGTGGTGTTCATTCACACCCACCGCGTCGTAACCCAGATCGACCGCCAGCTCGAGCTCCTCCAGATAATCCATATACATCTGGGCCCCTTGAACCGGGTCGTAGAGCCGCCGAGGAATATCCACCCACACGCTGGAGTAGGACTTCTCAAAATCCGCCGGCAGCTCCCTATACGGCATCAGGTTGAATGCGATGAACTTCATCAAACGCCCTCAGCATCTCTATCGACAGCGGTGCGAATACGATTTTCGAGGACCCGAAGCGCCTCCACTCGCCTCGGATTGGCCAGGTGCCACCCAGCAGGCGCGACCGGCACGTCCCGTCGCTGCTCGCGGCCCGGCAACCCCCTCCCGCGGGGTCCCGCGCGCGACGTGACGTCCGCCGCGGTCCCTCGCCACGCCGTCCGTAGAGCACCCATGTCAGCTGAAGCCCGTCACCGGCGGGAGCTGGCCGTTGAGAACGAAGTCACCGACGAGCCGGCGCTTGTAGTCCACAGGGTCGTGCAGGGTGAGCGTCCGGGCGTTGCGCCAGTGACGGTCCAGGCCGTGCTTCTCGTCGACGCCACGCGAGCCGCACAGCTGCAGCGCCATCGCGGCGCACTCGAGCGCCACGTCGGTCGAGGCGACCTTGGCCTCGGCCGTCGCGACGGAGGCCAGCCCCCGGCTGTGCGCGCTCGGGCTCCGCTGCGACGCATCCGCCGCGTCAGCCGCCCGATACACGAGCATCTCCGCAGCGTGTGCAGCGACCTGCATGTCCCCGGCGCGTTGCAGCGTGTAAGGATCCTTCGAGGCCTGCTCGACCCCGCTGTCCATCCAAGCCCGGGTACGCCGCTGCACGAAGTCCACCGTGTCATCGAGCGCGGCCTGCGCGATGCCGGTGTAGATCGACCCAAAGATCAGCTGGAACATCACCGAGTACAGACTGGTGTCGGGCATCGCGTCGGACATGTCGACGACCCAGCCATCGGGGATCTCGACGTCGGTGAAACGAGTCGTCCCGCTGGCGGTGGTGCGCTGCCCGAAGCCCCGCCAGTCGTCGATGATCTCGACACCGGCCGCCTTCGCGGGCGCGAAGGCGAGGCACGCACCGGGGAAGGTGTGCCCGTCCCCGAGCGCACCGACCACGAGGATCTGCGCGCTCTGGCATCCCGTCGAGTAATACTTCTCGCCGGACAGCCGGAACCGGTCCGGCCCGTCGGCAGCGGTCAGCTTCGTGGACCAGTCGAGCGGGTGTTTGCCTGTGGACTCCGACCAGGAGTTCGTCAGCAGGCAACGGTCGTCGACGATCTTCCGGTAAAGGGTCTCACGGACGGCGGCGTCCGCGGCGAAGGCAATCGTGTCGACACCGGACAGGTGCGTACCGAATACCTGAGCGACTGAGGAGTCCCCTCGGGCGAGCTCCTTTAATACCTGGGTGAACTCGCGGTAGGAGACCTCGATGCCGCCGAATTCGACCGGAACCCGCATCCGGATGAGCAGCGAGTCGCGCAGTTCATCCATCTCAGCATACGGATAGGGACGCTCACGGTCGCGCTCTGCCGCGCCGCCGCGCAGCTTCTCGGCATAGACGCGCGCCACGTCCAGCAGGTCAGATGCCGGTTCGCTCACGGTGTCACCACTCTAATGGTGCGTCTGTGTTTTGTCATGGTGGTTTGTAGGATGCCGGTCATGGTTGCTGCGGCGTTGTCGATGACGGGCGAACAGTGTGCCGGGTTGGCGCGGATGGCGGCGTCGCAGACGTTGCCGCATCGGAAGGTGGTCGCGGCGCGGGCGTTGTTGTGGGCGGGCGAGGGTGTGGCCAATGAGGAGATTGCTCGTCGGTCTGGTGTGGACTCCGACGCTGTGCGCCGGTGGCGGTCGCGGTTCGCCGAAGCGGGCGTGGCCGGTGTCGGGGTGATCGCCACGGGCCGGGGGCGCAAGCCCAGCCTGCCGGCGGGCACTGTCGAGCGGGTACTGCACGCTACCGCCCACGAGCAGCCGCCTGGCAGGGGCCGCACGAGGCCGTCGCGGCGTAGGGGCCTGTCACCGCCGTCCGCCCCGTCATGCTGGGATCCCACGTCACTCTTCGCGTTCACAGGAGGCACTCAAGACACCTACCCCGGACAAGGGATCTCTGCGAGGAGATCCAATGAAGTCCTGTCTGCAACAACGTTGCAATTCAGGGAGTGTGTCTCAGGTCGCATCGCCGCGTCAAGAGCGCACGTTGACTCATCAAAGATGCCCGCGTAGATGAGTCAACGTGGGGACTTGACATCGCGGTCCTGAGTGGCGGACCGTTGCGGGACAGGTCCTGCAACATCGTTGCACCTGGGGGGTGCGCCGTCGACGTCGAACTCGAGGTGACAATGTCGATTAGCACCAACGTTTCTACTAGGGCCGGTGAGCCGGGCCTCGATTCGGCCTCACTTCGCCGAGTGCTGGGACACTTCGCCTCCGGCGTCGTGGTCGTGACCGCAATCGATGTGCAGGGGCCGGTGGGGATGACGGCCCAGTCGTTCTGCTCGTTGTCGCTCGAGCCGCCTCTCGTGCTCTTCTGCCCGGCCAAGTCGTCCCGTAGCTGGCCCCGCATCGCTGCTGCACAGAGCTTCGCCGTCAACGTCCTCGACACATCTCACGCGACTCTGTGCCGGCAGTTCGCGGTCAGTGGCGGCGACAAGTTCGCCGGGGTGTCGTGGATGCCGTCGTCGATGGGAGCTCCACTACTCGACGACGCCATCTCCTGGATCGAGTGCCGGACGCATGCCGTCCACGACGGTGGTGACCACCACATCGTGCTGGGGTCCGTCCTCTCGGCGACCCTGCGGGAGGGTGAGGTGGCGGAGGCGATGCCGCTGGTCTTCTATCGCGGGGGCTTTGGTACATTCGCCCCGCACGAGCTCTGAGGACGAGTCAGG
>WHTG01000199.1 GCA_009377835.1 Nitriliruptorales bacterium
ACGACCTGTCCGCATTCGGCGCGCTGGATGGCGCCCGTGCGCTGGGTGTGCGTGTGCCCGCCGACGTGTGGGTGGCGGGGTTCGACGACATCGCGATGGCTTCGTGGGAGGGCTACGACCTGACCACCGTGCGCCAGCCGATCGCGGAGATGAGTGCGAAGGCGGTTGAACTGCTGCTCGCGCGCATCGAGAACCCCATGCGCCCCCCGCGCCGGCTTGTCCTGCCCGGGTCGCTGGTGGTTCGGGCGTCCACGGCCTCGCGGCCGGCGGCCGCGACGCAGTCCGCGTCAGGCTGACAGTTCCGCGGCGACCTGCCGACGGTCCATACCCGCAGCGAGCATCAGGGTCAACGCGATACGCGCCTTCAAGCCGTCGAGGGTCCCGGCGGGGATCACGCCGCGTCCCAGCAGGTCGCGCTCCGACCCCGGGAACCCGTAGGTCCGCAGCAGGCCCGCACCCGCGCCCGTACGCGATGCCAGGACGACCGGCATCGTGCGCGCAATCGCGCCGAGCAACTCGGCCGTCCCCGCGTCCGTATGCCCGCCGCCGAACGCCTCGACGACAACTCCTTCGTAACCGAGGTCGGGCACCGCGCCGAGGAGGCCGCCGTCATCTCCCAGCGACAGACGCACCAGCGCGACCCGTGGCACGGGCACGGTCGGCGACGACGCAAGGCGCGGCCCGCGGCGCACATCCGCCCAGACGTGTACGTCACGTTCCGAGACGACGCCTATCGCTCCGCCCGCCGGCGACGTGAACGCGGAGGGGCGGGTCGTGTGGCGCTTCTGCACCAGGAGGGCCGCGTGGATTTCGTCGCCCATGACCACAACGCACCCGTTGCCGCGCGTAACGTCGGACGCCGCGACACGTACCGCGGCCAGAAGATTCGCCGGGCCGTCGCTGCCCGGCAGCGTCGGGTTGCGCATGGCACCCGTCACGACGAGCGGCGTGTCGCCTTCCCAGAGCATGTCGAGCGCGAACGAGGTCTCCTCGATCGTGTCGGTGCCCTGGGTCACCACAATCCCGCCATAGGCAGGCGCGCGCCCGCGCAGCGCCGCAGCCAGTTCGACGCAGTCCTCGATCGTGAGGTGGGCGCCGGGAATCTGTCGGAACGACATGGCGTCAACGCGCGCGACACCACCCAGCGCAGGTACCGCAGCGACCAGCGACGCGGCGGATTCTGTCGGCACCACTCCACCCTGGCCGGCGTCCGTCATCGCGATCGTCCCGCCGAGGGCGCACACCAGGACTCGTGGCGCAGTCGCACTTGTCATGTCCCGCCAGACTGCTCAGTCGTGGTAGGCGTGGACCCGGACCACGGTACCGGTGGCCAACGAGCGGATCTGCACCAGGTCGCACAACTGGTTGACCATCCACAACCCGCGGCCGCCGAGACGCCCCGCCGATGGGCGCTGTCGTCCCAGCAATGGCTCGTGCAGGGTGCCGCTGTCGGCGACCTCGCACACCAGGCCATGCTCGTCTTCCCACACCCGTAACATCCCCTGGCCGCCGCCATGTCGCAGGCTGTTGGTCGCGAGTTCGTTGATGGCGAGCACGAGGTCCGACGCCTTGGCGCTGGAGAGTCCCGCGACACGTGCCCGACCGTCGACGAAGTCGCGGATCGTGTTCAACCACCCGCTGGTGAACGGTAGCGACGCGGCCGCCGTGGGGGGCTCCGGGAGCGGCTCGTCGAATCCCGCGGCAGCGTCGCCGCGATCGACGTATTCCCGGTTGCGCTCCGGTTCGAGTCCCTCGCCGACGAATGGATGGCTGCGTCGGGCCTCGCTGATCACAGACGGGTTCAGTGCGTCCAGGTCGTAGGGGCACTGCAACCACAGTGGCGGAGCGTCCTCGAACGCGACGTTCAGCAAGGCCTCGTGGCGCTGGCATTCCGCGAGCTCGGCCGCGCTGCGCCGGGTGTCGATCGGCTCGCCAACCCCCCACAGCGTGGGCGCGTCGGGGTGCCGGTTCACGAACTCGGTCCACGCGGGGATGATCCGCGCGGGGTTGCGCCCGACATCGCCCATGTCGGCGAACTCGACATGCCGCGCGCGGCTGCCCAGGCTCTGTCGGAGCAGGTCGATCTTCGACGCGGCCACGACGACCATGACCGGCTGCCCGGCGTCGACACCGGCACGCACGAACGGCGCCACCGCCCGGACGAAGCCGTCCAGGCCGCCGTAGAACACCGCCTCGTGGCGGAAGGCGGCGACATTGGACTTGGTCGTCGTTGTGGACGTCACACGTGATCCTCGACGCGATGGCGGCAACGCCATCGGATTACGGACATCCTTGAGGCTACCCGCAGCGCTCACATAGGAACATGAACGCGACGCCGTGCGGATGTTCCGCCGCCGGATCCGCCCGGCAGGACATGACGTGCGTCTCGACCCGGGCGGGAGGCCGAGGAACTCAGACCTCGAACCACACGATCTTCTTGGCACCGTCTGAACTGGTGCCCCATGCCAGCGACAGATCCTGCACCAGGAGCAGACCACGGCCGTCGACCGAGTCACGATCTGGTTCCCGCATGTGGAGCGCGCCTGCACCGCTGTCGGCTACCTCGACGCGGACGCGATCGGATAGACGCCGCAGTCGCAATTCGACGGCTGACCGTGCGTGAACGAGGGCGTTGGTGACCAACTCCGTGGCCAGCAGCGCCGCGTCGTCGACCACCGCCGCTCGAGCCCACTCGCCCAGGACCTGCCTCACGAACCGCCGCGCCTTCGCGGCGCTCTCAAGTTCCAGCGGCAGATGCAGCATCTCGGGAGTCGGTTCCGCCGCACCTTCGGCTGAGTCGGATGCGTCCAGCAGCGCGACGAGTTGCTCGATGAGGTGGTCGATGTTCACGTTCTTGACCAGGTAGGCCGCTGCGCCCGCTGCCATCGCCTTGTGGGCCATGCGGTCGGCGTCGAAGCCCGACAGCACCACGACCACGGTGGAGGGCACCGCCTCGCGGATGAGAGGCAGAGCCTCCAGGCCGTCCATGATCGGCATCTTGAGGTCGAGCAGCGTCAGGTCCGGGCGCACCTCGTTCGTGACCCGGATCGCTTCCTCGCCGTTTGCCGCCTCGCCGACGATCTCGAACCGCCCGCTGCGTTCGAGCATGACGCGCAACAGCATCCGCAGGTGTCCCGCGTCGTCGGCGATGACTGCACGATAGGTCGGTGGTGCGGCCATGACAGCTCCCGCTATTTCCGCGGCAGCGTAGCGGAGAACACCGCTCAAGGCATCTGGTTCAGGGCGTATTCCACGATCTCGTGGACGGTCATGGAAGCGCCTTCGCCAAGGCGGCGGCGAACTGCTCTGCCTCGGACCCCCTCACGTTGGGAGTGGCGGCGCAGGGGACGAGAGCGTCCAGGGTCATCCGCTGGTTTGCGCCATAGAACTAGTCGCCACTGTGTCGCTGACGAAACACCTGGGTCTTCTCGCGATTGCCGCAGACTTCCATGGTGCACCAGCGCCGCGACCGGTTCCTCGAGCGGTCGTAGAACGCCCAGTGGCACGCTTCGTTGCGGCACACCTTCAACCGCTCCCAGGTGCCGTCGGCCACCGCGGCCGGGATGGGTGCGACGATGTGGCCGAGCGCTGAGGTCACGCCTTTGCCGGCGCCGGCCAGGTGCGCGCTGCCGTCGGTCGAGACCTGCAGCGCCATCGGCAGCGAGAAGGACTCCGATTCCGGTGCGCCCGCCGCGTTCGTCTTTGCCAAGAGCGATGTTCGCAGCAGTTCCCGCAGCCGCGCGGCGTCGTCGACGTCTGCCGCTGTGACACCTGCAGGTTCCATCATCGCACCGTTTGCGACCAGCCAGGAACCCAGCTTCCGCGGGGTGTCGATCATGTCCGTGCGGTCCTCCAGGTCATAGGTGTTCACGAAGTCGAGGATCCGCTGGATCGAGGGGGAAAGCTCGTGGGCCATGCAACCACTGTATGCTCTTTACCGGTTGCGATCAGTCTGTAACCGGTGTACGATGGTTGCCGGTTACGGGGAAGGGGAGTGCCGCAATGACACCGACATGGGAGTACGTCCAGGCACGGATCGCTGACCAGCAGGCGTCCGCGGAGAGGCGCAGGCGCGTCGCCGCCAGCCGGGGCCGTCGAGGTGCACCGCGCACGACCTCGTTCCTGCGCTCTCGGGGCGGCCGTGCACGTGAGATTGGCGGTTGCCGGGAGTAGTCCTCGAGGCGCCGGCTGCGTGCAGGGGGATTACGGCAGGGATGCCGTGGTGACGCTGGGCGCGTGCCACGACTCCGCCGCTCCGACTGCTCACGGCCCGGGATCCGCCGCCGCCGGCGTGGTCGTGGATTTTCCTACCATTGGGAGGACAGCGGCAACCAGGTGCAGGATCCCGAGGTGCTGGAACGCATCGAGGCGCTGGTTCTGCCGCCGGCCTGGGCGGATGTGTGGATCTGCCCGTATCCCAATGGCCATCTGCAGGCTGTCGGCACCGATGCGGCGGGCCGTAAGCAGTATCGGTACCACGACAGCTGGCGAACGCGGCGCGACGCCGAGAAGTTCGACTCCATGCTGCAATTCGCACAGGCACTGCCTGATATGCGCGTCGTCGTGCAGGAGCACCTCGAGTCGCGGGCGGGGCTGGATCGCGACCGTGTCCTTGCCTGCACCGTTCGGCTGCTGGATCGCGGGTTCTTCCGCATCGGCACGGAAGTCGGCCGGTCAGGCGACCTGGAGACGTTCGGGCTCACGACCATGCGCAAGGACCACGTCAGCGTCAGCGGCAACGAGGTGTCGTTCGAGTACCTGGCGAAGGGCGGCACGCACCGGGTGCATTCCGTCGTCGACGCAGCGGTGTGCGAAATCGTCCAGGCGCTGAAGCGGCGCCGCTCCGGCGGCGACCAGCTGCTGGCATTTCGCCATGCCGACGACTGGGTCGAGGTCTCGGCCAGAGACGTGAACCTCTGGATCAAGGACGTGACCAGCGGCGACTTCTCCGCGAAGGACTTCCGGACGTGGACGGCCACGGTGTTGGCGGCGGTCGCCCTGGCGGTCTCGGGAGCTGCGGCGGCCACAGCGAGCGCGCGCAAACGCGCCGAGGCACGGGCGTCGAGGGAAGTGGGTTACTACCTGGGCAACACGCCCACCGTCGCCCGCAACTCCTACATCGACCCGCGGGTGTTCGACCGCTACCGCTCGGGGTGGACGATCGCGGGAGTGCTGACCGAATTGGGCGACGTCGAGGCGGACGAACCCTCGATTCAGACGCACGTGGAGGCTGCAGTGCTCGACCTGCTGCAGGACAACACTGGATCGGCTGCCATCGAGCGGGTGACGACGCTCGCATCGTGAGAGCGGGCCCGAAGGCCGCGGACCTCGGCAGTGGTACCTCGATGCGCGGGCGGCGGCCGACACAGTGCACGCGGGGCGGCGGTCGCCGGGCCGC
>WHTG01000141.1 GCA_009377835.1 Nitriliruptorales bacterium
AGGGCAGCGCCCACCGCGTTGATGCCAGGTGTAGCCACTCGTCAGAGAGCGCCGCGCTGGGCTCCAGGCGCTCACTTGCGAGCCCGAGCCGCACCGGCGCTCCGCAGGACTGTCCGCCCAGGGCCTATCGAGTGCGCGGTGGACGTTGCTGTGTGGCGGCTCGCAGGTCTACGGTGCGCGGGTGATCGAGTTCCCCTCTCAGTCGGTGGAAGCGCCAAGAAGTACGCCGACAGCCACCAGATAACTTTCGGGATTGCGCTCGCATTTCAACAGCGTTTTCGCAGGTCAGCACACCGCATACGCCTATCGTGCTCATAATCCCTTGGCCGCAGGTTCGAGACCTGCCGGGCCCACAATCAGCGCCGGCTACCCCGCTGCAACGGCCGACCCCGACCAGCCGCGGGCGCTGCTGGAAGGAAAAGCGGACACACCAGGCAGCAGGGTTGCACCACTAGATCACTGGCGCGGCGAATCTGTTTCGCCAGCCAAACTCGATGCCCCGGCGAAGGCCGGGGCATCGCAGTTCCCGGAAGACGCGGTGTGGCGCAGGGTCGAGACCTGCCGGGCCGGCCACGCTAGTTAATTGTGACTATCCGCACGGCCAGGCGAATTCGTGCCGAATGACCATGGTCACGGCTGTGGTGGTGTGCTGCACTTGCAGGTGCTACCCACAGGCGAACAGGTGCATTTTTGTGACACTTCGAGTCCTCGTCGTCGACGACCATGAGAGTCTTCAACGGCTGTTCGAAGTCTGTCTGTCCGTCGAGGACGATCTCGAGCTGGTCGGACTTGCCGGCGACGGGTTGCAGGCGGTTCACCTCGCCATGGAACTGCAGCCGGATGCCATCGTCCTCGATTACGAGCTGCCGATCGCGGACGGGCTGTCGGTGCTCCCGACGCTGCACGAGGCCGTGCCTACGGCCACGATCGTGGTGTTCTCGGCCACGGCGGACAGCACAACGGCGACGCGCGCGCTTGCCGGCGGCGCCAGCTGCTACATGGTCAAGGACCGGGAAGACGTCGGCGACGTCATCGCGGCGTTGCGCCGAGCCGTCGTCGTCGCGTAGCAACCGCTCAGGCCCGCGCCGCGGGCGTGATATCACTCTCAGGTGATATCACACGATGTGGTGCCTAGGCCCGTGAAGACGTACTCGATCGCGCCGGTATCCTCCAACACCCCGATCAACAGGAGAACTGGTAGTGGCCGAGATCATCTCCATGGGCCCCGAGGGCCTCAACGTTCCTGACGAGCCCATCATCCCGTTCATCGAGGGAGACGGGATCGGACCCGACATCTGGCGCGCGTCGGTCCGGGTCTTCGACGCAGCGGTCGAGAAGGCATACGGGGGGCAGAAGCGCATCGAGTGGCAAGAGGTCCTCGCAGGCCAGAAGGCGTTCGACGAGACAGGCGACTGGTTGCCCGACGACACGGTCGACGTGTTCAAGTCACACCTGATCGGTATCAAGGGGCCGCTCACGACACCCGTCGGGGAGGGTTTCCGCAGCCTCAATGTGGCGCTGCGGCAGATCCTCGACCTGTATGTCTGCCTGCGCCCGGTCCGCTGGTTCCAGGGCGTGCCGTCGCCGGTGAGGCACCCCGAGAAGGTCGACATGGTGATCTTCCGCGAGAACACGGAGGATGTGTACTCGGGCAAGGAGCTGCAGGCACACACCGATGACGCCAAGCAGGCGCTGGCGTTCTTCAAAGAGGCCTACGGGTGGGACATCCGTGAGGACTCGGGCATCGGGATCAAGCCGGTCAGCATCACGGGATCCAAGCGCTTGATCCGTGCCGCGATCGAGTACGCGCTCGCCAACAACCGGCGTTCTGTGACCCTGGTGCACAAGGGCAACATCATGAAGTTCACCGAGGGAGCGTTCCGGTCCTGGGGTTACGAGCTGGTCCGCGAGGAGTTCAACGACGTCGCGGTCAGCTGGGAGGACTCGGGCGGTGACCCGGGTGACAGGTTGCTGGTTCAGGACGTCATCGCCGACGCGATGCTCCAGCAGGTGCTCACGCGCCCGGATGAGTACGACGTCATCGCGACGACGAACCTCAACGGCGACTACATCTCCGACGCGCTGGCGGCTCAGGTCGGCGGCATCGGGATCGCGCCGGGCGGCAACATCAACTACGTGACCGGGCATTCGATCTTTGAGGCAACCCACGGCACGGCGCCCAAGTACGCCGGCCAGGACAAGGTCAATCCCGGTTCCGTGATCCTCTCCGGTGAGATGATGCTGCGCCGCCTGGGCTGGAGCGAGGCCGCAGACCTGATCATCAAGGGTCTCGAGGGCGCCATCAAAGACAAGGTCGTCACCTACGACTTCGAGCGCCAGATGGAGGGGGCCACGAAGGTCAAGACCAGTGAGTTCGGCGACGCGATGATCGAGCGCATGTGACGGCCGCTGCTCGCAGGGCCCCACGGCTGGGGCCCGACGAGTCGATCGCCGGGCACATCACCCGCTTGGGGAGATTCCGCAAGCGGGATCCCCGCCGGGCGCGGGACCTCCCGGGTTGTGCGCGTGTGATCGGTGCGGTTGCGTGGGCGGCGTTCATGGTCGAGATGCTGCGGCGCGCGCGACGGACGGCGTCGTCGCCGGGTGAACACACCTAGGGCGGTCCAATCGCGCCGTTACACTCGCTGCGCACGGCTCGGCCGGGTAGCCAAGTGGTAAGGCAGCGGACTGCAAATCCGCCATCGTGGGTTCGATTCCCATCCCGGCCTCCCAACGTGGTGCGCCGCGACCGCAGGCAGTCGTTGGGGCAACTCAACGCAAAACCCCCCTAACTGGCCATAGCCAACAAGCCCCGAGCCTGGCACCGTCACGTGTGGCGAGAACAACGAAACCCCCCACAACGACCTCTTCAAGGCCACCTGGGGGGTTTTCGCTGCGCCGCTATGCCAGGAACGGCGAGTTGTTGATGAAGGGCTGTTCCTCCTCGCCCAACAGCGTCGTGGGGGGACGTACCCCCATCAACTCAAGGGCGATGCGGTGCCAGTTGGCTCGGGCGCCGAGCCTGGCCAGGATGGAGTTCACGCCCCACTGGATCCGGTTGAGCACCAGATAGTCGGGAGGGAGGTTCAGCTTCCGCAGCAGTGCCCAATAACCGGCCTTGGGATCGGTTCCGATGCGGATCACGTCCCTGGCGAACTCGGCCGTGTAGCGGTAGTCGGCATCCTCGAGCACCGGTTGGTTGAACAGACGGAACATCTCCATCAGCCGTTCGCCGTCGGCCTCCTCCCCGGCCTTGAGGAACCCCGACTCCCGCAGCTCGCGCACCAGCCCTTCGACATCGCGCTGGATGATCATGTCGAGCTGCCGGTGAAGTTCGGTGCGCGTGATGGACCGGAACAACTTGACGCTTCCGAAGTCGAGGAAAACGACCGTGCCGTCACCCGGGAACAGGTAGTTCCCGGGGTGGGGATCCCCGTTGAACAGCCGGAAGCGGTTGAGAGATCCAAAGACGAACCGGTAGATGATCTCGCCATATCGCCGCTTGCTGACGGCGTCGGTCGAGGCTTCCATCTCCGCGAACGACTGCCCGTCCATGTACTCGGTGGTCAACACGCGCGGACGACACCACTCCGGGAAGACCCGCGGGATTCGGATGAACGGGTGGCCGTCGTAGCGTTCGAAGAACGCCTGCTGGTACAGCGCCTCCTGCTGGTAGTCCAGCTCGTCGACCAGACGCTCACGAAGCTCCTCCATCAGGGGCCGGATCTGCAGGTTCGGCGAAAACATCCGTGCCAGGGGCACGAACATCTCCGCATTCGCCAGGTCGTGCTGCACGGCCTCCGCGATGCCGGGGTACTGCACCTTCGTGACGACCTGAGTGCCGTCGTGCAACTGTGCACGGTGGACCTGGCCGATGCTCGCGCTCGCCAGCGGCGTCGGGTCCCAGAAAGCGAACACCTCGTCCGGTGCTGCGCCGAACTCTTCGGTGAGCACATCGACGACCTGGTCCGGATGCACGGCCGGCGCCGCGTCCCGTAGCGTCGCGAGGACGGCGTGGTACGTCTCCTGCGCCTCGGGGGGAAGATCGAGGTCCACGAAGCTGGCGATCTGGCCGATCTTCATAGCCGCGCCCTTCATGGTCCCGAGCATCTCGACCATCTTCTCGGCGGTTTCCGCATGGAACCGGGCGTCAGCGGCGTCACCGTCGCGTAGGCGACGCACCCGTGACGTGAGGTAGCCGGTGCTCGTGCTCGCCCCCAGGCGAGCTATGTTCGCCCCCCGCTGCGTCCGCGAACCCAGCGGAGTTCCAGGCGCGGAGGCGCGGGCTTTGGGGGGTGGTCCCTCCTCGGTCCCGTCGGATCGTTTCGGCATGACCGCCATTGTGCCTGGCGCGCGCAAGCCGACCACGAATCCGGGCCCCGCAAGAACGCGCACTAGGCTGGGACGGATGCAGGCAGTGCTGTGGGGCAAGGATCACCTCGAACTGGGCGAGATCGTGACGCGCGGCGTCGGCTCCCGTGCGGCGCTGGCGATCACGCGTGGGCAGCACCGCAAGGCGTATTCGTATACGGACCCCAACGAGGATGCGGCGGTCGCCGTCGTCGGCGAACGAGCGACGCTCCTTGCCGTCGCCGACGGCCACAACGGCTGGCCTGCGACCGAAGCCGTCATCTCCACGGTCGTCGGAACGCTCGGCGTCGATCCGCCGCCGGCCAACGTCCCCGACGACATCCTGGTTGATCTGTTCCACCGCGCCAGCCAGGCCGTGCTCGATGTCACCGGCCGCCCCGGGTCGGCCGCCCCCGACAGCCGTACGACCCTCGTGGTCGCGTTGGTGGCGGATCGGCGGCTACAGTGGGCCTCCTTCGGCGACTCCGCGCTCTATACCGTGACGCGTGCCGCCGCGGTGCCGCTGGCACGACCGCGACACATGTTCGTCGGCTACCCGATGCCCCGCCGAGCGGTGGAATGGGGACTCGACCGCGGGACCACCGAACTGACGCACGGAGAGTGGGTCGTCGCCGCCACCGACGGGTTCGTCGACTTCGCCCACCCCTTCCCGACGCCGCTATTCACCGACGATGCAGACGCGAAGGAAATCGCCGAGGGGTTGGTCAGCGCAGCCTGCCAGGGCGGTGCAGGGGACAACGTCGCGGTCGCGGTGGCGGGCCCGTGAGCGACGATCACGAGGCGGCGCGGATCGCCGGGCACGCTGGTGATTTGTTGATGGAACTGCGCGAGACTTCCGGTCTGGCCGGCAACGACCTGAAGGACGAGGGCGACCGGCGAGCACACGACTGCATCGTGGAACTTCTCGCACAGGCGTACCCGGACGATCCGGTGCTGTCCGAGGAAGGGCGCGACGACACGGTCCGCCTCAGCCATTCCAGGGTGTGGATCGTGGACCCGCTGGACGGCACTCGCGAATACTCCGAAGGTCGGAGCGACTGGGCGGTCCACGTCGCGCTGGTCCAAAGCGGCGTCGCGGCCGTCGGCGCGGTCGCCCTTCCCGCACTGGGAACCGTGCTGGCGACCGACCCCGCGCCGGCTGTCCCGGCACCGCATCCGGGCCCGCCGCGGATGGTCGTCAGCCGGACGCGTCCGCCGGATATCACGGACGCGCTGCGTGACGCCCTAGGCGCCACCCTGGTGCCGATGGGCTCGGCAGGTGCGAAGACGATGGCGGTGGTCCGGGGTGCGGCCGATGTGTACGCACACGCAGGCGGTCAATACGAGTGGGACTCCGCCGCTCCCGTGGCGGTCGCCGCGGCGGCCGGACTCCACGTCTCGCGGCTGGACGGCTCGCCGTTGCGTTACAACCAGCCGGACGTCTGGCTGCCGGATCTGCTCGTCTGCCGTCCGGAATTGGCCGAAACCGTCATCCGCGTCACCACCGCGTGAGGTGGAGACACACACGCTGCACGTCCGGACCGGCGTCACGTTCCGCTGTGTCGATCTGACGCCGGACATCCAGTCGTGGCTCGACGGGCGCGGCGACGGCCTGTGCACCGTGTTCGTGCCGCACGCCACCGCGGGGGTGGCGCTGTTCGAACTCGGGGCTGGAACCGAGGACGACGTCGAACGCGCCCTTGCGGAACTGCTACCGCGTGAGGAATCCCGATGGCGCCACCACCACGGGTCGCCCGGTCACGGCAGGGACCACGTCCTGCCGGCGCTGATCGCGCCATCAGTCACCATCCCGGTCGTCGGCGGACGCATGACCTTGGGGACATGGCAGTCGGTCGTGCTCGTCGACCCGAACCTCGACAACCCGGAGCGGACGGTCCGAGTAGCGTTTCTGTCCGGCTGAGTCACGCGGGAAAGGGCAGCGAACGGTATGCCTCGAGTGCCTCCGGGTTCGCCAGCGCGTCGCGGTTGTGCACCGCTGCACCCATGATTGTGTCCCGCACTGCTTTCTCGACCTTCTTGCCGCTGATCGTGTACGGGATGTCGCTCACTTCGAAAATGTGGGCGGGGACGTGACGAGGCGTCGTCGCGGTCCGGATGGTGGTCTTCACGCGCCGGACGAGCGCGTCGTCCAACGTGACGGCTTCGCGCAGCTTCAGGCAGAGGACGACCTCGACGTCGCCGTCAGCCGGACGTCCCACGACGATCGAGTCAAGAATCTCGGGCAACGACTCAACCGCCCGGTAGATCTCGGCGGTGCCGATCCGTATCCCACCGGGGTTCAGCGTCGTGTCGCTGCGACCGTGGATGATCGCGCCGCCGCCGGGCCGCAGTTCGATGAAGTCGCCGTGCGTCCATACACCCGGGTTCTGCTCGAAGTACGCCGCGTGGTAGCGAACGTCGCCGTCGTCGTTCCAGAAGCCAACCGGCATCGACGGGAACGGCTTGGTGCACACAAGTTCGCCACGCTCACCGACGACCGCCTGCCCCTGCTCGTTCCAGGCCTCCACCGCCATGCCCAGCACCACACCCTGCAGTTCACCACGTCGTACCGGTAACGTCGGCACACCACCCACGAAACAGCCCAGGAGGTCGGTTCCACCGCTGATCGACGCGAGATGGATGTCGTCGCCGACATTGCCGTAGACCCAGTCGAATTGTTCGGGATTGAGTGGCGATCCCGTCGACAGCAACGTCCTCATGCCGGCCAAGTCGGCCGCGGTCGAGGGACGCAAACCCACGTTCTCGCAGGCTGACAGGAACTTCGGACTCGTACCGAAGTGCGTTATGCGGTGCCGCTCGGCGAGTCGCCACAACGTCTCGGCGCCGGGATGGGTGGGGCTGCCGTCGTACAGCACGATCGCCGCTCCGCTGGCCAGACTGCTCACCAGCCAGTTCCACATCATCCAGCCGCACGTCGTGAACCAGAAGATGGTGTCGTTGTCCTCGTGGAGGTCGACGTGAAGCCGGTGCTCCTTGTAATGCGTGAGCAACGATCCCGCGTGGCTGTGCACGATGGACTTCGGTACTCCTGTCGTGCCCGACGAGTACATGATGAACAACGGATGGTCCGGCCCCACCTGTTCGAAGTGGACCGTGCCGGCGGAGTTGTCCAGCAACTGCGCGTAGCTGGAGGACTCAGAGGCATGCACAGTGATCTCCTCGCCGGTGAAGTCGGCGACGACCACGTGCTCCAGGCCGGGCAGGCCACTCGCGACACCATTGATCCGGTCCTGCAATGTGTGCGTCTTCCCGCCGTAGCGGTAGCCGTCCGTGGTCAGCAGCACGCGCGGCCTGATCTGCGCGAAACGGTCGACGACGCCTTTCACGCCGAAGTCGGGGGAGGAGGAGGACCACACGGCCCCCATGGCTGTGGCTGCCAGCATCACGACGACCGCCTCCAGGCAGTTCGGGGTGAATGCGGCCACCCTGTCGCCGGCGACCACCCCGAGTTGCCGTAGCCCCTGTTGGGCCCGTGCGACCAGCGCGTACAGCTCGTCACGGGACACAACCCGATCCTCAAGGCCCTCCCCGGCCGCCACGACCGCGGGCAGGGCGCCCCGGTGCCGGAGGAGATTTTCGGCGTAGTTCAATCGGGCGCCGACGAACCACCTCGCGCCCGGCATCCGCGGGTCCGCCAGGACCTCATCGAAGTCACGACCGGCCACCACGCCGCTGTCTCGCCAGACGGCGTCCCAGAATCGCCCAGGCTCATCCACTGACCACTGCCACAGTTTCTGGTACTGCGTCGGGTCGAACCCGACAGTGGTCGCGAACCGGGCAAGGTTGGAGGCCGCCACCCGTTCAGGCGACGGGCTCCACAGCACCTCAGTCATCGCGAGCCTCCTGACCTGCGCAAACGCCTTCAGATGCCGTGTGACGGCATCTGCGCCGGGTGGCCATCATCGAGGACCGCCGGTAATGGGCCTCGTGGCCCAACCCGCATTACCTTCAAGGAGAACTTGAGAGGCTGCAGTACAGTGCTCGAGCGTGCTGACCAGCGGAAATACGCTAATGTAGTTCAAGGTTGACCTTGACGTTGACGGTACTGCTGGAAGATTCATCCAGCCGCTTTGACCGCGAGGACGGGGCACGTCGAGGCCAGGAGGATGTCCTGCGCGTTGCTGCCAAGGACGAGCTTGCCCACCGGCGACCGTTTCCGGAGGCCGATCACGATCAGTCCCGCGCCCTCGGAGGTGGC
>WHTG01000077.1 GCA_009377835.1 Nitriliruptorales bacterium
AGTCTCGCTGTTGACGTGGCAGAGCAGTTCGGGCTCACGCTGGCGGCATTCGTGCGCGGTGAGCGGTTCAACGTCTACGCCGGCAACCACCGTGTCATCGCGGCCACTGTCCCAGGCATGTCCGACGCAGGGTGACGCGGCCCGGTGGCGGAGTGGGAGCCATCCCCCCATCCACCCGCCTGCGGCACGGCCTCGAGTCGTCTCTCCAGCGGGCCGTCGATGCCCTCCTCGGCTACACGCCACTCAGAAGTCGAGCAGCGCAGGGGTGAGTGCGAAGCGCAGCTCGTCGCCGAGTGCGACGAAGACCCCGAACAGGGCGATGGCTCCGCCGACGAAGGCCAGGTTGCGGAAGAACAGCAACTGCTGGCTCTGTTGCGCTTCGGCGTCGTAGCGCCACCAGCCATGAATGAGAAACGCCGTCGGAATGCCCCACAGCGCGATCATGAGCGCGCCGATATCCGGCCAGACGCCGAGCGCCACCGATAGGCTCGCCACCAACAGCCACACGCCCGCCGGCCACCCGCCCAGGCTCGGCGCCGGCACCTTCATGGAGCGTGCGTAACCGACCATCTGCTCGCTCATCTTGAAGTGTCCGAACGCGCCTGTGAGGAACTGGATGGCGAACACGAGTCGGCCCACCAGCACCACCAACCCTGCGGCGTCACTCATCGCAAACACCTCCCGACGGTCATACTTTCTGAAGGGAAGCCACATTACTATCAAACAGGAAGTCCGCATGCTGGAAGGCGACCGGCCCGCTGTGACGCGATCACGGGTACGTTGAGGTCATGGGTGACAAGCCGGTCGGCCGTTCCGATGATCGGCCTGTGGCCTGTGAGGGCGCGGCGGCGTTCGAGCTGTTGGGGTGGCGCTGGACGGCCTTTCTGATCTGGGCCCTCATGGACGGGCCTCGCCGTTTCAGTGACCTGCTCGATGTCGGCGACGGGTTGTCCGATCGGATGCTGACCAAGCGTCTGCGGGAACTCGAGGGGGCGGGCATCGTCACCCGCCGCCGCTACCGCGAAGTCCCACCACGGGTCGAGTACGCGCTCACCGACGCCGGCCAAGCCCTCCGACCCGTCATCGAGGCGATGGAACAGTGGGCACGTCGCTGGACCATGGAGATCCATGCCAAGAACTCATCCGCCGAGGGGGCCGGTGGCATACCCTGATCGGGCTCACGGACGCGGCGACGAGCGGGCCCCGCGTCCGTCTGCATATCGAGATGGATCTGGTGGGGCGCAGAACAGAGCTCAGCAGCGTCGCTGCTGCGCTCGACGCAGCCGCAACCGGAACGGCGCGGGTGGTCGGCCTCGTCGGTGAGGCAGGGATCGGCAAGACCCGGGTTGCCCGGGAGGCCGTCGCGCTGGCCGAACAACGCGGCTTCGCAGTCTTGACAGGACGTGCACCGCCCCTGGAGATGACCGTCGCATACGCCCCCATGCTCGAGGCGCTGGGTGGCTACCTCCGCGCGCTCGACGTGGTCGCCCGAGCAGCGATGACGAACGGTCTGCCGGAGTTGGGCATCCTCTTCGGCTCGCTCATCGCGGGCCGGCCGGAGCCGCTTGCAGACCCGGCCCTGGAGCAGTCACGGCTTTTCGAGGCAGTGGCGCGGGTGATGGAGCGCATCGAACAGCACGCCCCGATCCTGCTGCTGATCGATGACGCGCACGAGGCCGACGCAGCGTCGATCGCGCTGCTGCACTACCTGTGCCGGCGGCTGGATCGCCGGCGTGTGATCACACTGCTGACCTACCGCGCCGACGCCGACTCCTTACGTCCGCTGCGGGACCTGCGCTCCTCCCTGCGCCGCCAGGGGCTCCTCGACGAGGTCGTCTTGGCCCCACTGAGTCGCACGACCCTCGCCGAGCTGGCCACAGCACAGCTGGGCGGTCCCGTGAACGAGGCGCTGCTGGACCTCGTCGACTCGCGCGCGGGCGGTGTCCCCCTGTTCGCTGAAACCATGCTGACCGGTCTGCTCCAGGCGGGTGAGCTGTCCCTGGCCGGTGACTGCTGGACACTGACGAGCGGCGCCGCGCCGGATGTGCCGGCGCTGGCCCGCGACGTGATCCTGCGCCCGCTGGAGCGTCTCGCTGCGGCGGACCGGAAGGTGGCCGACATCCTTGCCATCGCCGGCGAGCCGGTGGCGCACGACCGTCTCGCCGCCCTCGCGGCCGCCGACGACGAGGCGCTGGGGGCCGCGACCGCACGACTGGTCGCGCGTGGTCTGGTCGATGAAGTCGTCGCCGGCGGCGTGGTCTGTTACGGGCTGCACCATCCGCTCATCGCCGAAGTCGCCTATAGCGAGATGGGCGAGGCGCAGCGGCGGCGTCTGCACGCGGCGTTCGCGGCCATGCTGGAGCGCGACGAGCCGGTCGACCTGCAGCGGCTGGCCCGCCACTACCGACACGCAGGACCGCACGTAGAGACCGACCGGGCGCTGGACGTCCTGGCGGCTGCGGGGGCGCAGGCCCTCGCCGTGCATGCCAACCGCGATGCGGTCGCCCACCTCAGCGCGGCGCTGGAGCTGCAGCGCACGGGTGGTCAGGTGGGACGCACTGCCGGCGTCCTCGAGCAGCTGGGCGACGCCCTCGAGCGAATCGGCGAACTCGGGGCGGCAGTGGGCATCTGGGAGGACGCGCTGACGGCCTCCAGCGGCGCGGGCGATCCGCTGCGTGCTGGCCGCATGCACCGAAAGCTCGCCGCCGCCGAATGGGAACGGGGCCGGTTGCCACAGGTCAGGACTCATCTGGGCCGGGGCCTTGAGTCACTGTCGGCGCACGCGCCGTCACGTGAGCTCGCTGAGCTGCGGGTCACCGAGGTCTGGCTGCGGGCGTGGATGCGCGAATTCGACGCGGCGGCGCACGCCGTGGCGGAGCTGGCCGACCTGGCGGCGGGGCTGGACGACCCGGGGGTGACCGTCGAGGCGCTGCTCGCGCAGTCTCGGCTGCGGTCGATGGACGTCCAACCCGTCGCGGCGCTGCGAACAGCCCGCCGAGCGCTCGACGCCGCAGAGACCGCCGACGACCCCCTGCTGCTGTGGCGTGCGCACGACCTCAACGTCACCTGCCTCGTCTGGGACGGAGACCACACCGCCATCCGCCGCCATGCAACGGCCGCGCTGGCCCTCGCCCGCGACCTGGCGGTGCCCGCCCTGGAGCTGCGATCGAGCGCGATGCTGGCCGTCGCCGACTTCTTCTCCGGCGACTGGGAGTCCGCATTCACGTTGACCGCCACGGTCCTGGAGCAGGCGCCGCTGGTCGGCCAACCGCGCCCCGCCGTCCACTCCGCGGCCATCGCCGCCGTCCTGCACGGCTACCGCGGCGATGTCGCAACCGTGGAGCGCGTGCTGGCCGAGGTCCAGGCGGCGCATGGGCGCTTGGACCACGATCCCGGCGTGCGGATGATGCTCGTCCCTGCGGAGATCCAGCTCGCGCTCAGCCGCGGGGACCTCGACGCGGCGACGGCGCTGGCCGACGAGGCTCTGCCGGGCGCGAGCGGCTTCCACGGGTGGCTGCTGATGGCCGCCGCCGAGGCCTACCTCCGGGCCGACCGGTGGGATGACGCACTCGCTCTCGTCCCCCGCATCCCTGATACGGCCGTGTCGGAGCGGTCATTGACGGCAGGCGAGGCGCTGCGAATCGAAGGCGTCGCTCGCGCCGGGCTCGGCGCACCGGAGCGCGCGCTGGTGTGCCTGCACCAGGCGGGGGAGCTGTTCTCGTCGCTGGACCTGCCGTTCTTCGCCGCACGCGCGCACCTGGATTGGGGTCGCGTGCGCCGAGGGCCGGAGGGCGCAGCCGCCGTCCGTGCAAGCCTCGAGGTCTTCGAGCGGCTCGGGGCCTCGGTGTTCGCCGATCAGGCTCGTCAGGTCCTGCGCAATCTCGGGGCGGTCCCGCCGCCACGACGCCGGGTGGTGTCCGGCCCGCTGAGCCCACGCGAGCGGGAGGTCGCATGCCTGGCGGCAGAAGGGCTCACGGCCGCGCAGATCGCCGAGCGTCTCGTTGTCAGCCCGCACACTGTCCGGACCCACCTCAAGCGCATCCACGAGCGACTCTCGGTGTCCTCCCGCGCCGAGCTCACCAGGTTCGTCGTCGACGCTGGCTGGCTCGCGGATACCCCACCGTGAACCGGCGAGATACCGCATGCGGGGGACAGAGGCCGGGACGGTGCGGGCCTACCGTGGGGCGAGAAGACGCACCCGGCACCGCCGGGTCGACGCCCGCCACACGAGACCTGCGAGGGCCGCCATGAAGACCAGCGCGCATGACTCCGCCGTGACCACGGTCAGCCTCGACCGGCTCCGCCAGGGGGATGCGTCGCGGATGGGCGCCAAGGCGGCCAACCTCGGCGAGCTCATCCATGCAGGGTTCGACGTCCCTGAGGGCTTCGTGGGGACCGGCGAGTGCGACGACGAGCTGATCGAGGCAGCGCGCCGCTGGGGCGATGTGCCGCTGGCTGTGCGCTCATCGAGCGCTGCGGAGGACCTTCCCGACGCGTCGTTCGCCGGACAGTACGAGTCGGTGCTGGACGTGCGAGGGCCAGACGATCTGGCGGCCGCACTACGCCGAGTGCGTGCGTCGGTCACGACGGAACGGGTGCGGCACTACGAGGTAGGGCGCGCGGGGGACGCCGTCGGCGGGATCGGTGTGATCGTGCAGCGCCAGGTGCCGGCCGACGCGGCCGGTGTCGTCTTCACCGCGAATCCGGTGACGGGCGCGGACGAGATCGTCGTCAGCGCGGTCCGCGGCCTGGGCGAGCGGTTGGTGTCGGGGGAGACCGACCCCGACGAGTGGGTGGTGCGTGGCGGGAAGGCCGCCTGCCTGCGAGCTCCCCAGCAGAGCCTGGGCGACGACCAGGTCGTCGAGGTCGCCGAGGTCGCCCGGCGAGTGGCGGCTCATTTCGGGTTCCCCGTGGACGTGGAGTGGGCATTCGAGGGTGACCGGCTGTGGCTGCTGCAGGCCCGTCCCGTCACCGCCCTTCCGGCGGCCGTCCCGCCGGTCCCGGCACCGGTCGACGTGCCGGATGGCTTCTGGGAGCGGGAGTCGCACTTCCCACAGCCGATCGCGCCCATGACCCGCATGTTCCTGACCGTCACCACCCGCGCGCTGACCGACGCATTCGCCGATGCCGGCATGCCGATGGACGGGTTGGAGATGCGTGAGATCGACGGCTGGGCGTACGCGCGCGTGGTGCCCCTCGGGGGCAAGGAGCCACCGCCGCTGCCGTCGTGGCTGGCGCGGCCGGGCAACGCGCTCATGTCCAGGATCCACCCGCTGCTTCGCCAGCGCGTTGCGCGCCTCGAGGAGGTGGAGCGCGCCGACATCCTGATCGCGACCGTCGACCGTTGGTGGGACAACGACCGCGGAGTCTTCGCGGCGCGGATCCGGGAGCTTCAGGACGTCGCCCTGCCGACGCTGTCCGAGGACGACCTCAGGCACCACTTCGACGAGACCGTGCGGTTCTGCACCGAGGCCGTGACGCTGCACCACCGGCTGCACCTCGCCGACGTCGCGTTCCCCGTGCGCCTGGCCCTGTTCTGCCACGACCAACTCGGGTGGTCAGAACACGGCGTCCTCGAGATGCTGTCGGGACTGTCGCAGGCGAGCACCGAGCCCGGCCGCGCCCTCGCCGCCCTTGCGGCGCTGGCAGACGCGCGACCGCGGGTGCGCGACCTGATCACTCAGCCCGACGACCGCGCGGTCGCCCGGCTGGAGGAGGTCGACGGCGAGTTCGCCGAGGCATTCCATGCGTACCTGTACGAGTTCGGCTGCAGGGCGCTGCGCTACGACGTCGGCGAGCCGACCCTGTCCGAGCTGCCCGCAGTCGCGCTCGGGCTGGTCCGGGACCAGCTCGTCCGCGGCTACGACGCCGCCGCGCGTGCGACCGCGCAGCGCGAGAAGCGCGACGCGACCGTCGCCCGGGCACGCTCGGAGCTGGCCGGCAGGCCCGCGGACGTGCGCGACCGCTTCGAATGGCTCCTGGAACGAGCCGAGCGCGCCTACCCGGTCCGGGAGGACAACGAGTTCTACCTCGTCAGTGCGCCGCTGGCGCTGATCCGTTACGCCGCGCTCGAGGTCGGTCGGCGCCTCGTTGACCGGGGCCTCCTCGACAGGCCGGAGCAGATCTTCTTTCTCGAGGCCGGCGAGGCAAGCGGGGCGCTTGCTGACCTTCGAGACCTTCGCGAGCTTGTCCGACGGCGCGAGGAGGAGGTGGCGTGGGCCCGGTTGCACCCTGGGCCGGCGACGTACGGCGCGCCGCCGCCACCACCCGTGCTGCGCGGCCTGCCGCCGCTGGTGCAGGAATACCTCCGTGCCGTCCTGCGGGCGGTCGAGCTGGTCTTCGAGGCCGAGCGCAGCGGTCACCACCAAGACGCCGCCGATGGTCTCCTCGAGGGCATCTCGGCCTCATCCGGCACCTACACCGGCCCCGTGCGGGTCATCCTGGATGAGGGGGAGTTCGGCAAGATCCGCGCCGGCGACGTCCTGGTCTGCCCGATCACCTCTCCGGTGTGGTCGGTGCTGTTCGCCAGCGTCGGGGCGCTCGTCACCGATACCGGCGGCATCCTGTCCCACGCGGCGATCATCGCCCGCGAGTACCGCATCCCCGCCGTCGTGGCCACCGGCAACGCGACCACGCTGCTGCGCGACGGGCAGCTGGTGACCGTCGACGGGCAGACGGGCGTGGTCACGATTGCACAGGCCACGGACGCGGGGGCTGAGTCGTGACCATCACGGCCACCCACGAGGCGCTGGCGGCCGCAGCGGCCCTGCGGACCGCCGCCCGGCTCGGCGTCGCCGACCGACTGCGCACCACGCCGATGGACGCTCGCGGGCTGGCCGGCGAATGCGGGCTCAGTGAGCGCGGCAGTCGAACGCTGCTGGCGGCGCTCGTGGCGCTCGACCTGGCCGAACCGACGGCTGCCGGTCGCTTTCGGGCGACGCCGGGTGCCGAGCTGCTCACCCACGCGGTGGCGCTGTATGACGGCCTCGGCGACGCCGTCCGCACCGGGCAACCGGCGCTGGCGTGGACCTCCGGCCGCGTCGCGGGCGAGATGTACCCGAGGGTTGTCCCCATGCTGGCGGAGCTGTTCGGGCCCGCGGCTGAGCGCGCCGCCGACATCCTGGCCGGGTCCGCGGAGCACGTGCTCGACGTGGCGGCCGGCGCCGCGCCGTGGAGCCTTGCAATCACAGCACGCGACCCTGAGGCAACGGTGACTGCTGTGGACGTGCCAGAAGTCATCACCGAGACGCGTAGGGCGGTGACGGAGCGGGGGCTTGAGGACCGCTACCGGTTCGTGGCCGGAGACGCTTTCACCAGCGACCTCGGGGGTCCGTATCACCTCGCGGTCGTCGGCAACTTCTGCCACCTCTTCGGTTGGACGGCCAACCTGAAGCTGCTGCGCCGTCTGCGGGAGGTCCTGGTCCCGGGCGGGCGGGTGGCGATCATCGACGTGATGCCTTCGGCGGTCGACGACCCTTCTCCGCAGTTGGCGCTCTACGAGCTCAGCCTGCTGCTGCGCACCACCGACGGGGCAGCCCATCCCTTCTCCGCATACGTCGACTGGCTCACGCAGTGCGGCTATCGCGGCATCCAGCGCGTCGACCTAGACCACGCGACACCGATGGCGCTCGTGCTCGCGACTCTCGACTGAGGCCAACGCCCGTTAGCAGTTCACTCGGACCTGCAACGCAACGGCGCCCTCGGCTGATGCCGAGGGCGCCGTTGAACTGCTTCTGCTACGGAGTCGTGTTCGGGATGCCGTCGTCTGTGTCCTCGAAGATCCACAGGCCGCTGTCGCGGTCACTGCCCAGGACGATCGTGCGACCGTCGTCGGTGACGAACGTCTCCACGCCCCAGAAGTCGTTGCCCAAGGGGTCGAGGTAGCCGCCGGTCTCCACCAGCTCGCAGGTGCTCGTATCGGTGTCGTCGGTGCACTGGATCTCCATCGAGCGCATCCCGGCCGCGTAGTAGGACAGGTACAGCTGGTCCCACTCCGTCGGGTGCGTCGCAACCTCGTGCACCGTCAGGTCACCGAAGCCGGACGCGAACGCCGGATCCATCGCCTCGGGCACCGCGAACGTGTCGAGCTCCTCCAGCGTGTTCGCGTCGAACAAGTGCGGGTAGCCCCAGCCGTCGAACTCCGGGGTCAGCGACACGTTCTTGCCGACCTCACCGATGGCCGGGTCGGCCTCAGGGTAGGTGTACGTGGCGGTGTCACCGAACATCAGATGCATCGCCTGGTGACCGGTGCACACGCCCACGATCTGCACGTCGAAGCTGTGCCCCATGCTGCCGCACAGGTGTGCGTCGGGAGCGTCGCCGCCCTGGGCGCCGTCGTGGTGGTTCGCCACGATCACGGCGTCGTAGCCCAGGAGTTGGCCAGTCTCCACCTTGGTGGAGAAGAAGCATGCCTCGCTGGTGTCACTCGGGTCGCCGACCGGGCCGCGCTGGACGACCAGGATCGCTTCCTCATCGGCAGCAAGCGTGTCGCCGAACGCCTCCTCGGCACTCGGGATCCCGGCGGTCGTGCAGCCGTAGCCACCGTAGACAGTGGGCCCGTTGAGCTCACCGTCCGGCAGCTCGCTCATCGGCTCGGTCCAGCCGAACTCCGCCGCCGGGAAATCGCCGACGCCTTCGATCTCGAAGATGCTGCGGTACGGCGAGAAGTCCTCGTCGGTGCCGATGAAGAAGCGGTTGTCGGCGGTGAACTCGTTTTGGTGGCCGTTGCCCTCCGGCGTCTGCACGATGCCCGTCTGCTCGAACAGCTCCGGGTCGATCTCGGCGTACTCGGTGTCACCGAGGAACTCCGCGTCGGCCGGGTCGTTCACGTTGAGCAGCACGTAGCCGCCGTCCCAGTACGACACGAGCATCATGAAGTCGCCGTCGATCTCCTTGACCACCATGTCGTGGATGAAGGACTCGGTCAGCCCCAGGTCGGGCTGAGCAACGTCGTGGGCATTCAGGTCGTATTCGGCGATCAGGCGCGGACGCTTCGGATTGGTGATGTCGAGGATGTCGACGTCGGGGAACTCGATGTTGTCGACGATGACGACGTAGGCGTTGTCGCCGGCGTCCCACGCGAAGGCGCTGTGGATGTCGTGGGTGTCGGCGAAGCCACGGTCACCGAAGTGCTTGGACAGCATCTTGGGCTTGAGCGGGTCCGTCACGTCGTACAGCGTCACGCCGCCCTTGCCCTGCGGGCCGCACTGCTCGTTGTTCGTGACCAGCATCGTGCCGTCGAAGAAGCTCGTGGAGACGTCGACCACCTGCACACCCTCACCCGGGCGGCTGTCCTGGCTGCTGGGGATGAACCCGACCTGCTCGGGGTTGTCCAGGTCCGAGATGTCCACGATATACGTGCCGGCGTCGGGGTTGTTCTTCAACCCACCCGCTTCCGACACGCCGCCGCAGGAGCCGGTACCCCAGTGCGCGAGGTAGGCGTAGTTGCCGTCTGGTGAGACCGACACGTCGGCGATCTGACCGGCGACGTCTGTGAGAACCGCGGTCGAAAGGTGCTCCAGGTCGCCCCAGTCGCCTGTTCCCACGAGGTGGTTCACGGGTGGTTCTTCATGCTGCTCTGGGTGCGCAGCAGCGGGCGCGACGGTCATGGCCGCGGCAAGAGCCATGATCAGCAGCGTATATACGGCTCGTTTCAAGGTGTGTCCCTCCGGTTTCAAGCCCATTGGAAACGGCCACAACCACGACGGAGACTCTGCCCATCGGGCCGTTCGATTCGATTGATTGCGGCCGTGCCGGTCCCCCGGGTGGTGACCCAGGCGTTATGCAGCTCAGCTTAGGGCCTTTTGACTACGTCGGTAGACCTTTCCCATTCGTACGGCCTAGTTCTTTCTGCGGGTAACTGAAGGGTCGTGGCCCGACGGCTCGCCATGGATGTGGCCCCCGCACCCAGAGATCCTCGATACCTCGCGATGGCGCGAAGCCGTGATCAGGACGGGCATCAGTGGTCGCCCTCGCCAGTGGCGACAACGTGGTGCCAGGTTGCGCCGCCGTTGTCCGACCGGAAGATTCCCTCACCGGACACTGCGGCGAACACGGTGTCATCAGTCGCCAAGAGGGCTTCCACGAGCCCTTTGAGCGCTCCTCGTCGCTGCCATGTGGCGCCGTCGTCCTGACTGGCGGCTACGGTCCCGTCGGGCGACGCGCCGAACAAGGTGCCAGCCTCCCAGCTCAGCACCGTGTAGGGCTCGGTCCCGATGCGCCGCCACGAACGGCCACCGTCGTCCGAGTGTGTTAGGCCGTCCTCAGTCGAGGCAACGACGGTGTCGCCATCGGCCGGGTCGACGGCGAAGTCGTGAATCGCGACTTTTGACCGCTGTTCCCAGTCTTCACCGTTGGCGCTGACCCAGAACCGATCGTCGAACCACCCGTAGATGGTGCCCTGGACGAACTCCAGCGCGTGAAAGTCGGCCTCACCGAGGAGCGAGACCGATTCCCATTCGAGTCCATCGGAACTCTCGACCAGCCCCAGAAGAGCAGGCTTGCCTTCTACGACGAGCTCGTCGTCGCGGAGGTCCGGATGGCCGCTGGCGAGGAACCGGCCTGGTCCGGGGACGGTGAATCCCATGAGGTCGTGGAGGGGGCCGACCCGCGTCGCGTCCCCGTCCTCAACCTTGAACAGTCCCGTGTGAGTCGCGGCATACAGGACGCCGTCGGCGGGGTCGACACCGAGCCCGTGGACATGGACGAGTCCGGGGTCATTGCGGGCCCGCCGGAAGGGGGGAGGTGGGGCCGGTCTCCGGCGGCTGCGACGTTTGACATCAGCCCGGGCCGGACGGAGGACGCAAGCCGTCGAGGGTGACCTTCACGAGCCGGCGGATCGAGGTTTCGGAGGGCAGGCTGTTCGCCGCAGTGAGGGCGTGCAGGCAGTAGGTCGCAAGTTCGTCAGGTGAGACATCGTCCCGGAGCTGCCCGTTCTGGGCGACATCCGTCAGCAGATCCCGGACAAGGTCCGTCAGCTGCTGCTGTGCGGGCGCGAGTTGCTCGCCTCGGTGCAGCAGAGCCGCCAACTCGCTGCCGCGGTGCTCGCGCTGGTGCGACATGAAGGCGTACGCCTCGAGCACCGCTTCCAGTCGTTGCATAGCGTCACCGGGCAGGTCCCGCAGTTGGACCAGATGTTGCAGGTGGCCGGCGATGTGGCGCTGGTGCTGGGCGAAGAGGATGGACTCGACGTCCGGGAAGTACTTGTAGAGGGTCGCGCGCCCGATTCCGGTGCCCTTGGCGATCTGGGACATGGTCACGGACGTAACTCCGTGCTCAGCCACCAGGCGCCATGCGGTGTCCAGAATCGCGTCGTGCACGGCGTGCCGGTGCGCCTCGATCGTCTCGGTCCATAGCTTTGGCACGACGTAAGTATACGGAGCGCCAAGGATTAGACATCTCGTCTTGACCAGGACAAGATGTATCCATAGATTCCAGTCGAAGCTGGTCAGGGTTGCCAACACAGGAGACTGCACGTGACCGATCCCACCCGCGAGCCGGACACGATGGGTGCGGCGGACCAAGCGCCACCCGGCATGCCACGCTGGGTCAAGGTCTTCGTGATCATCGTTGGCGCTCTGCTACTGGTGTTTGTCGTCCTGCAACTCGCCGGTGTCGGTGGAAGGCACGGCCCCCGGGTGCACGGCGCCAATGCTCAAGTGGTTGCGCCCAGCTACGTGCGCGGGCCCAGCGGCGCCGACGATGGGATCTGACTCCGCCGAGTTCCACTCATGAACATGCCCCCCCGGATTCGGAAGCTGGCACTGGCGGCGCATGTCGGCATCTCGGTTGGGTGGATAGGGGCGGTCGCCGCCTACATGGCTCTCGACGTTGCGGTGGCGACCAATCAGGACCCTCAGGCGTTGCGTGGCGCCTATGCCGGAATGGAGCTGATCGCGAGAAACGTCATCGTCCCCTTGGCCCTTGGGTCCCTGATCTCGGGCGTGCTCATGGCGTGGGGGACGAAATGGGGCTTGTTCCGGCACTACTGGGTCGTGATCTCGCTCCTGCTGACCACCATTGCGACTGCGGTGTTGCTGGTGGAGACGCAGACCATCAGCAACTTCGCTGATGTCGCCGCGAACCCCGCAACGGGTGATGACGACCTTCGCGCACTGGGAAACACACTGGCTCATTCGGTCGGCGGCATGCTCGTGTTGGTCTTCATCCTTGTGTTGAACATGTACAAGCCGAAGGGCATGACTCGGTACGGGTGGCGCAAGGAGCACGAGCAGCGCCGCATGCGGCAGAGCGAGCGCGCGATGACGCTGTCGTAGCGTCGAAGGCGTGTACGGGTCCCGCGTGCAACGACGTCTTCATCGGCGACGCCGCCAACAACGCTTTCTGGGGCGGACCGGGCGACGACGCGATCGACGGCGCTCAACGGCGGCGCAGGGAGCGCAGGGAACGACCGATGCCGTAACGGCGAGCAGGTCGTGGCTGCGAGTCGAACTGAGCGGCACGTTGCCCGGTCGACGGGAAGATGTCGCCCCGAGTTGTCGAGGACTCCGAGCGCCACAAGGGTGACGCGGGAAGCTCTATGAGGCTGAGTGCTTGAATTCATTCCTCCTGATCCCGTGGATGGCAGAAAGCATCGGTCATGAAGCGCGGTCTCCAGGCGCTGAACGCGATCCTGACGAGGTGGTAGAGCCCGCATGTCCAGTCGCAAACCAGCCGGCGAGGACCGGGAGTCGTGGATCGAACGACAGATCCGCGAAGCACAGGAGCGCGGCGACTTCGACAACCTCCCCGGTGCGGGCAAGCCCCTCCCAGACCTCGATCGTCGCTCCGACGAGCTGTGGTGGGTGCGCAAGAAGCTCAAGGAGGAGAACTTCTCATACCTCCCGCCGACTCTGCAGGTACGAAAGGACCTGGAAGAAGCACGCCAACACATAGCGCGCGCCCGGTCGGAGCAAGATGTCCGACAGATTGTGGCGGACATCAACCAGCGCATCCGCGACGTCAACCGCACCGCCTTGAACGGCCCACCGTCGACCGTCATGCCGCTGGACGAGGAAGCGACCGTTGGCGAATGGCGCAACCCCCGAGCATCAGAAGATGAGTAGCTGTTTGCTTACCTGCACGGTTGGGCGTTATGGGACCCGGCTGCCTTCCGCGACTGTTCCGCGCATCTTGCTGGGTGCGCGTCTACAACGCGACGTCGGCGAGCAGGTCGACCTGATCCGGGTCGGAAACCGTCGGGTCCAGAATCAGCTCGTCAACCCCGACCGCGGCGAAGGCCTCCAAAGCCGCTGCTATCGCCTCGGGTGATCGCAGGGCATTGTCGGCGATCATGCTGGCCATCTCGGCACCGCGTGGCGCGTAGTAGTCCTCCAGGTAGCGGCGCGAATCGGCCTCGGTGTCACCGAGGGAGAAGTAGGCAAGTGCCGCAATCCTCGGAGCGTCATCGCGTCCGGCGGCCGTCCATGCGGCGCGCACTTTGTCGGCGAACTCGCCCACCATCGCCGGCGGCAGCCCGCCAGCCGTCCACCCGACGCCGAACTCGAGGACCCGGCGGATAGCCGCGTCGCTCGTCCCGCCGATCATGACCGGGATCTCCGGCTGGACCGGTCGGGGAGCGACCGGGCGTGTCCCTTCGACAAGCTCCTCACCGCCCCACGCCCGGCTCAGCTGCGGTAGAAGCTCGTCAAACGCAAGCCCGCGTCTGGAGAAGTCGCGCCCCGTGAGCGTGTAGTCGGCCGCGCGCCAGGCGACGCCCAGCCCAAGCGTGAGCCGGCCATTGCTGAGGTTGTCGACGGTGGCGGCCTGTTTGGCCAGCTCTGCGGCACTGCGCGCCGGGGCGACCAGGATGTTGCTGAACAGCCGTACGCGTTCGGTGACCGCCGCGGCAGCCGCGAAGACCGTCAACTCCTCGTAGCCGGGATACGACACCGCGCCGATCGTGGCGAGCGTTGAGAAACCTGCCCGGTCGGCGCGTCGTGCCCACTCGAGCAGTTGGCCTCCGGTGGTACCCGGAACTGTGTTGGGAATGCCGATGCCGACGTCCATGCGCGATCCTTTCGTCATGCGCTGCTGGCTGCCCAGCCGCGCCATCGTTTCACGGAGATGATCAAAAGCGCGCCTCGCGGGGGATCCCCACGGTAGGCCTCGTACTTCGCGGCGAGAAGAGCAAACCCCGGATGGTCCGCGCGGGGATCGTCCACGACGTCGGCAAGGCCGTCGGCGCGTACCCACCACAACCGGGACCAGTCGTCGTCGTAGTGATCGACGAGCAACGCACACCGCGGTTCGTGCCGCAGGTTATCGAGGCGCTGCAGTCGCTGGGTCTGCTTCGGCTTCTGGTCGACCGCGGTGTACACGACGTCGCCGTCGAGGGCGAACACCAACGGCAC
>WHTG01000120.1 GCA_009377835.1 Nitriliruptorales bacterium
CGTGCGGGATCTTCGGATCTGGTCCCTTGGGACCCCAGACCCAAAGATCTTTGGATTCGGTCGCGGGGCCGCGTCACCCTGCGTCGGACATGCCTGGGACAGTGGCGGCGATGACACGGTGGTTGCCGGCGTAGACGTTGAACCGCCCACCACGCACGAATGCCGCCAGCGTGAGCCCGAACTGCTCTGCCACGTCAACAGCGAGGCTGCTGGGTGCCGAGATGGCCGCCAGCACGGGCACGCCGGCGGTTGCCGCCTTCTGGACCAGCTCGTAGCTCGCGCGCCCGGACACCAGGACGATGTGGTCGTCCAACGGCAGCTGCCGCTGCATCGCCGCCCATCCCACGAGCTTGTCCATGGCGTTGTGCCGGCCGACATCCTCCCGCACCTCCAGCAGCTCACCCTCCGCGGTGAACAGCCCTGCCGCATGCAGTCCGCCCGTGCGCTCGAACACCGACTGCCCCGCACGCAGCTTGTTCGGGAGTGACGTGAGAGTGTCGGCCGCTACCGACGGCCCGGCGGCGACCTGGACGATGCCGCGCAGCTGCAGGGACTCCAGGCAGGCGCGGCCGCAGACACCGCAGGCGCTGGTCGTCGTGAAGTGGCGCTCGAGCCCACGCAGGTCTGGCATACGGTGACCACGCAGGTCAACGGTCACGATGTTGTACCGCTGCTCCTCGTCGAGGTCGCGATCGACGCAGTAGCGAACCGTCGCGATCTCGTTGGCATCGTCGATCACGCCTTCGCCGACGAGGAATCCGACAGCCAGCTCGAAATCCGAGCCCGGCGTTCGCATCGTTATCGCCAGCCGCTGGGTCGACCCGTCGCCGGAGGTGACGCGGATCTCGAGCGGCTCCTCGGTCGCGACGTAGTCGACGCGCCGCGTGCTCCTGTCGTGGTCGTGCGCGGCGACGCCGACGCGTGTCCGGGGTCCGGGGCGGCGGAGGCCCGTCATGACGGTCGCAGCGCCCATCGGGCAGCTCGACGTGGGGACAGCTTGGGAGCCAGCGCCCTGTCCACGTGCTAGCCCCCCTCGGCTTGCACGGCCTCGATGGCCCGCCGGGCCACGTCGATCCGCGCGGCGGGATCGGCGGCACCGACGGCCAGGCCCAGGGCGTAGGTGGCGATAGGGGCGTACTTCCGCTGCGCGGTGTGCGCGACCTCGCGGGCGAGCTCGAGCACCGCACCAGCTTCCTCGACCGTGACGGTGGCGGTGCCGGCGCGTTCGGCGAGCTCCGCGAAGAAACGCTCCATCTCGGACCTCTCGCTCATCTTGCCCACGTTCCTCGCAGCGTTCGCATCGTTCACGTGACCTCCTGGGCGGGTCCCTGCAGGATCGGCAGCGACATCCTCGCACGACGAGTCGTGAGGAGGGCCTCGGCGACGCTTGCGATCGCCCGCGTCGCCTCGGACTCCGGCTCGGTCACCGCGATGGGAGTGCCGCGGTCGCTGCCCTCTCGTAGCGCCGGGACGAGGGGGACCTGACCGAGCAGGGGGACGTCGAGCTGCTGGGCGAGCAGCTCCCCACCGCCGGCTCCGAACAGCTCGTAGCGCACTCCGTCGTTCCCCGTGAACCAGCTCATGTTCTCGACCACGCCCGTGACCTGCACGTCGAGCTTGCGAGCCATGTAGGCAGCGCGCTGAGCGACCTTCTGAGCCGCCGGCTGCGGTGTCGTCACGACGACGACCTCGGTGGCGGGCACCAGCTCCCGCAGCGTGAGGGCGACGTCGCCGGTTCCCGGCGGCATGTCGACGATGAGGAGGTCGGGCTCGTCCCAGTGCACATCGACGACGAACTGGGACAGCATCTTGTGCAGCATCGGGCCGCGCCAGATCACCGGCGTCTCCTCGTCGGCGAACAGCGCCACGCTGACGACCGCGACCCCATGCGCGCGGGGCGGCACGACGAGGTTGTCGACGATCGTCGGCTTGCGCCCGATGCCGATCATGCGCGGCACCGAGAAGCCGTACACGTCGGCGTCGAGCACGGCCACGCGGTGACCACGTTGCGCGAGGATGATCGCGAGGTTGACCGACAGCGAGGACTTGCCCACGCCCCCTTTGCCGGAGGACAGGGCGAAGACGCGTGTGCGGGGGAATGCCTGCGAGGCATCGGTGGGACGACGCGGTTGCAGGCGCTGGCGGACGTCATGTGCTTCCGCCTCGGTGAGGCCGCGCACGTCGACATCGACCGGAGATCCCAGCGGGGCGAGCGCCGCCACGCGTGATCGTGCAAGGCGTCGCGCAAGCCGGGGGCAGCGCTGAGGCAGGCTAGCGTCACCCTGACGGTGTCGCCGACCGCGAGCCCGCGGACGAGCCCGAGGCTCGTGATGGACCGTCCGGTGTCGGGCTCGGCGACGGCGTCGAGCGCCGTGCGGACGTCGAGCTCGTCAACGGTCACGGTTGCGCTCCCTTCGCCGCAAGGTCGTCGCCCCACCATGGCACAACCTCTTGACGACGACGCCTGGTTGCGTCAGGGTTTTCATCTGCGTCAGGGTTTCACCATAACTGAATGATTTGCGCACGGACCGCGGCGGGACCGCGGTGCGGCCCCGGCAGCCCGTGTGCGCCGATGACGACAGCCGGCGATCAAGCGCGCTCTGTCGTTGCACGAAAGGGGCCGCCGTGCCAATCAACCGCCGCGACTTCTTGAAGCTGACGGGGGCGACTGCGACGGGGGCCGCGTACGCGGCGTTCGGGTTCGACCTCGCACCGGCTTACGCCCAGGCACGCTCGTTGAAGATCGATCGTGCCACCGAGGTCCGCTCCGTGTGCCCGTACTGCGCGGTCGGCTGCTCCATGATCGCCTACGTGACCGGCCACCAGGCAGCAAACACCAAGCCCACGCTCGTCCACATCGAAGGGGATCCCGACAGCCCCATCAACGAGGGGACCCTGTGCCCGAAGGGCGCGTCGACGATGCAGCTCGCCCTGGGTGGCAGCGCCGAGCGGGCGCTGCGGCCGAAGTACCGAGCCCCAGGCGCTGACGAGTGGCAGGACATGTCCTGGGACGAGGCCCTCGAGCGGATCACGCGGCTGGTCAAAGACACCCGTGACGACACGTTCGAGGAGACCGACGATGACGGCAACACCGTCAACCGCCAGCGGGGGTTCGCGTTCACCGGCGGTGCGACGCAGAGCAACGAGGAGGGCTACCTCGCCGCCAAGCTCATGCGCGCCCTGGGAACGGTCTACATAGAGCAACAAGCGCGCGTTTGACACGGCCCCACGGTGGCCAGTTTGGCCGCCTCGTTCGGTCGTGGCGCGATGACCAACCACTGGAAGGACTTCAAGAACTCCGACATGTTCCTGGTGGTGGGCGCCAACCCCGCCGAGGCCCACCCGTGCGGCTGGCGATGGGCGTACCGCGCGCGTGATGAGCGGGGGGCCAAGATCATCCACGTCGACCCCCGCTACACCCGCACGTCCGCGACCGCCGACGTTTACGCGCCGATCCGCGCCGGCACCGACGTGGCGTTCTTCAACGGGCTGATCAACTACGTCCTGGACAACGAGCTGTACCACGAGGAGTACGTGCGGCAGCACACCAACGCCTCCTTCATCGTGGCGGAGAGCTTCTCCTTCGACGAGGGGGTGTTCTCGGGCTACGACGAGGCTGTGCGTGGCTACGACACCAGCACCTGGGACTACGAGTACGAGAAGGCGGCGGCCGAAGCCGGGGAGGACAGTACAGGCGACGAGCGGCCGCCCGCGACCGGCAGCGGCGAGAGCGCCGTGGACCCGCGCGGGTTCGTGCGGACCGACGACACGTTGCAGGACCCGCGCTCGGTCTTCCAGCTGCTCAAGGAGCACGTGTCCCGCTACACGCCCGAGGTGGTGTCCGAGATCACCGGCATCCCCGAGGAGAAGTTCCTCGAGATCGCCGAGCTGTGGGGCTCCACTGGTGCTCCCGACAGGGTCGGCGCCATGGTGTACGCCGTCGGACTCACCCACCACGTCACCGGTCTGCAGATGATCAGGAGCCTCGGGATGCTCCAGCTGCTGCTCGGCAACGTCGGTCGCACGGGTGGGGGGGTCAACGCCGAACGCGGTCACGCGAACATCCAGGGCAACACGGACAACGCCATCAGCTGGGAGATCCTGCCGGGGTACCTCGGTATCCCACGGCCCGGCATGGAGACGCTCGACGACTACATCGAACAGGTGCCGGCCAAGCAGCTCGCGATGAACTCGCTGAACTTCTTCGGCAGCCGCTACCGGGACTTCCTGGTCAGCCTGCAGAAGGCATTCTTCGGCGACGCGGCCACGGAGGCCAACGACTGGGCCTACGACTGGATCCCCAAGCCGGCGGAGAACTCCTCGTGGCTGACCGCCCACAACGAGGCGCTCCAGAACCGTCTGCAGGGGCTCATCGCGTTCGGGTTCCACAACCCGGCGGTCGGTCCGGACACCAACCGGGTGCTCCAGTCGCTGTCCAACCTCAAGTGGCTGGTCGCCATGGACCCCCTGCCCACGGCGGCGAGCGAGTTCTGGCGAGCGCCCGGCGTGGAGCCGGATCAGGTCGACACCGAGGTGTTCTTCCTGCCCTGCACGCATTGGATCGAGAAGGACGGCGCGTTCACGAACTCCGGGCGATGGGCCCAATGGAAGTGGAAGGCGCTCGAGCCCGAAGGCGAGATCAAGGACGACCACTGGGTGCTCGCCCAGCTCTACCTGGGGTTGCGGGATCTCTACGAGGAGGAGGACGGGGCGTTCCCTGACCCGATCCTCGGCCTCGCCTGGCCCTACTCCGACCCGGGTCATCCGCCGCTGGAGGAGCTCGCGAAAGAGATGAACGGCAGGAACATCGAGACCGGCGAGCAGCTCTCCACCTTCGCCGACCTCAAGTCCGACGGCACGACCCTGTCGGGCAACTGGATCTACGCCGGCTCGTGGACCGAGGAGGGCAACCAGATGGCCCGTCGGAACAACGACGACCCGACGGGCATGGGGTTCCACCATGAATGGGCGTGGTCGTGGCCGCTCAACCGCCGGGTCCTCTACAACCGGGCGTCAGCGGACGAAAACGGTCGCCCGTGGGACCCGCGGCGCCCCGGCATCCAGTGGAACGGCAGCCTCTGGGTGGGCGACGTCCCGGACTTCCCGCCCGACGAGGCTCCCGACGTGGGCACCGGCGCGTTCATCATGACCGGCGAGGGCGTCGGCCGCCTGTTCGCCCCCGGCGGACTCACCAACGACGGGCCCTTCCCCGAGCACTACGAGCCGACCGAGGCCCCTGTCGAGAACGCCGTGCCCCAGGGGCGGCGGGAGCACCCCACGGCGTTCTTCTACGACGGTGCCAGGGAGTCCTTCGCCCCGGCCGGCGGCGACTTCCCCTACGTCGCGACGACCTACCGCATCACCGAACACGAGCACTACGTGACGCAGCACGTCCCCTACCTGGTGGAGACACAGCCGGACTTCTTCGTCGAGCTCGACCCCGATCTCGCGGCGGAGAAGGGCATCGCCAACGGCAGCCAGGTCCGGGTGCGTTCCATGCGTGGCGAGGTCGAGGGCGTGGCGATGGTCACCAAGCGCATGCGCCCGCTGCGCCTCGGCCGCAGCAAGATCGTCCACCAGATCGGCATCCCGGTGCACTGGAGCTACGTCGGCGGCAAGGCCCGCGCCAAGTCGAACGCGAACCTGCTCACCCCCTACATCGGCGACTCGAACGTCCGCACTCCCGAGTTCAAGGGGTTCCTCGTCGACATCGAGGCGGTCTGATCATGGCCACAGAACTCGCGCTCAACGTCCGTCGCAGGTCCGCCACGCCGGCATCGGGCACGAACATACGACGTGACCATGTGGAGGTTTCGAAGCTCGTCGACATCGACCTGTGCATCGGCTGCAAGGCCTGCGAGATCGCATGCAAGGAGTGGAACGACCTTCCGGTGGAGCCGTCGGTGAACACCGGCAGCTACCAGACCCGCCCGGACCTCACCCCGGCCACCTGGGACCTGATGATCTTCAACGAGGTCGAGCGCGACAGCGGCGACCTGGCCTGGCTCATCAAGAAGGACAGCTGCCTGCACTGTGAGGAGCCTGGCTGCCTGCTTGCCTGCCCCGCGCCGGGGGCTGTGGTGCAGTACGACAACGGCATCGTCGACTTCAACCAGGAGAACTGCATCGGCTGCCGCTACTGCATCGCGGGCTGCCCCTTCGACATCCCGCGCTTCGACGAGGAGACCGGCAAGGTCTACAAGTGCACCATGTGCGTCGACCGCGTCTCCAACGGGCTGGAGCCGGCGTGCGTGAAGTCGTGTCCGACGGGGTCGATCCGTTTCGGCACCAAGGAGGAGATGGTCGCCTACGGTGAGGCGAAGGTGTCCAAGCTCAAGGCGCGAGGCTTCGAGCACGCGATGCACTACGACCCCGAGGGGGTCGGTGGGGTGCACATGTCCTACGTCGTCCCGCACGGCGACATGCTGCCGGACTACGAGCTGCCGGAGGACCCGAAGGTGCCCGGTGCGTACTTCGGGACCCTGTCCGGGCTGCGCAAGCTCGGCTCGGCGGCGACGTGGGCAGGCGCGCTGGCCACGGGAATCTTCTTCCTGCGCACCGGGCGGCGGCGACCGCCGCCGGAGGAGGAGGCCGTCGCCGAGGCGTACGCGCTGGAGGAGCGCGACGAGGCCGCCGCCACGACATCCGAACCCCCGGACGCCGACCCGTACGGCCCAGCGGGAGACGCGACGCCCGAGGGAGGTGAACCGGGATGACCGCACCCGCGGAGGAGCGCACCGTCATCGTCGAGGAGCATCCGACCGTACGCCGCTACTCGCTGGGGGAGCGCATCCTGCACTGGTTTGTCGCGCTCACCTTCATCTATCTCATGCTGTCGGGCTTCGCGCTCGGCTACCCGCGCATGAGCTGGCTGTACAACGTCCTCGGCGGCGGGCAGACCGTGCGCTCGCTGCATCCGATCGTCGGGGTGGGCTTCACCGTGGCCGTGGTCCTCATGCTCGTGGTGTGGGCCCGCGACATGCGCCTCTCCTCCGTCGATCGGGAGTGGGGCAGGCGCCTCGGCACGTATGTCCGCTCAGGCCACACCGGGCTGGACGTCGGCCGCTTCAACGCCGGCCAGAAGGGCTACTTCTGGTATGCCCTGATCACGGGTGTGCTGCTGCTGCTCACCGGGCTACCCCTGTGGTTCCCCGAAATCGCCGCCCTCGGCGTTCTGCGAGTCATGCGCGTCACACACCACGTGCTCTTCCTGCTGACCGTGGCGGGGTTCATCATCCACGTCTACATGTCCACCGCGATGTTCCCGGGCACGATCTCCTCGATGACCAGCGGCGAGGTCAGCCGCGCGTGGGCGGCGCACCACCACCCACGGTGGTTCCGCGAGCACGACCCCCGGCGGCCCGATCGGACGGAGCCGGTCTACCGCGGCGACAATCCGTGACCCCGTCGTTGCGTGGCGGGCCCGGACGGATCGAGGACCGCCGGGCTCGGGCGGCAGCGCTCGCAGCCGTGTCGACCGCAGCGGGACAGCCGCTGCGGCTTGCGTGCGCCGTCCTCGAGCACCAGCTGTCGCGGGTAGACGATGCGACCGTCGCCGCCGCCGCCGCCCTTGCCGCGGGGAACGCCGACCGAAACCGGATCACGGGCCGCTACCCGCTGCTCGAACTGGACCCCGTCGCCGAGCCCGTGGCCGCGGAGGTGCCACGAGCCGTGGCGGCCCTCGCGCCCCGCGCCGTGCCCCAGCCGTTGACCGCCGACGGACGTCAGCTCCAGGCCCTGGGCCTGCAGGGCCGCCGTGAGCTTGTGGAGGCGTGGCTGGATGACGTCGGGCAGGTCAACCCGCTGGTGGCCTTCTGGATCGGTGTGGCGGCGGGACCGATCCTCGAGACCGCCGCGGCATCCATCACCACGCCCGACAGGTCGGAGTGGACGGGCCCCGCCTGCCCCTTCTGTGGAGGCTGGCCCCGGATTTCGGTCATCGCGGAGGAGTCGGGCGAGTTCATGGCGGGGTCCCCCCGCTTCCTCGTCTGCGGCCGCTGCGCGGGCTGGTGGGTGTTCGCCCGCGCCACCTGCCCGAACTGCCGGGAGGACGACCCCCGCAAGATGGCCGCGCACCTCGCCGATGGGCGCCGCGGCGTACGGCTCGACGTCTGCGACACCTGCAGCGCCTACATCAAGACCTTCGACCTGCGCGTCGACGGCTCCGCCGATGTCGTGCCGCTCGTGGACGACGTGGCCAGCGTCGCCCTGGACCTGTGGGCGGACAGCCGCGGGTGGCACCGGTCGAGCGTGCCCCTGGCCGGCGTCTGAGCAGCCCCGTCCCTCACGCTCACAGGGTCAAGCGGTCGAGGCGTCGGCGTCGATGACCACGCGGAGGCGGGCGTGCCCGTCCCGCAGCGCCTGCTCGACGTCGTGCGGCGTCGCAGCGGTAGCGAACACGAAGCCCAGGTACCGGTCGCCCTCGGGCAGCCGCACGACCTGGCGGCCGGCTGGGATGGTGATCTCGACGCCGACGACGCCCGGGACGTCGCGCGCCTGCGCTACGCCCTCCACAGCCACGAGCCGCCCGGCGCGCTCGATCGGCAGCATCATCACGCCGGATGCCTGCAGGTCCCGCCGCAGCCCGGCGATGGGCAGCCCCGCGGCGTGGAGCAGGATCACCTCCTCGAGGCTGATGCCGGCGCCGAAGCGCAGGGCGCGTGAGCACAGACCGCCGATCGAGCGGGCCGCCAGCTCGAGCATGACCGGACCGGCGTTGGTCATTCGCAGCTCGGCGTGCACGGGGCCGTGGCGCAGACCGAGCTGGCCGGCCGTAGCCGCGACGGCCTCCTCGGCGCGGTCCAGCACTCCACGCGGCAGCCGGGAAGGTGTCGTGTAGATGGTCTCCTCGAAGTACGGCCCCTCGAGTGGGTCCGGCTTGTCGAACACGGCCAGCACCTCCAGCCGGCCGTCACTCAGCAGCGCCTCGACGGCGACCTCGGGTCCCGCGACGAACGACTCGACGAGCAGTGGCTCGTTCCGGTCCAGCCCCGCGTCTTCGAGGATGCGCCGGATCCGCTCGGCCACCCCAGGCGCATCGGAGGGGTCGTCCACCCGGATGACGCCACGGCTGCCCGACAGCGACACCGGCTTGAGGACGCACGGGGGACCGATGTCCGCAACGAGCGCGGCGACATCGGCGCCGGCGTGCGCAACGCGGAAGGCGGGCTGACGGACGGGCGATCCGTCGAGGCGGCGCCGAAAGAGTGCCTTGTCACGGGTGGCGGCCACCGCCTCCGGAGAGTTGTGCGGCAGCCCGAGCCGCTCGGCGGCCAGCGCCGCCACCTGCACACCCTGGTCGTCGGCGGCCACGATGCCGTCCAGCGCCACCTGGCCGGCATGCGCGACGATGCTCGTCACTGCCGCCTGGGGGTCGCGCAGATCGACGCGCAACGCCCGGTCGCCCATGACCGCCGACAGCGCCTGGCGGTACTCGGCCGCGACCACCAGCTCGATACCGAGTCGCCCGGCAGCCGCGACGAAGTCCTCGGCCCGGTAGGACGCCGAGGGCAGGAGGAGCAGGACGCGGGGCATGGTGGGACGACGGTAGCGTGAGCGACGGCCGCGCGCGGACCGGTAGTCTCAACGACAGACCGACGAGGTACCCACGCCATGGACGCATCCGGCATCGTCATCACGGTCACTGACGCCGCCCTCGAGAAGGCGGTGTGGTTCCGGTCGCGGGACCCGGAGCCCGAGCGCCTCGCCCTGTGGCTCGAGGTGACCGGCGCGGAGGGCGCCACGTTCCGTTACAACATGTACCTCGATCACCTGGACAAGGCGTGCTCTGACGACGCCGTCCAGCACCACAACGAGATCGCCGTGGTCATCCCCGCGGCGAGCGCCCCGATGCTGCGCGGTGCCACGCTGGAC
>WHTG01000119.1 GCA_009377835.1 Nitriliruptorales bacterium
GAACAAGCACGACGCCGCCGCGACTGCGCGTGATGGCCTCCACCGGCGCGACTAGCGCCGCCGGCTGCCGACCAGCCGAGCCGGTGCTTCCCACCCGCTGTCGTCCGGGCGGTCAGCACCGCGAGCCGGGGTGGCCCCGACCCAGGTGCGGCGGAAGGTCCACGCACCCGCGACCAGTCCGAGCACGAGCGCGCCGGCGGTCCACCGCCATGGCGATGGCTGGTCAGGCTGAGCCTGCGCGGCCTTCAGCAGCTGCACGTCGACTGTCATGTCGTTGAGCACGCGGCGGAGGTCGCGGGCAGCGGCTCTGGCTTCCGCGGCCTCGGCCCGCGCGTTGCTCACATCCGCCCGCAGCTGGGCGACGATCCTCCGGGCGCGCCGCTCAAGGGCCATCGTGCGCCGCGCCGTCTGCGCCGTCACCGGGTCCGCCGTGACCCCAACGACCGTCGGAACGGCATGGCCCAGCGGCTCGCGGCAGCCCGCGTCGCAGAACATCAGGTTCCAGCGGCCGGAGATCTCGGCCGGGAGCTTGATGCGGGCATGCGCCGAGCCGACGTTGCCGCTCCATCCGCCGACGTGCAGCCGGCCGACGCGGATCAGTTCGGCGTCGGGCTCCAGTGCCCACCAGCGCTTCGGGTCCGGCCGGGTCATCGCGTGGCGCAGCAGGGCCCTGTCGTAGCCGCGGACGAGATACGCGTAGTACGGCACGGAATGCGCCGCTTCGGCCTGCGCCTCGGTCGTGAAGAATGCTTCGGAGCGCGCCGTCACGGTCTCGCCCGCTCCCAGGGGCCGGCTGTCGACGCGTACCGAACTCCACCACCCGCCCGCACTCGCCGGCGGCGCCCAGGCCAGCACGCCGACGACCACGACGACGAGTCCCAGCCAGCACCGGCGCATACGCATCTCCCTCATCCGACTATAGGTACGGACGACCGCTGGCGCTGCGCGGTTCAGTGCCGGCTAGCCCGGCGTCGTCGTCAACCGATCGACTTCCTCGTCACCGGGCAGGTGCAGGCCGCACTCGGTCTTGCCAAAGGCCACCCATCGACCGGCCCGCGCATCCTCGGCCCCTGAAACAGGGGTGGTGCACGGCCGGCAGCCAATCGACCGGTACCCAAGACGGACCAGCGGGTGGACGGGCAACTCGAAGCGGCGCTGGTAGCCGACGACGTCATCGTCGGTCCAGCCCGCCAGCGGCGCGACCTTGACCAGCCACCGGTCGTCGTGCCGTCGCGCCTCAACGACGGGAGTCGCGGCGCGCTCGGGCGTCTGCACCCGGCGGACACCGGTCGCCCACCCGTCGTAGTTCGTCAGCGCGCGACGCAACGGCTCGGTCTTGCGGAGCGCGCAGCAGGTGTCGGGATCTCTATCGAAAAGCCGGTCACCGAGCCGCGCGGCCTGCTGCGCTGGTGAGAGCGCGGGGCGCACGTCCAGGACGGTCACGCCCAGTTCGCGTGCCAGGCGCCGCCGGTAGTCGATGGTCTCGCTGAAGTGGAAGTCGGTGTCGAGGAAGATCACCGGGACCTGCGGTGCCACCCGGCTGACCATGTGCAACAGCACGGCGGACTCCGCGCCGAACGACGACGTGACCGCGAACCGCGGCACGATGCCCGCGGCCCAAGCGACGATCCGCTCCGCCGGCTTGCCCTCCAGATGAGCGGCCGCCTCGCTGGCCATCGCACGGACGAAGCGACCATCGTCGTCCCCCCCGGCGCGGAACCGGTCGTCCTCCTCCGGAAGGTCTCCCTCCAGAGCCCTCGCGACCGAGGCGCTCACGGCCGCGCGGTCCTCGGGTGTGACCGTTCCGGGGCCTCCCGTCACGCTGACCGGGCTCCCACGGGCGTGCGCTGCGGGCGCCGCCGTGGCACCAGCTCGTCGGGACGGAAGCGGTCGCGCAGGGTGTCGATGCCGATGCGGTGGCAGTAGTCGCCGAAGGGCTCGTTGCCTTGGCGCTCGGTACGGAACGCCGCGAGCACCGGCGACAGCACCGCTGCGACCGTGCCGGCCGGTACCCGGTCGACGTACTCGGTGTTCAGCCGCGTCCCCTCGGCGTCGCCGCCGAGGTAGACCGTGTAGTGGTCCTTGCCGCGGCCGACGATGCCGACCTCGGTGCTGTACGGCCTGGCACACCCGTTGGGGCAGCCGGTCATGCGCACGTGAACCGCTTCGGCGCCCAGACCGAGCAGCGCCATCTCCGACCGCAGCGTCCCGAGCAGATCTGGCAGCGCCCGCTCTGCCTCCGCGAGCGCCAGACCGCACGTCGGTAGCGCCGGGCACGCCAGGGCGAAGCGATCGACCGGCGCGATGTCCTCGAGCAGCGCGACACGGTGTTCGCGCAGCAGGTCGGCGACGGCGTCGCGATCCGCGGCGTCGATGTCGGTCAGGAGCACGTCCTGGCGCGGCGTGAACCGCACGTCCAGGGAAAACTTCTCCACCGCCAGACGCAGCGCGGTCCGCAGCGAGACGCCGTTGTCCTGGATGCGCCCGCTGGGGATCCGCACCCCCAGGGTCCAGCCGCCCTCGACCTGCCGGCGCCACCCCAGGTGGTCGTCGGTGCGCGGCCATGTCAGGGCGGCGGGGGGCTGCAACTCCCGACCCAGCCGGCGGTCGAATTCGGCGCGGAACGCGGCGACGCCCATCTCCTCCACGACGTACTTCAGGCGGGCGTGCTTGCGGTCGGCACGATCGCCGAGGTCGCGGTGCATGCCGATGACGACCTTCACGGCCTCGACCAGGCCGTCCGGGTCGATGGCGCCCAGCGGGTCACCCAGGCGGGGGTACGTCTCCGGCTTGTTGTGTGTCATCCCCAGGCCGCCGCCGACCACCAGCGTGTACGAGACGACGCGCTCCCCCCGGACCATCGGCACGATTCCGACATCCTGCGTGTACACATCGATGCAGTTGTCACCGGGAAACGCGAAACCGATCTTGAACTTGCGCGGCAGATAGGTCGATCCGTACAACGGGTCCACCGCCCCGACCTCGTCCTGCGGCATCTCGGCGGACACAGCACGCTCCCCGTCCACCCACAGCTGCCAGTAGGCCGAGGTGCTGGGTTTCACGGCCCTGGAGACTTCGACTGCCTTGGCCTGCACCTCGGCCTCGGCCGCGTTCGCCGGCGGCGCGGGGCAGCACATCACATTGCGGGCGACGTCGCCGCAGGCCGCGAGCGTGGTGACCAGGTTCGCGTTGAGCTCACCGATCAGCGGCCGGAGGTCGCCCTTGCGCACGAAGTGGTACTGCAAGCCCTGCCGGGTCGTGACCCGCAGCGTGGCGTTGCCGACGGTGTCCGCCAACTTGTCCAACGCGAGGTACTGCTCGCCGGTCACGACACCGCCCGGGATGCCGGCGCGGACCATGCAGCGGTAGTCCCGGTCCAACCCTGCCTGGCCGCGGGCGCGGCGGGTATCGCGGTCGTCCTGCTGGTACGAGCCGTGGAACTTCAGCAGCTGCGCGGCGTCGTCGCTGAAGGCGGGGGTATCCGCCGCCAGCTCGTGGGCCAGTGTGCCGGCGAGCCCGCGGCTGGACCCTTTCAGTTGCTCAAATGCCGTTGGAGCGGCGAGGTCGGCAACCATCGCAGCGCCTTTCCGTCGTCGATCAAGCCACGACGGTACGAACGGCGCGGGCCGGTCGAAGGGGTGGGAAAGGGTGACAAGCGCGTTCCGGACCGTGCGAACAGTGAATAATCGCTGCCGCGTTGGGTAGCTGGGTATCACTGTCAGTATGGAACAGTTGACAAGCAGTATTGTTCAGCGCATGCTGCGATTGATCGGCGACGGTCGGTCACGCAGGGGTCAGGTGCAGGTCGTTGTCCACAGGTAAGTCGCCCGATCGGGGGGTTACCTCGGCGCGGCGTCGCGCCCCGGAGTCACTGACAGTATCGCTGCAGCCGGCCTCCGCCGATCGCCTGGAGGTCAACGAGGCGCCAACGCCCGACACGACGCGGTGCTTCGTGGTCGGCGGGTCGCCCACGTATCGCCTGGGGCTGGGCCAGGCGCTGCGCGACGCCGGATTCGCCACGGAGACTGCGGATCAGCAGGACGGCCTCGGGGCGGTTTGCACAGACGCCGGACGCAGGGTGCTTCTGGTCGTGCTCGACTCGGCCACAGACGCGCCACCGTCGGTGGGTGACGACGGCCTCCTGACCGTCGCGTTGCTGCCCGACGCACAGCCGGCCTCCTACAGCGCGGCGCTGCGGGCGGGGTGGAACGCCACGGTCCCCAGCGACGGGCCGCCGGAGTTGATTGTGGCCGTTGTGCGCGGGGCGCTCGAGGGCAGGAGGCTGCTGCCCCGGGACGTCGCCCGGCAACTGGCATCTGCGCGTGACGCGCAGCCCGCCGTGTCGCTGGAAGACGCGGTCGAGGCGACCAAGGCGAAGCGGTCCGGGTCTGTCGCCGGGCGGCAGCACAGCGACATCACCGAGCTCCCGACCCGCGAGGAAGAACACGAGATCGGGGCGTGGTTGACGGCTCTGCCCGCCGCGCCAATCGGCACCGACCGCCACGGGGCCGGGTCCATCACCGGCAGCGCGGTGCGTCCGGCTGTCGCCACCGGCGCCATCAGGTTCGTCTACACAGACCGGGACGTGCGCTACGCGCCGGGTCCCCAAGACGAGACGATCATTCGCATCTGCGACGAGGTCGAGCGGTGTCGCCAACAGGTGGGAATCGTCGATGGGATGCAGATCCGCGACGTGCTGGAACGAAGCTCCCTGCGCGGCTATGTGTTCACCGGGGAGCCCGTCGCGCCGACCACGTCTGTCATGCCCGACGAACTGCTGCAGATCGCTCGCCCGATCCTCCCGGAAGGCGTGTCGGCCGGACAGTTTCATCAAGCCCAGGTGGACGTGTGGCACGACCTGCTCAGCGGCACGATCGACCCGCGCGCCGTCACCGCGTTCGACAGCCCGAGCCTGACATGGGGTGGCCTGGCGCCCGACGGGCAGCTGCAATCGATGATCAGAACGTTGTTCGCCCGCTCGCAGGACGCGCGCCGGCTGTTCCTGCAGGTCGGCGTGATGGTCCAGAACATCGACCAGCGGCCGATGTTCGTCGCCGTCGACACCTCCCATGGCTGGCGCCTGTACGGCCACGACGCAGAGCGCTACATCCGGGCGGACGCGCGGCTGCTCTCGCTGCTGGTGCGCATCGCGGCAGGGACTGTGCCCGATGCGTTGCTGCAGGGATCCGGCGACCGCGACTCCCGCAACGCGGCGCTGCGCCAGGCGGTACTCGACGCGCACTTCATCACGCTGTGCACCGGTGCGGGCAGGCTCCCCGGGTGGAGCCTGTGCGGTGCGTGGACCAGGGGTCTGCGCGCGGCGGTCGCACACAACCTGCAACTGGGCTGCCTGAGTGGCTGGGAGCCATACGAGCGTACCGAAGGCGACACCGTGGAGATCGTGCGGGCGCTGGCGTGGGACTTCTTCTGCGGCCGCGCCGCTCTACTGGCCCAGTCGCTGGAACGCTTCGAGGAGGCGGATGACGCAGCGTTCCGTGACGCGGCGCGGTCATTCCCACCAATTCGACCCGATGACGACGGCGACGCGCGCTACATCGTGGCGGGTGGCCAGCGGCGACGCGTGGATCGACGGTGACGGCAGACTGACCGGCCCGACCTACGGGTGCGGCAGTTCGAGCACGGTCCCCGGCACGATCGCCGCCGGGTCCACCTCGTTGTGGCGCACGACGGCCGCGACGTACGCCTGGGGATGCACACCGTCGGGAACGTACTCGTGGGCGATGTCCCAGACCGTCTCGCCGGGCCCGACCACGACCATCGCCGCCACCGCTTTGTCGCCGGACGAGGCCTCGGAGCGCAGCGCCCACAGCGACGCGAGCGCGACCACCATGGCCGCGACCACCAGTGCGACGATCAGACGCCTGACCAGGAAGACGGGGCGGCACCGTGCGTGGCTGCCGGGCACCGGGTGCTGCGTGCCTTGCAGCCGCACCGGTCGCCGCTGGTCGATCACCGCTGCCGTCATCGCGTCGCCTCCACCCCATCGAACTCCTGTTCGTCTAGCCTATCGAACGAGAGTTCGATGTCAACTGGTAAATCGAACAGGTGTTTGATCCGGAACCGTTCTGTTGCTACGGTGCCACGAGGGTGAGACAAGGAGTTCGGCGATGACCCATCCGGCCTTGACCAGGCGTCAGCAGCAGATCCTCGAGGTGATCCGCGATGCCGTGGAGACACGGGGCTATCCACCGAGCGTGCGGGAAATTGGGGAGGCCGTGGGGCTCCGGTCCCCCTCGAGCGTCCACGGGCAGCTCGCTGCCCTGGAGCGCGGAGGCTTCCTGCGCCGAGACCCCTCACGTCCGCGTGCCATCGAAGTTCGCTTCGACCCCGACACCGAGTTGTCGATGCCGGTGACGGCTGCCAAGCACGTCCCGCTGGTCGGTGAGATCGCGGCCGGCGCCCCGATCCTGGCCGAGGAGCGTGTCGAGGACGTCTACCCGCTGCCCAAGGACCTGGTCGGCGACGGGACGCTGTTCATGCTGCGGGTGCGCGGCGAGTCGATGCTCCAGGCAGGGGTTGTCCCAGGTGATCTGGTGGTGATACGCCAGCAGCCGCAGGTCGAGCAGGGTGAGATGTGCGCCGCGATGATCGACGGCGAGGCGACGGTCAAGTTCTTCCGCCGCACCAGCGAGGGCGAGATCTTCCTCGACCCGGCCAACGACGGGTACCAACCCATCCCGGTGCCACCGGACTCGGATGGCACGATTCTCGGCAAGGTCGTGGCGGTGCTGCGCAGCCTGTAGGCCCCCAGGCCACCAGGTTTTGAGGTTTTGTCTCCCCGCGCACTTGCGCGGCGTTCTACCGCAGGGAGTCGGCTGCCCAGGGGTTCGACGAGGCGTACTCGGCCAGCGCCGTGCCGGCCCCCGGCCCGAGGTTGGCGACGATGTAGGTGCCCTCCGGCCGGTGCTCCTCCTTGAGCACCTCCCCCTCGCGGTGCGCCGCAGCGACCAGCTCGGCACGGTCGTAGGGCACCAGCGCTTCGACCACCCGCCGGTTCGGAGGCAGCACCTGCGCGACCCGTTCGAGCAGGACGCCGGCACCCTCTCCTGTGACCGCTGACACCGTGACCGCGTCAGCCCACTGGCGCTGCAGCCCGGCCACCGTGTCCTGGTCTGCGGCGTCGACCTTGTTCAGCACCAGCAGCCGCTGCAGGCCGTCGGCGCCGATGTCCGCCAGGACCCGGTCGACCGCCACGATCTGCGCCTCGGCCTCAGGATGCGACGCATCCACGACATGCAGCAGCAGGTCGGCGCGCAGGGTGTCCTCCAGGGTCGACTTGAACGCCTCGACCAGCTGCGTCGGCAGCTTCTTGACGAACCCGACGGTGTCCGTGGCGACGACCTGCCGCCCGTCCGGCAGGTCCAGCTGACGCACCGTGGTGTCAAGCGTCGCGAACAGCTGGTCGGCGACGTAGACGTCCGCCCCGGTGATGCGGTTGAGCAGGGTCGACTTCCCGGCGTTGGTGTAGCCGACCAGCGCGACGGTGGGAACGTCGCGGCGTTCACGCTCCTGTGACTTGACCCGCCTGGCCTTGGCGAACTCCCGCAGATCGTGGCGCAGCTTGGTTATCCGGCGGTTGATCTTGCGGCGATCTACCTCCAGCTGCGTCTCACCGGGGCCGCGGGTACCGATCCCGGCACCGCCCGCGACGCGCCCACCGGCCTGTCGGGACAGCGCGACGCCCCAGCCGCGCAGCCGCGGGAGCAAGTAGGACAGCTGGGCGAGTTCGACCTGGGCCTTGCCCTCCCGGCTGGAGGCATGCTGAGCGAAGATGTCGAGGATCACGATCGTGCGATCCAGCACCTTCACCCCGATCTTCTCCTCGAGGTTGCGCTGCTGCGCCGGTGACAGCTCGTCGTCGAAGATCGCGGCGTCGGCCCCCAGGCTGTGCGCATGCTCCTTGAGCTGCTCGACCTTTCCGCGGCCGACGAAGGTCGCCACATCGGGGTGGTCGCGCCTTTGGATGACACGGCCCACAGTCCGCGAGCCGGCCGTGTCCACCAGCAGCTCCAGTTCGTCCAGCGACGCCTCCACGTCGTGCCCGCTCTGGGCCCCCAGGTGCAGGGCGACGAGCACCGCCTTCTCGACGGGACGGAAAATGGCAACGCCCTCACGGGGGGCGCCCTCCTCGATGCGCTCCGCCTCCAGGCGACGGCGCGCGGCGCGCGACATTTCCAGCGCTTCCTCGACGTGCTCCATCTCGGTCAGCGCCGCGTCGTCGGTCAGCGGATCGTCGTCAACCACGCCTCGTCCAGTTCCCCGCTGGCGACCTCGGCGGCGGGACCCGTGATCTGCAGAGTTGTCTCTGTCCACTCGACGTCGAGAGCGCCGCCGGGTAGCACGACCCGCGTCTCGCGGTCCGCGAGCCCGAGCAGGTGCGCCGCGGCCGCCATGGCCGACGCGCCGGTCCCGGAAGCCATGGTCTCGCCGACCCCCCGCTCCCAGATGCGACCACGGACGACGCTGCGGTCATCGACGGTGATCAGCTCGACGTTCGTCCCGTCGGGAAACGCCTCGTGTTCCTGTAAGCGCCGGCCCAGCGGTTCGAGATCCTCGTCGGCCACCTCGTCCACCTCGATCACGGCATGCGGGTTCCCCATCGACAGGGTGGTCACGTTGAGCGTCTCACCGTTGACGTCCAGCGGCCAGTCGACCTTGCCGACGACGGGCGCCCCCATGTCGACACGCACGCGTTCGACCAGATCGCCTGCGCCGCGGGTGATGATCTCCACAGCCTTCACACCGCCGCGTGTGTCCACACGCACGGTGTCCGATGTCACCAGCCCGCGGTCAGCGACGTACTTCGCCACGCACCGCACGCCGTTGCCACACATCTCCGCGATCGATCCGTCGGCGTTCCAGTAGTCCATGAACACGTCGGCGTCGACGCCGCTGCGCGCAGGGGCCAGGCGGATCACGCCGTCGGCTCCCAGCCCGAGGTGTGGCGCGCAGAGACGCTGCACAAGACCGGGGTGCAGTTCAAGCGTGTCGTTGAGGTCCGGCAGGAGGATGAAGTCGTTGCCGGCCCCGTGAACCTTCACGAAGTGCATAGCGTCCGCAGCAGGTCGGGGGCATCGTCGGCGGTAGTCCACTGTACCCGTGGGTCCGTGCGGAACCATCGATCCTGGCGTACGGCGTAGTGGCGGGTTCGTGCCTTGATCTGTTCCACCGCCCGCTCCAGCGCGACGCCGCCGGCGAGATGGTCGAGCAGCTCCGCGTAGCCGATCGCGTGGCGGGCCGTCGCCGACAGCGGCTGCTGCGCAAGCCGGCGCGCCTCGTCGAGCCAGCCCTGGGCGACCATGCTGTCGACACGCCGGTCCAGCGCCGCGGCCAGTGTGGGACGGTCCATGCCGACGCCGACGACGGTAAGCGAGTCGTAGACGGAGTCCCAGCGGTCCCATGCCCGCCTCCAGTCGCTGAACGGGCGGCCGGTCAGGTCGTACACCTCCAGCGCGCGCACGGCGCGGCGGACGTTGCCGGGGTCGATGCGCGCGGCTGCCTCGGGATCGATGATCGCAAGGTCCGCGTGCGCCTGCGTCGGGGCGTCGCGGTAGCGCTCCTCGACCGCTGCGCGCACCGCCGCGTCCGTCGGGGGGAACTCCAGGGGATCGACAACTGCGCGGAAGTACAGCCCGGAGCCGCCGACCAGCAACGGCGTCCGGCCACGGACGGTCACGTCGTGGATCGCCGCACGGGCGGCCGACTGGAACCACTCCACGCTGCATTGATCCTGGGGACTGAGAACGTCGATCATGTGGTGCCGGCAGCGACGGCGTTCGGCGGGCGTTGGCTTGGCCGTTCCGACGTCCATCCCGCGGTAGACGGTAAACGCATCGACGGCAACGATCTCGGCGTCGAGTGTCTCCGCGACCGCCATCGCGAGCGCGGACTTGCCGCTGCCCGTCGGTCCTACCAGGGCAACGGGTCCGTCAGCTGCC
>WHTG01000249.1 GCA_009377835.1 Nitriliruptorales bacterium
CACGCATGTGGGCCAACAGGATCTTCTCGGCCAACGTCAACGGGCGCCCCAGCCGCTCCCGGCCGACCGCGACATGCTCGGCGAACCGGCCGTAGACGCCCTCGACGAGCGAGGCGGGGGTCGAGGCTGTGACCTGCGGCATGCGGCAGTCCTCCGGCGACGGTGTGGTTGGCAGCACATAGACTATCGACCCGCCTTTTGCCTACGCCCCGGCCGCGCTGCGGACGGCGGCAGCCCGGTCCCGCCGCCCGCGCGGTCGAGGTGACTACGCACTGAACGTCGGAGTCGGTTTGGGCGGGGGGATGACTGTGGCAGCATGGAGAGAAGACACACGAGATCCCGTCCTGCGTTGCACGATCGGTCCGATGTGTCGCCCATGTCGGGGCAACGGTTACGCCGGCCACGTGCCGCGTAGGTGAGTCCATGAGCCGTCGGTGCGTGCGTTGACGCAGATCCTCCGAAAGCTGAAAACCCTCAAGGCCGCCCTCCTGTCGGGCCTTGCGGCACTCGTGCTGGCCACGTGCACGGCCAGCGTGTCCGGCGTGCCCGGCAGTTCGGCCGGACCCGGGTTGGAGGACATCAACTCGTCGGAGCAGCCGCCGGCAGACGTCGCCGCCGATCCTTTCGGACAGCCCGTGGCAGGTGCGGGCCCTGCGCCTGCGGACCAGCTGTCCGCCCCTGTCGAGCCGGCCGGCGATCCCAGCGAACAGCCGGGCGCCCTACCCGACACGCCCAAGGTGAAGTTCGGCAAGGTCACGGTCCACCAGCCGAAGCTGCGGGTCACCGGTGTGCCGGACAGTGGGGTGATCGAGAAGATCCGCCGCGTCGACGGCGTCCGGTTCGCAACGGCGTTCGACGTGGGCCAGGTGGAGATCGGCCCCGCCGACAAGGCGGTGACGGTCGCGGCAGTGGAGGCCAAGGAATTCCGGCTCCTCACGCCCCAGGTCACCGCGGATGCGGTCGCGGTGTGGGAGCGAATCGTCGAGGGAGACGCTGCCTTCACTCATGACGTCGGCTACCAGCTGCAGACTGAATTGCAGGCAGATCTCGGAAGTTTCGTCCCGGCCGGGACGCAGGGGCACATGCTTCGCATCGGGGCGTACGCGTCCAATGGCATTCCGCCCGTCGCGGACGCGCTGGTGTCGCCGCAGACCGCGGCGGCACTCGGGGTCAAGACACGCCGCGACGTCCTGGTGTCGCTCGACGAGGACAGTGACCCCTCGGCCGTTGCCCGCAGAGTCCAACGGGTTTCCGGCGCCCGGGCCTCTGTGATCGAGCCGCCGCAGAGCCGTCGTGCCTTCCTGACCGGCGTCGACGCGCGCAACCAGTTCGAACCCTTCAACTACGTCGACATGGGCGACGGCATGATCCAGATCGATCCCGCCTGGGTGCGGCGCAACATCGTCCGCCGGCCCATGCCGCTACTCAACGGCGAGGTCGTCTGTCACCGCATGTTCGTCGACCAGCTCTACGGGGCTCTGAAGGAGATCGAGGACCGGGGTCTCGGGCACCTGATGGATCCGTCGCAGTACGGCGGGTGCTGGGTGCCGCGCCACATCGACTTCAACCCTGCGCGACCGCTGTCGATGCACGCTTGGGGCCTCGCAGCCGACTTCAACGTCTCCACAAACGGGCTCGGCATGAAGCCGCAGATGGACCGGCGCGTCGTCGCGGTGTTCGACCGCTGGGGATTCGTGTGGGGCGGGCGGTGGAGCCGGCCCGACGGCATGCACTTCGAACTCGGGGCACTGGTCCAGAACAGCCCGCAGGGCTAGCGCCTCGGCACCCAGAACCCTTTGCGACGGCCGGTGGCCGCAGGCATACTCGCCCTCCCCACGTCGGCGTGGCGGAATTGGCAGACGCGCCAGACTAAGGATCTGGTGCCCTTCGGGGCTTGGGAGTTCAAGTCTCCCCGCCGACACCACACCTGCCTGCGGATCGGTCCGGGCCGCCGCGGAGTCGGTCAGGCGGACGGCCGGATCTCAGAGGAGGTCTCCGAGCGGTCCCAGGTTCAGATTGATTTCTTTCTCCGAGCCGAACGTCGTGGTGAGTTCCTCCATGCGCTCCTCGAGCTTCATGAACGTCAGGCCGAGCCGTTCGATCTCCTCGTCTGTGAGCGTCCCCGACTCCATCCGCCGGACGGCCTGGCGTTCCATCAGCTGCCTGAGCAGCTCGATCAAGGTCAACACCAGCTGCGCAAGGCCCTTTTCGACACCCTCGGGGTCCGCGTTGATGCGGCCGGGGAGTGAACGGTCCAGACGCTCCAGCTCGGATGCGACAGCGTCGATCTGCGGTGAGCCCCACAGGTAGCGGTCTGCGAACGTGCTGTCACTCATTGCAGAGCCCCTTCACCTGCGAAGTGATACGGAGGCCACGGTCCGGTGCACAGTGCCTGGAGATCTGTGCGGGCCTCGCTGAAGGCGGTGACCGCATCAGCGAACTCGGACACGCGGTCCGTCTGGACAAGATATGCCGCGGAAACAGCAGACCTGGCGTGGCGAGGACCTTCACACGTGAGTCCACGGCGAGTCCGCGTAAGGAGTCGTGGATCTGGTCGGCGATGCGTTGGGCCGCCTCGCGCCTCACCGTCCGTTCACGATCCTCTTCCAGGCGCCGCCGCAGGTAGTCGGTGCCGCTGGCCGGAGATGGCGACGGCGCACCGGCAAGACCGTGCAGGGCACCTGCAGCAGGGCGTCGCAGACACGCGCATGTGCGATCACCGCGTCCGTCGAGGGCGTGACACCCGCACCAGAATGGCGGCTGACGGCGACGCCGAGATCGGGTGGCGCGCGGCGTGCGCCGCAGTGAGCTGGCGAAGCACCTCACAAAGCGCGCGCGGCGCGGCGTCGCTGCCGGGCTGAAACGCCTCTGACGTTCACAGCCGCCGCCGGAACAGCGTCCGCCTGGACCGGCGCGTTTCTCACCGCACGCCTGCGGAGACGTTGTGCCCAGGACCCCTCACCGCCGCGAGGGGCGCCGGAGGAGGTAACGCAATGATCGGCTTCATCGTGGCAGGGCTTGTGATCGGAGCCCTGGCCCGTCTCATCAAACCTGGCCGGCAGGGCATTGGCCTTCTGGGAACCCTGCTGGTCGGGCTCGCCGGGTCCGTCGTCGGCGGCGTGATCGCGAACCTGCTGGGCACCGGGGACATCTGGGAACTGAACGTCCTCGGGTTCATCGTCGCCGTGATCTCCGCCATACTCCTGCTCGGTGTCGTGGAAGGTGCGGCGGCACGACGGTAGGCGGGTCTCCAGAGGTCGTCTTGACCTGAAGCCCGGATTCCGGTCGGTGCCGGTCACGCCGGCACCGACCAACAGATGAATGTCAGTTGATGGCGGTCAACAGGTCGCGGCACGCCTGTTCGCAGCTGCGGCAGGCCTCGGCGCAAACGCCGCAATGCTCCATGCCCATGCCGCCATGGTGCTCGCACTCATCGCCGCAACTCGAACATGCCTGTATGCATGCCTCCAGCGCCGTGCGTGCCATGTTTGCGTCATACTCCGTCTGGCGCGCCAGGATACGTCCCGTGGCGAGGCACACGTCCGCGCAGTCGGCATTCAGGCGGATGCACTTGACCAGGTGGGCGACCCCTTCTTCTGACAGGCAGGCGTCAGCGCACTGCGTGCAGGCATTGGCGCAGTCGTAGCAGGCGTCGATGCACGCCACGAGCTTGTCGGAGTCGACGCCGTAGTCACGCGGATACGTCTCGAGCATCTGGCGCGTGTAGCTCATCGGGGTCTCCTTTCCCACGCCGCCGCAGCAGCGCACCGGCGGCTCCCCGCCCGGGACGTCTGGAACGCATACGTCCCAGGCTGTGGTCACGTGTCAGCCTCACCGTCGCCGTTGTGGGTAAACCTGCGGCGACGCGCCAGGGACAGCGCGCCCGGGACGTCCCGCCATTCGAAAGGGAACGCGCACTTCGGTTGGTGGTCAACGCGGCCCTCGGCGGAGCACGAAGAACAACAACACGCCGATCAGCGCGGCCAACTCCAGCCACGCGAACAGCACCACCA